>NZ_RZOZ02000040.1:0-1204 GCF_003999155.2 Mesorhizobium sp. M1D.F.Ca.ET.231.01.1.1
TCGCGATCGCCGTTGCTCAGGACCTCCGCCCCTCCATCGGTCACCAGGATCGTCTCGCTGCAACCGATCGCGAAACGGCCCTCCTCGTCGGTCAGGAACAGCGGCATGTGCAGCGCCATGTTGGGCCGCAGCACATTCTGGCCGCCCGGCTCTAAGCTGGTGTAGCCCCGCGTCGACCAACCGAGACCGCATGAATAGCCAACGCGCTGGCGGAATGTCTGCGGACGGCCAGCCCGCTCTACGACCCCTCGTGCGGCAGCATCGACGTCTCCGGTCAATGCCCCGGGCATCGCAGCTGCGATCGCCGCCTCCAACGCTGCGTTCGAGAGTTCATACAGAGCCGTGGCCTCGGCATGTCTGCCGTAGATTGCGGAGCGCACTAGCCCGGCGGCGTAATCATGAACCCTTCCGCCGACCTCGATGTAGGCGACGTCGCCCTGTTTGAGGCGGTTGTTGCCGGACTTCGCGTGCCCTACGGCTGTGTGATTTCCGAATAAAATCCCGAACAAAGTCGCGTCTACCCCCGTGGACTCTACGGCCGCCTGGACGATAGCGGCGGCCTCGAGCTCGGACACGCCCTCCCTGAGGACGTCAACAAAGGCGGCAACGCCGGCCTCCGTCCCCTTCATCGCCTTTCGCATGACGGCGATCTCCTCTGCCGACTTGATGTCCGCCACAGTGAGAATCAGACGGGAGACGTCCACAACCTCGATGTTCGGAAGTAGCTCTTGTAGCTCCATGGCGTCGCGGGCCGTCATTCCAAAAAGGTCGAGCTCCATTCCGACGCGCCCCCGATCCAGCCCAAGCGATCGCATCACTTCAGCGCAGACCTTGCCCGCTTCGGTAAGCTGGTGATACGTGTGGATCTTGAGAGGAATGCTCTCGGCCCGGACATTCCATTCGTCGAACAAGCGGACGATATTCGTTCGCGGCACGTGTGGCGCGATGATCAGGTAATAGGGCCTCGCGTACGAGCCGGAGGCAGCATGTCCAGTCAGGTACTGGTGGTTGCGCGAGAAAGTCGATATGACTGCGTCGACTCCAAACTCCTGGAATCGGTCAAGAACAGCTTGCCAGCGACGGTTATACTCCGCCTCGCTAAAAGGAAGCCCGGGCGCCAAGCTCGACTGAGTGTTCGCCATTACCTCTCCTCCGCTCCCGTCGTTGTGCTTAGATGGTCAACTGCCGGGTGGTTTGCGTCAAA
>NZ_RZOZ02000041.1:0-1160 GCF_003999155.2 Mesorhizobium sp. M1D.F.Ca.ET.231.01.1.1
GACAAAGGGCTGACCGGAGCGGTCGATCCGGAGGTCGACGCGGGCGTAGTCCCGGCACTGGCAGGCACGGAAGGTCGCAACCGCAATGTCCTGCAGCAAAGTTGCAAGGCTGCTCTCGACTTGCGCCGGACACATCCTGGGCAGCGCCGCGGCGTCCATGTACTTCACCTCCCAAGTCATGAGACGCGTTTGGCCGCCGCCGAAGTCATGCTCCACAGCTGGCAACACCTCTATCTCTCGGTTTCCGAGCAGCGCCACATGGATTTCTCGCCCATCTATGTATTCTTCCACGAGCGCATCCTGCGCATATTGCGTGATGATCATTTCCACTGCCTGCGTCAGCTTAGCGGGCTCATGTACGAGCTGCAAACCGAAGCTGTTGTCTTCGTGACGCGGCTTCACTACCACTGGGAATCGAAGACCCTCGGTGCTCTCGGTGCCGCTGCGCATGACGCGAAAGTTCGGCGTTGGCACGCCGCAACTGCGCATGAGCGTCTTGCTGATGACCTTATCGTCGGTCAGCCCATGCCCGAGCGGACTCGATCCGGTGTATGGAACACCGGCCATCTCAAGCATGGCAGGAACGTGGGTAAAACGGTACTCGCCTTGAATTCCCTCTGCCAAGTTGAATACTAACCCCGAAGGGCGGGCTTGCGGATCGGGTGGCATGAAGCCCTGGAGCGTGGCGAGCAGTTCTTTATCGCCTTCACACAGCAGAGTTTCGTGGCCGCCCTCTTGCAATGCCGCCATCACGCTTTTGGTTATCGCGCCGTAATGCGGCCAAGGCTGCGGCGGCTGCGGATAAGGCTGACCGAACCGGTTGATCACGCCCGTAAAATCACTGTTCCACACGACGGCTACCCGCATGAGCTACTCCTTTGATGTATGCCTTGCTGTCACGTGCATTCGTTCGGATCCGGATCTCTGTGGGAACAGCTCATCTTGACCGCACGCCTACACGAAGCCTCAAGCAATCGGCGTGCCACCGAACAGGTGGCGCGAAAAAGGGGAAGCATGTGTTTCGCGCCGCGCCGGGGCATATTTGCGCCTCAATGTGTCGGGTTCCGCACGAAACGTGTCCCGTGGTGTAGATGATACGGGCGAGTGGCGAAGGCATCTTTCAGCCTGCGGTAGCTCGCGGCGGGCAGCGCCGTCGCGCC
>NZ_RZOZ02000042.1:0-1095 GCF_003999155.2 Mesorhizobium sp. M1D.F.Ca.ET.231.01.1.1
GGATGGGCTTCAGCGAGACGGTGCTGGTGACGGAAAAAGGCCCGGAACGCCTGACCACCATGGAGCGCAAGCTCTTCTCGCGTATATAAGCACTCCATTCAAGATGGCAAAGCACATGCGACCAGTCATAGGGATCGTCAGCAATTTCGACGTGGAAAAGGATGGTTACTTCTGTCTCGTCCACTATGTAAGCGCAATCGAAAAAGCCGGTGCGCTTCCAATCATCTTGCCGTATGTCAAAGAAGATGACGTGAGCGCGTTATTAGACCTCGTTTCTGGGCTCGTTCTTACTGGAGGTGGCGATTTTCCAACCGAACTTTACGGCGCGCCTCCGCACCCCGCTGTTCAACGGATGATCCCCGAGCGCGACGACTTCGAATTCGCGCTCGCCCGTTCAGCGTTCGATCGGCCCATGCCCGTTCTCGGCATCTGCCGAGGGATGCAGATTTTGAATGTTGTAGGCGGGGGTACGATCTATCCTCATACCTTAGATGAACTACAAAACGTAATCGATCATCGCGATGGCACCCCGTTGGATAAGACGGTTCACGAGGTTCAGTTGGAACGCGACACGCAGCTGTGGCGGCTCTGTGGAGCGCAATCATCGTCTTTCCGAGTAAACAGCTATCACCACCAGGCCATTAAACAGTTGGCTCCTGAATTCGTCGTTTCGGCGCGAGCTGACGATGGTGTCGTCGAGGCGATCGAGGCACCCGGCCGGCCATTCATGGTCGGCGTACAGTGGCACCCTGAGTGGATGTACGACAGTGAGCCCGCCTGTCGCAATTTGATCGATAACTTCGCAAGAGCCTGCAGTTCGATTGCAAGAGAACCTGCATGACGTGCGCCACCAGCACGCGCGTGCTGCCTCAGACGCAAAAAATTCCTTGAGGCGTTAACCGGCTGCGGCGCTAATAGCCGTCCCCCTGCACAACGTCAGCCTCCATTTTGGCAGGCATTTTATCGCCAAAGAAGCGGATATATTGGAGTATACCTCAGTGCGAGCCATATCTGAACTCGCCGAATTCGTTAGCAGCTATCCAGCAAGTGCACTGCCTGCGGCGACACGGCGTACAATTTCGTTGCTCATTTTAG
>NZ_RZOZ02000043.1:0-1044 GCF_003999155.2 Mesorhizobium sp. M1D.F.Ca.ET.231.01.1.1
AGGATCCTGTGTGTTGATTCCCGTGTATGGTTTGAAGTGGGAAGGAGACCGAGTGGATCCTGGTCGTCCTTGCAGACAGGCCGTGGCATGGCCCGGTCCCTTCCCACCGGTGAACCATCAACCTGAACAGTTGCACGGGGCTGTTCCAAGCAGACCCCGCACCACAGGAAGAGGCGTGGACATGATAATGCAGAACTATGTCGGCTGCGACATCTCCAAGCAGTGGCTCGACTTTTTTGACGAGGCAAGCGGCCGTTGCCGGCGCATCGACAACCAGGCCGATGCGATCGCTGCCTATGTGGCGGGCCTTGGTCCCGGCCAAGACTTCGTCGTCATGGAGGCGACAGGCGTGCATGACCGGCTGCTGCGGCACGCGCTGGCCAAGGCAGGGGTTGCATTCTCGCGGCACAACCCGGCCCATACCCACCACTATGCGAAGTCGACAAGACGGCGCGCCAAGACGGACCGTCTCGACGCCAGGATGCTGAGCGACTATGGCCGCCGTTACCAGCCTGAAGCCGAGCCGGCGCCGTGCGAACAAAACGAGCAACTTCAATCGCTTGCTCGTCACCGCGACCATCTGGTCGATATGCGGGCAACGCTGAAGAAGCACCTCGCTGAGGCCTTCGACGAGATTGTCATTGCCGACCTTGAAGAAACGATTGCCCACTTCGACACACGCATCAAGGCGCTCGAGAGCCGGATCGCCGACGTCATTGGTCAAGCCGAGGACACCGCCCGCGATCACGCGCTGATGGTTTCCGTGCCCGGTGTCTCCAAGGTCGGCGCGCTCTGCCTGCTGGCGCACCTGCCCGAGCTCGGCCAGCGCTCACCCAAGTCGATCGCGGCGCTCGCCGGCCTTGCCCCGTTCGACAACAAGAGCGGCAAGCTCGCACGCAAAAGCCAGATCCAGGGCGGCCGATCGCGTGTGCGCCGTGCCCTCTACATGGCGGCACTTAGTGCCATCCGAACCTGTGACCGCTTCAGAGCCTTCTACACCGACCTCGCAGCCCGCTCAGGCTCCAAGAAACTGGCCATCATCGC
>NZ_RZOZ02000044.1:0-985 GCF_003999155.2 Mesorhizobium sp. M1D.F.Ca.ET.231.01.1.1
GTCCCGGCATTTGATGGATTGGATCGAGCCTGAAGCGTTCAGGGTCCTTTGTCCAGCATTTGCAGATGTATTCGTAGGGGGTTAGCCCCGTCAGTGTCTTAAGCCGGCGCCCGAAGTTGTAAGCGTCGATGAAGTCTTGGAGATGCTGACGGAGCTGATCGTGGTTGTCGTAGTGGAAACGCTTGACGGTGGCCTCCTTGACCGTGCGGTTCATGCGCTCGACCTGACCATTCGTCCACGGATGCTTCACTTTCGTGAGCCGGTGCTCGATGCCGTTGTCGCGACAGACGCGGTCGAAGATGTGCTCGAAGGCGTGCCGGTCCTGCGTGCGGTTGGTGAACTGGATGCCATTGTCGGTGAGCACGGTGTGGATGGCGTAGGGGACGGCGGCCACGAGGTTGCGCAGAAACTGGGCGGCCGCCATCCTACCAGCCTTCTCATGCAACTCCGCATAGGCGAACTTCGAGGTCCGGTCGATGGCCACGAAGAGGTAGAGCTTGCCTTCGGCCGTGCGCACCTCGGCGATGTCGATGTGGAAATAGCCGATCGGATAACGCTTGAACTTCTTCTTGCCTGGCTTGTCGCCCTCGACCTCGGGCAGGCGGGAAATGCCGTGACGTTGCAGGCAGCGATGCAGCGAGGAGCGCGTCAGGTGCGGGATCGTCGGCTGGAGGGCATAGAGGCAGTCATCCAGCGGCAGCAGCGTGTGCTTGCGAAAGGTAACGACGATTGCCTCTTCCTCAAGCGACAAGATCGTCGATCTCGGCTCCTGTGGGCCGGTCGGCAGATCGGCAACTGACGTCCGCTTCTTCCATTTAGCGACGGTCTTCTGGTTGATCCCGTAGCGCTTGGCCAGCGTTCTCAGGCTCTCTTGACTATTCTGTATTGTTCGACGGATCGCCTCTGTCGTTGTGGCGCTGCCGTGAAGAACCTGGCCCATAGTGCATCCTTCCATTCTTGGGAAAACAATGCACCATCAAATGCC
>NZ_RZOZ02000045.1:0-758 GCF_003999155.2 Mesorhizobium sp. M1D.F.Ca.ET.231.01.1.1
CAGCGCAAGGTCGATGCGATCGACCGTGCCAAGCCAAAGGCAAAGCAGGAGGGCGCCATGCAGGCCGGCGCGCGCAAATATCCGGTGCCGCCTTTTCCGAAGCAGCATCACCCGAAGCCCGGCGAGGAATGGGCGATCGACCCCGCGCCGCTCTATGACGCGCCGTTCTGGCAGGGCTCTGGCAAGCTGGCCGGCAAGGTGGCGCTTATCACCGGCGGCGATTCCGGCATCGGCCGCGCCGTGGCCGTGCTCTTCGCGCGCGAAGGCGCCGACGTCGCCATCGTTTACCTCAGCGAGGATCGCGACGCCATGACGACCAAAGCCGCGGTCGAGGCCGAAGGCAGGCGTTGCGTCACGCTTCGCGGCGACGTCACCAAGCGCGCCTTCTGCCGCAAGGCGGTCGAGCAGACAGTGAAGGCTCTTGGCAGGCTCGACGTGCTCGTCAACAACGCCGCTTTCCAGGTGCATTCGGCCGACTTCGCCGATCTCACCGAGCAGCATTTCGACACTACGCTGAAGACCAACCTCTACGGTTATTTCCACATGGCTCAGGAAGCCGTGCCGCACATGAAGCCGGGTTCGGCGATCGTCAACACCGGCTCCGTCACCGGCATCGAGGGCTCGAAGGATCTGATCGATTACTCGATGACCAAGGGCGGCATTCACGCCTTCACGCGGGCACTCTCCGGCAACCTCATCGGCAGGGGCATCCGCGTCAACGCTGTGGCGCCGGGCCCGGTGTGGACGCCGCTCAACCC
>NZ_RZOZ02000046.1:0-585 GCF_003999155.2 Mesorhizobium sp. M1D.F.Ca.ET.231.01.1.1
CATCAACTGACGCTGAATTCCCAAAGAGAGCCGGCCTTCGCCGGCTCTCTTTGCTTTAGCGCTCTGGCATATTCGACGGAGCTGGCTGGCTCATAGGCTGTGCCAATGCCGGCGGCATAGTCGAGCCGTAAGGGGACGAAGCAGGGCCGATGGTGGACCAACCGCCGCGTCCCGCCTTGCAGATAAAAACAAAGGTGGAGTGCTTCCATGTCAGTGGCTCTCGAGAAGCAGGAATCGTCGTCGGACCAGCGTTCGCGGCGTTCCGGCGGGCGCGAAGCGCGCCGCGCGATGCGAGCGGCGCCCTTGGCCGACGATATCCGTCCGGTGCGGCCGGGGCTTGAAGGCGGCAGCTATGGGCCATTGAGCCAGAACGACAAGGAACGCATCCACGAAGCGGTACTGACGCTCTTGGAGACGGTCGGCTTCGCCAACGCCATCCCGTCCTGCATCGAAGCGCTGACACGGGTCGGCGGTACCTATGGCGACGACGGGCGCATCCGGCTGCCGCGCGCGCAAGGCGGTGGCGCCGCCGAAATCATGGGCGATGACGTTCGGCCGGTCGAGCTTCCAGAACTCCAGCATCGC
>NZ_RZOZ02000047.1:0-584 GCF_003999155.2 Mesorhizobium sp. M1D.F.Ca.ET.231.01.1.1
GATGGACGAGAGATCGGTGTGACGAACGACAGGCTCGCCATCGAACTTCACGTCGCTTGACCAGGAATTGAAATACTCCTTGCCCGTGTTTGTGGAGGTGATGACCCCTTTCTTCGCCGCGCATCCAGCCTCGGTGCCGGACGTCTTCGTCAAGTAAGACTGGTTTTTGATGTTGACGGTTTTGTTGGCGATCTTAACGGTTCCCGTTCCCTTGTCGGTATCCGACGCGAAGCCGAAACTCGGATAAGGAACCGGCACGCCCGGTGGCGTAGCGGGGTTTTCGGGCGGGGTGAAGCAAACGTCCGGGAACGCGCCCAGAGTTTTCGCGTCGACGGCCTTGCCCGAGATCTCCAGACTGTTGGCAAAAACATTTGTCGACATCAGCTCGCCACCGCAAAAATGGCGGCACCACAGGCGCCGCTGTCGTTGGAGGCCTCGATAAGAACGGGATTGCCCTTGTCATAGCCCTTTCGGGCGGCTGTCCAGGCCATTCCGATCATCATCGGAACGACCGCCGCACCGACATTGCCGACGAATTCGGTGGGCGACCACAGATCCTGGAAGGCGTCGCGCCCGCGGATCAA
>NZ_RZOZ02000048.1:0-581 GCF_003999155.2 Mesorhizobium sp. M1D.F.Ca.ET.231.01.1.1
ACCGACAACGTCCTAAGCGCGGAACGAAATGGAGCCTGCAGTCAAGGTCTCTCTGTTCGTCAGCATGCCCTTGCTGCGTGACGTTGGTCAAGTCGTCGAACCAGGCGGCTTCCACCGGCAAGGGAAAAGGTCTCGTCCATAGCAAACACAGGGTCCGCACGAAGGCGGGTCCTCACCGTCCTCAACACGAGCTTCTGATCCAGGCGGAAGACCCGAACATTATCTACAGGGTCATCGAATCGATGCCCTCACGGCCCTAGCTGACAGAGGTTCTTCCACCTGGCACCCGCCCTTCAACGAAGGGCCGGTAGTCGGAACCACCTTTGACGACAGCGTGCACGACGCGGGCCATCTTGGCGGTAATAGCGGTCATTGCCTTGCGGCGTAGATCGGGATTGTCGCGATCCCGCGCAATGTAGCGTTCGAACTTATGACGGAAGCCATTCTCCCGCTGGCGGATGGCGACTTGTCCGGCGATCCACAGGGTGCGGCGCAGCCGAGCATTGCCGAATTTGGAAAGGCGGGTCTGGCCCCGATATTGGCCTGACTGCTGTGTCGAGAGGTTCAGCCCGCAGAACTTT
>NZ_RZOZ02000049.1:0-567 GCF_003999155.2 Mesorhizobium sp. M1D.F.Ca.ET.231.01.1.1
CAACCACCGAAGGTTGACCGCCCGAGGCCCGGTTTGGCTCATGCCTTACGAAAATCTCGTCGCGTTCGCCGACCTTGACGACCAGCCAGCGGTCGCCGTTCGAACTTGTGTAGAATGCCCGTGACGAGTGTGACATGGGGACGTCCTTTGACCTGTCTGCCAACGACCTGACGAAGACGGTCGTTCTTTTCATGTCCTTTGGCCCGGTAACCTTATTGCTCGGCAAACCGGTCCGTTACTGCCCGACCAGAATACCAGCCTCCCGCGCCGCCAAGGCGAACGCCCGCCGAACGCTCGATATGGGCTTTTTGTTCGCGCTGGCGTCGTGGCAAGCCTGGAGCGCGGCGCGATGCGACGGCCCACGCTTGCCCGGCCACTTCCGAAGCAGAAATGACGAGCATTCATAGACGTCGGTGATGACTGTCTCGAGGTCTTGGGTGCCAGCCCGAACGCTCACGGGCTGAGTGAATTTGGGATTTTGCATTGTTGTCCATAAGGCATTGCCACATGGATAGCGAGGCAATTGTAGATTTCGATCGAGCTCGTCACCGACGTTCCGCTTCGCGC
>NZ_RZOZ02000004.1:0-19943 GCF_003999155.2 Mesorhizobium sp. M1D.F.Ca.ET.231.01.1.1
TTCTCAGGCTCTCTTGACTATTCTGTATTGTTCGACGGATCGCCTCTGTCGTTGTGGCGCTGCCGTGAAGAACCTGGCCCATAGTGCATCCTTCCATTCTTGGGAAAACAATGCACCATCAAATGCCGGGATCAAACACCTAGCTCAAGCTTCCGATCAGCTTTTCCAGCAATCTTGCCAGCATATCCCGGTCCTGGCCTGTCAATCCGGCGAGGATCTGGTGTTCGTTGGCGACATGGGCGGCAAGCGCTTCGTCGACGAGCGCGAGGCCTTTCGCCGTGAGTTCCACGACAACCCCGCGCCGGTCGCTTGGGTGCGGCGCGCGCCGGATCAGGCCGGCCTTCTCCAGCCGGTCGAGGCGGGCGGTCATGGCGCCGGAGGTGACCATCGTCGCCTCGTAAAGCTCGGTCGGCGTGAGCGCGTACGGCGCGCCCGACCGGCGCAAGGTCGCCAACACGTCGAACTCGCCTTGCTGCAATCCGAAGCGCGCAAACAGCGGCGCCAGCCGTTCGCGCGAGATCAGCGAGGCAGCTTCGTTCAACCGTCCGATCACGCCCATCGGCGAAACGTCCAGGTCGGGCCGCTCTCTCCGCCATTGCTCGATCGCTCTCGCTGCACGGTCCATGTGCCTCACCCCAAAGTATCTTGACATTAAGAATCTTTTCGCTATCTTAACTCGAGAAGAGATGCAGGCCAAGTGCCGCGCTTGAACGACGGGATCATCCGATGAAATTTCTCTGGGATTCAGCCGCTGGGCTTCTGATCGTCACCGGCGGACTGCTGGGCATGACGCTGCCCTTCGGCAAGCTTGCGACCGCTGCCGGCGTGCCGGCCATGGTCTGGGCCTTCGTTATCTCGCTCGGCGCCGGCGGCGTGCTGCTGATCGCGCTTCTGCTGCTTGGCCAGCGCATCCGGCTGACGGCGCACAAGCTGCGCTATTTCTTTGTCACGGCGGCGGTGTCCTATGCCTTTCCCAATCTCTTGATGTTCTCGGCCATTCCGCATCTAGGCGCCGGCTACACCGGCATCATGTTCACGCTGTCGCCGGTCGTCACGCTCGTGTTCTCGATCCTGCTCGGCGTGCGTCAGCCCAACCTCACCGGCGTCGTCGGCATCGCCGTCGGTTTCGTCGGCGCGGTCATGGTCGCGCTCACTCGGGGCGAGGCCGGCCAGCCCGCCGATTATTTCTGGGTGGCGATGGGCCTGCTTATCCCGGTCAGCCTCGCCGCCGGCAACATCTACCGCACGGTCGACTGGCCCAAGGATACGGGCCCGATCGAACTCGCCGTCGGCAGTCATCTGGCATCGGCCACCTTGCTTCTCCTCGGCATCCTGGCGCTGTTCGGCTGGCAGGCGTTCGCCCCGCTCGGCGCCGTGCCGCTGGTGGTCGCCGGACAAGTGGCGTCGGCTTCGGCGATGTTTGCTTTCTTCTTCCGGCTGCAGGCGGTCGGCGGCCCGGTCTATCTCAGCCAGATCGGCTATGTGGCGGCGGCCGTCGGGCTCTTTGCCGGCACGATCTTCCTCGGCGAGCACTATCAGCTTTTGACCTGGCTAGGTGCCGCCATCATCACCGCCGGCGTGTTCATCACCACCAAGGCGCAGAGCCAGCCAAGCACGAAGCTGCAAAGCCAGGCGGCCTAATGCATGTCGCCCCGGAAGTGTGCAGCGGCTTTGGGATAACGACATGCATAAAAACAAAGACTTAAAGTGCGTCGCCTGAATCCGCTTCTACGCGACGCGCTCTAAGTCCAAAACCGCAATGTTGGCCAGTCAGACCGAAGCCTTCTCGGCCAGCACCATGTAGTTGACGTCCATGTCCTTGGACTTCTGCCAGCGGTCGGCCAGCGGATGATAGATGACGCCGGTGCGGTCGATGATCTTGAGCCCCGCCGCGCCGAGCGCCTTCGCCAGTTCGTCGGGCCGCACCAGCTTGCCGAACTGGTGGGTGCCGCGCGGCAGCCAGCGCAGCACATATTCGGCGCCGATGATGGCAAGGCCAAGCGCCTTCAGCGTGCGGTTGATGGTGGCCACGAACATGATGCCGCCAGGCCGGACCATCTCACTGCATTTGGCGACGAACAGATCGACATCGGCGACATGCTCGACCACCTCCATGTTGAGGATGACGTCGAAGGTCTCCCCGGCGTCGGCCAGTGCTTCGGCCGTGGTGGCGCGATAGTCGACGCTGACGCCGGCCTCCGCCGCATGCAGCTTGGCGACCTCGATGTTGGTGGCCGAGGCGTCGGCGCCGACCACCTCGGCGCCAAGCCGCGCCATCGGCTCGCACAAAAGCCCGCCGCCGCAGCCGATGTCGAGGAAGCGTAGGCCCTCGAACGGCCTCGCCGCGCGCGGATCGCGACCGAAGCGCGCCGCCACCTGGTCGCGGATATAGGCAAGGCGCACAGGGTTGAACTTGTGCAGCGGCCGGAACTTGCCGTTCGGGTTCCACCATTCGGCGGCAAGGGCGGAAAAGCGCTCGACTTCTCCGGCATCGATGGTCGATCGGCGGGGCTCAGGCATGGGCGGGTCTCCTCGAACGCCAGGAACTCGGGGAACGCTAGGAAGTCGGGCGTGGTGGAAGGAATGTCAAGGCAGGTTTTTTGGCTGCTGCCAAGAATGCGCTGTGCTTCCCGGGCGGCAATCCTGGTCAACGCGACAGCGCGACCGCCGCATGACTCATGGCCACGCTGGCCGGCTCGATCGCCCGCATCGCCTCGCAATCGCCGATCTCGGCCATGATCCGCTGCGCCGCCGACTGGGCCCGTTCGAGGCTTTGCCAGCGCACGACATCGATCCAGCTTCCATCCTCGCGCGTGCCGAGATGGCGGCTGAGAAAGCCGGGCTGGCGCGCGAGCCAGCCGGTGACGACGCCATTTTGGGCGACAAAATCACCTGCAGCCTCCGGCTTCAGGCGGAAGCTGACGATCTCCAGCGTCTCGGTCATCGATTCCTCCATGGTCTTCCCCGACCTTATCGCATGAAGGTCGCAGGAATCTGTCAGGAGACCGCGCACCGCCTGGAGCCCTGTTATCCCGCCATCGCTTGCGAAGCTTTGCTGTTTTGGCTAAGGAGGCCGCGCATTTCCGCGGCTCGGCCTTGCCGGGCGCATCTTTCCGTTTCCGGCCCTGGGCCGGCTTCAGTCAAAGGCATCTCGCTCCCATGGCGCGCATCGTGATGAAATTCGGCGGAACCTCGGTCGCCGACATCGCCCGCATCCGCAATGTGGCGCGCCATGTCAAACGCGAGGTCGATGCCGGCCACGAGGTCGCCGTGGTGGTTTCGGCCATGGCCGGCAAGACCAACGAGCTGGTCGCCTGGACGCGCGAGGCCTCGCCGATGCACGACGCGCGCGAATATGACGCCGTCGTCGCTTCCGGCGAGCAGGTTACTGCCGGCCTGTTGGCGATCGCCCTGCAGAATATGGGCGTGCATGCCCGCTCCTGGCAGGGCTGGCAGATCCCGATCAAGACCGACAACGCCCATGGGGCGGCGCGCATCCTCGACATCGACGGCGCCTTCCTGGTCAAGCGCTTCGGCGAGGGCCAGGTGGCGGTCATTGCCGGTTTCCAGGGCATCGGTCCGGACAACCGCATCGCAACGCTCGGCCGCGGCGGCTCCGACACCAGCGCGGTGGCGATCGCGGCGGCGGTCAAGGCCGACCGCTGCGACATCTATACCGACGTCGACGGCGTCTACACGACCGACCCGCGCATCGAGCCGAAGGCGCGGCGGCTGGCCAAGATTTCCTTCGAGGAAATGCTCGAGATGGCCTCGCTCGGCGCCAAGGTGCTGCAGGTGCGGTCGGTCGAGCTTGCCATGGTGCACAGGGTGCGTACCTTTGTGCGGTCGTCCTTCGACGATCCCGACGCGCCCGGAATGGGGGATTTGCTCAATCCGCCCGGAACGCTTATTTGCGACGAGGAAGAGATCGTGGAACAGCAGGTCGTCACCGGAATTGCCTACGCCAAGGACGAAGCGCAGATTTCGCTGCGCCGCGTCGGCGACCGCCCAGGCGTTGCCGCCGGCATCTTCGGCCCGCTGGCCGAGGCCAACATCAATGTCGACATGATCGTCCAGAACATCTCCGAGGACGGCAAGTTCACCGACATGACCTTCACGGTGCCGTCGGGCGACGTCGACAAGGCGCTGGCCGTGCTCGAGCGGCTGAAGGCGGATGTCGGTTACGACGTCGTGCAATCGGAAGCCGGCATGTCGAAGGTCTCGGTCATCGGCATCGGCATGCGAAGCCATGCCGGCGTGGCCGCCACCGCGTTCAAGGCGCTGGCCGACAAGGCGATCAATATCCGGGCGATCACCACGTCCGAGATCAAAATCTCGATATTGATCGACGGTCCCTATACGGAACTTGCAGTTCGTACTTTGCATTCCGTGTACGGGCTCGATAAGCAATAGCAAGAACTGAGTCAGTTGTTGCGTGAGCGCCGGCCGCGGGAGAAACTGCGGCGGGCAACGTGCCCATTGGAGAAGAAGCCGCGATGCGTGACATGGCCGGTGGCCCGCGCGTTCTGCTGAAACGGCTCCGCGAGCTCATGCAGGAGCCGCTGGAGCCGCAGGAGCGGCTCGACCGCATCGTGCGCGACATCGCCTCCAACATGGTCGCCGAGGTGTGCTCGCTCTATGTGCTGCGCGCCGATTCGGTGCTCGAGCTCTACGCCACCGAAGGTCTGAACCCCAAGGCCGTCCACCTCGCGCAACTGAGGCTCGGCCAGGGCCTGGTCGGCACGATCGCCGCCAGCGCGCGGCCGCTCAATCTCTCCAACGCGCAGGAACACCCGGCCTTCCAGTATCTGCCGGAGACCGGCGAAGAGATCTACCATTCCTTCCTCGGCGTTCCGGTGCTGCGGGCGGGGCGCACGCTCGGCGTCCTGGTCGTGCAGAACAAGACGATGCGGCAGTACCGCGAAGACGAGATTGAGGCGCTGGAGACGACGGCGATGGTGATCGCCGAGATGATCGCCACCGGCGATCTCGCCCGCCTCACCCGGCCGGGGCTGGAACTGGACCTGCGCCGTCCGGCAAGCTTCACCGGCCTTTCCTTCAACGACGGCGTCGGGCTCGGCCATGTCGTGCTGCACGAGCCGCGCATCGTCGTCACCAACCTGTTCAACGAGGACAGCGAGGAGGAGGTGCGCCGTCTCGACCGCTCGCTCGGTTCGCTGAGGCTGTCGATCGACGACATGCTGGAGCGCCGCGACGTCGCCTTCGAGGGCGAGCATCGCGAGGTGCTCGAAGCCTACCGGATGTTCGCCAACGACCGCGGCTGGGTGCGCCGGCTGGAAGAGGCGATCCGCAACGGCCTGACGGCGGAAGCGGCGGTGGAAAAGGTGCAGAGCGACATGCGCGCGCGCATGCTGCACATGACCGACCCTTATCTGCGCGAGCGCATGAGCGATTTCGACGATCTCGCCAACCGGCTCTTGCGCCAGCTGATGGGCCGCGGACCGGAGGACGTCGCGGCCTCGCTGCCCAAGGACGCCATCATCGTCGCCCGCTCGATGGGCGCCGCCGAACTGCTCGACTATCCGAGGGGCAAGCTGCGCGGCCTGGTGCTGGAGGATGGCGCGGCGACCAGCCATGTCGTCATCGTCGCGCGCGCCATGGGCATTCCGGTCGCCGGACAGGTCAAGGGCGCCGTTTCGATGTCGGAAAACGGCGACGCCATCATCGTCGACGGCGAGGAAGGCATCATCCATCTGCGGCCGCAGTCCGATCTTGAGGCAGCCTACGCCGAAAAAGTCCGTTTCCGGGCGCGGCGGCAGGAGGTCTACCGGGAACTGCGCAAGAAGCCGTCGCTGACCAAGGACGGCGTTGCAGTCGATCTCCTGATGAATGCCGGGCTGGCCGTCGACCTGCCGCAGCTTTCGGAATCGGGGGCGGCCGGCATCGGCCTGTTCCGCACCGAATTGCAGTTCATGGTCGCCTCGACCTTCCCGCGCGCCGAGGCGCAGGAGCGGCTCTACCGCGACGTGCTCGACGCCGCGCGCGGCAAGCCGGTCACCTTCCGCACCATCGACATCGGCGGCGACAAGGTGCTGCCCTATTTCAAGGGCGCGCTACAGGAGGAGAACCCGGCGCTCGGCTGGCGGGCGATCCGGCTCACCCTCGACCGCCCCGGCCTGCTCAGGACCCAGATCCGGGCGCTGCTCAAGGCCTGCGGCGGGCGCGAGCTGAAGCTGATGCTGCCGATGGTGACCGAGCTCTCGGAGATCGCGCAGGCGCGCGAGATCATCGACCGCGAAGTCCGGCACCTGTCACGCTTTGCGCATCATCTGCCGACGAGCCTCAAGCTCGGGGCGATGCTGGAGGTGCCGTCGCTCTTGTTCCAGCTCGACGAACTGATGAAGGCGGTCGATTTCGTTTCGGTCGGCTCCAACGACCTTTTCCAGTTCATCATGGCCGTCGACCGCGGCAACACGCAGCTTGCCGACCGTTTCGACACGCTGTCGGCGCCGTTCCTGCGCGTGCTGAAGCAGATCGCCGATGCCGGCGCGCGCAACCACACACCTGTGACGCTTTGCGGCGAGCTGGCCGGCAAGCCGATCTCGGCGATGGCGCTGATCGGCCTCGGCTTCCGCTCGATCTCGATGTCGCCGGCCTCGATCGGCCCGGTCAAGGCGATGCTGACCGAGCTGCCGTTGCAGGAGCTGGAAGCCTTCTTCAAGGACAATCTGATGGCGCCGGCGCAAGGAACGCCGATGCGCGCGTTGCTGCAGGCCTTTGCCGACGATCGCTCCATTCCGCTATAGCATCCTGCCATGATCAATCTGCCCCGCGACCGTATGGATCAAGTCGTCAAGCGTTTCGACATGCTCGAAGCGCAGATGTCGGCCGGTCCCGCCGCCGATGCCTACGTCAAGATGGCTTCGGAATATGCCGATATCCAGGAGATGGTGGGCAAGATCCGGGCGTTGCGCGCCGCCGAGCGGGAGCAGGCCGACCTCGAAGCGATGCTCGCCGACAAGGCAACCGACGCCGACATGCGGGCGCTGGCCGAGGCGGACCTGCCGCAGGTCGAGGAGCACATAGAGGCGCTGCAGAAGGACATCCAGATCCTGCTTCTGCCCAAGGATGCCGCCGACGACAGGAACGCCATCCTCGAAATCCGCGCCGGCACCGGCGGCGACGAGGCGGCTTTGTTCGCCGGCGATCTGTTTCGCATGTATGAGCGCTATGCCGCCTCGCGCGGCTGGCGTTTCGAGGTCGTCTCGGCCAGCGAAGGCGAAGTCGGCGGCTACAAGGAAATCATCGCCTCGGTGTCGGGCAAGGGCGTTTTCGCGCATCTGAAGTTCGAATCGGGCGTGCACCGCGTGCAGCGCGTGCCGGAGACGGAGGCCGGCGGGCGCATTCATACCTCGGCGGCCACCGTCGCCGTGCTGCCCGAGGCCGAGGAGGTCGACATCGAGATCCGCGCTGAAGACATCCGCATCGACACGATGCGCGCCTCCGGCTCCGGCGGCCAGCATGTCAACACCACGGACTCGGCGGTGCGCATCACCCATCTGCCGACCGGCATCATGGTGGTGCAGGCGGAGAAGTCGCAACACCAGAACCGGGCGCGCGCCATGCAGATTTTGCGCGCGCGGCTCTATGACCTTGAGCGCAGCCGGGCGGATGAGGAGCGGTCGTCGTCGCGAAAATTGCAGGTCGGCTCCGGCGACCGGTCGGAACGCATCCGCACCTATAATTTCCCGCAGGGACGGCTCACCGACCACCGCATCAACCTCACGCTGTACAAGCTCGACCGGGTGATGATGGGCGAGCTCGACGAGGTGATCGACGCGCTGATCGCCGACCATCAGTCGAAGCTGCTTGCCGACATGGGCATTGATGGCTGATCCTCTGCCCGCCGCGCTCGGGCCGCTGCTGCGCGTGGCGAGGGAGCGGCTCGCCGCCGCCGGCATCGCCGATCCGGCGCTCGATTCGAGGCTGATCGTCGAGCATTTTTCCGGCACGACCCGCGCCCGGGCCATCACCGAGCCCGGTCAGCCGGTCGATGCAGGGGCTTTAACCACGATCGAGGCGGCCCTGAGACGTCGCGTCGCAGGCGAGCCGGTGCATCGCATCCTCGGCTATCGCGAATTCTACGGGCTGCGGCTGTCGCTGTCGCCGGACACGCTGGAGCCGCGCCCGGACACCGAGACGCTGGTCGACGCGGTCCTGCCCTTCGCCAGGGCAACGGCCGAAAGGCTCGGCCAATGCCGTATCCTCGATCTCGGCACCGGAACCGGCGCCATAGCGCTGGCGCTGCTCAGCGCCGTGCCGGCCGCGACCGCGACCGGCGTCGACATTTCGGCTGGCGCGCTGGCGACCGCCGCGAAAAACGCCGAGGATCTGGGGCTCGGCGGGCGCTTCAAAGCCTTGCATTCCAACTGGTTTGAAAAAGTTTCGGGCCGGTACCATGTAATTGCCGCGAACCCTCCCTATATACCCAGTCGAGACATTGGAAATCTGCAGGACGAGGTCCGCGATTTCGACCCACGCCGGGCCCTCGATGGCGGCGTGGATGGTCTGGTTCCCTACAGGATCATCGCCGGAGAGGCGGAAGGGTTTCTGGAAGCGCATGGCAAGGTAGCGGTCGAGATCGGCCACACGCAGCAAGGCGAGGTCACCGCGATCTTCGCGGCAACCGGCTACAGGCTGGCGGAGGCGCGGCGCGATTTCGGTGGAAACGACAGGGTTCTGGTATTCGAGCGTTGAAACCCCTGATGCAGTGCGAAAAAACGCTTGGCAACATTAGGGAATGCAGTTAGGTTCCGGCTTGACCGGATGAGACGAAGCAGGCAGTGCTCTTAGCGATTCGGTTTTCCTTGGAAATAGCTGCCTCCTTGCGCAAACGACGCCCATGCTTCGTGCGGGAATCGTCCGGCAAGTGATGTAACCGGAACAGGATGGCACGTGGCGCCAACGCAATCGATGCGGGCGAACGCCGGTGAAAAAACGAAACGGTTGGCTGCATGAGCGCCGCCGTTCGCGAAGAGTTTTAGAAAAATTCACATGAAGAGAGTCGAATGAGGCCACAACAGCAGAACAGGCGCATGCGCGGTCGCAATAATAATGGCGGCGGTGGCAACAACAACCGCAAGGGGCCCAATCCCCTGACGCGCAACTACGAGAGCAACGGTCCGGACGTGAAAATCCGGGGATCGGCTCAGCAGATCGCCGAAAAATACGCCGCACTTGCCCGTGACGCGCAAAGCTCCGGCGACCGGGTGATGGCGGAGAACTATCTCCAGCACGCCGAACACTACAATCGCATCATTGCCGCCGCGCAGGCGCAGATGCCGATCCAGAACGCCCAGCAGAACCGCGACGATTTCGATGACGACATCGATGAGGATCGCGACGAGTTCGATACCGTCGGCAACAGCAATGCCGGGGAGGCGCAGGCTGGGCCGAACGGTTCCGGGCCGCAGCCGGTGATCGAAGGCACGCCAGCCGAGCTCGGCTTCAACCAGGAAAACGGCCGCGACAACAACCGGCGCGACAACGGCCGCGACAGGCACCGCGACCGCCGCAACGGCGGCTATGGCCAGTACGGCCAGAATGGCCAGCGCGGCGAGGGCCAGCGCGGCGAGGGTCAGCGCGGCGAACATGGCGGCCAACAGTTGGATCAGAATCGCCGCAGCGAGGTACAGGCGCAGCCTGAGGCGTCCGCAGAAGCCGGGCTCGTATCCGAAGAGCAGGCTCCGATGTTCGACAGTTTCTCGCCGGCGGGCCTCGCCGCTCAGGCCGAGCGCAATGAAGCCGCGACCGACAATGGCGGCGGGCGCCGGCAGAGGCGTCCACGTCGCGGTCGCGGCAGTGCCGAGCAGGGCTACAGCGCCGGGCAGGGCAATAGCGATGAGGGCAATGCCGGCCGGGCGGACAGCCCCGCCGATGACGGCGGCGCCGCGGAGAACCGCAACGACGCGGTCGTCACTGCCAATGAGCCGGCGAGTGCAGCGCCGAGCGAGAGCGTCGCCAACGAGCCGGCGGGCGGTACCGGCGAACCGGCGGTCGCCGACGCAAATAACTGATCCCCGGCAACTGATCCGGGTTCTTTTTCAGGCATTCGACGGCGGAGAGAAATCTCCGCCGTTTTCGTTTTTCCGCGTCCTTGTTTTGATGCCTGTCGCTCCCCCAAACCGCGACGCACTTTTGGGCGACATGCATTAGAATATTGTGCGTTGACCGATATCAAGGCGTCTTGAGAGACCCGGGCCCATACACCATATCTCGGCTGAACAGGGCCCGGCTCGAATGAGCGGGTCCGTCACCGCAATCGGATCCGGTGCCGCAAAGCGGGCCGGTGATGGAAGGAGACAGATATGAATCTTGAGAAATACTCGGAGCGCGTGCGCGGTTTCATCCAGTCCGCGCAGACCATGGCGCTCTCGCGCAACCACCAGCAATTCACTCCCGAACATATGCTCAAGGTGCTCGTCGACGACGACGAGGGCCTTGCCGCGTCCTTGATCGAGCGCGCCGGCGGCCGCGTCCGCGACATCAAGCTCGGCGTCGAGGCGGCGCTCGAGGCCATGCCCAAGGTCGAAGGCGGCAACGGCCAGCTCTACCTCGCCCAGCCGCTCGCCAAGGTGTTCTCGACCGCCGAGGAACTGGCCAAGAAGGCCGGCGACAGCTTCGTCACCGTCGAGCGGCTGCTGCAGGCGCTCGCCATGGAGAAGTCGGCCAAGACCGCCGATATCCTGGCCAAGGCCGGCGTCACCGCGCAGGCGCTGAACCAGGTCATCAACGACGTCCGCAAGGGCCGCACCGCCGATTCGGCCAATGCCGAGCAGGGCTACGACGCGTTGAAGAAATACGCGCGGGATCTCACCGCCGACGCCCGCGCCGGCAAGCTCGATCCGGTCATCGGCCGTGACGACGAGATCCGCCGCACCATCCAGGTGCTGTCGCGGCGCACCAAGAACAATCCCGTGCTGATCGGCGAGCCCGGCGTCGGCAAGACGGCGATCGCCGAAGGCCTGGCGCTGCGTATCGTCAATGGCGACGTGCCGGAATCGTTGAAGGACAAGCAGTTGATGGCGCTCGACATGGGCGCGCTGATTGCCGGCGCCAAGTATCGCGGCGAGTTCGAGGAGCGGCTGAAGGCCGTGCTCAACGAGGTCACCTCGGCCAACGGCAACATCATCCTGTTCATCGACGAGATGCACACGCTGGTCGGCGCGGGCAAGGCCGACGGGGCGATGGACGCATCGAACCTTCTGAAGCCGGCTCTGGCGCGTGGCGAGCTGCACTGCGTCGGCGCGACCACGCTCGACGAATACCGCAAGCATGTCGAGAAGGACGCCGCACTTGCCCGCCGCTTCCAGCCCGTCTTCGTCGACGAGCCGACGGTCGAGGACACCGTCTCCATCCTGCGCGGCCTGAAGGAGAAATACGAGCAGCACCACAAGGTGCGTATCTCCGATTCGGCGCTGGTCTCGGCCGCGACGCTGTCCAACCGCTACATCGCCGACCGCTTCCTGCCGGACAAGGCGATCGACCTGGTCGACGAGGCCGCGTCGCGGCTGAGGATGCAGGTCGATTCCAAGCCCGAGGCGCTGGACGAGATCGACCGCCGTATCATGCAGCTTAAGATCGAGCGCGAGGCGCTGAAGGTCGAGAAGGACGACGCCTCGAAGGATCGGCTGGCAAAGCTGGAGAAGGAGCTGGCCGACCTTGAAGAGCAGTCGACCGAGCTGACGGCCAAGTGGCAGGCCGAGAAGCAAAAGCTTGGCCTTGCGGCCGACCTGAAGAAGCAGCTCGACGAGATGCGCAACGAGCTGGCGATCGCCCAGCGCAAGGGCGAGTTCCAGCGCGCCGGCGAGCTTGCCTATGGCAAGATCCCGGAACTGGAGAAGAAGCTCAAGGAAGCCGAGGCCCAGGACGGCAAGGCCGGCATGGTGGAAGAGGTGGTCACGCCCGACCACGTCGCCCATGTCGTGTCGCGCTGGACCGGCATTCCTGTCGACAAGATGCTGGAGGGCCAACGCGAGAAACTGTTGCGCATGGAAGACGAGATCGGCAAGCGCGTCGTTGGCCAGGGCGAGGCGGTGCAGGCGGTCTCCAAGGCCGTGCGGCGGGCCCGCGCGGGTCTGCAGGATCCGAACCGGCCGATCGGCTCGTTCATGTTCCTCGGCCCCACCGGCGTTGGCAAGACGGAGCTCACCAAGGCGCTCGCCGCCTTTCTGTTCGACGACGAGAACGCCCTGGTGCGCATCGACATGTCGGAGTTCATGGAGAAGCACTCCGTCGCCCGGCTGATCGGCGCGCCCCCCGGCTATGTCGGTTATGAGGAGGGTGGCGCGTTGACCGAGGCGGTGCGGCGCCGGCCCTATCAGGTCGTGCTGTTCGACGAGATCGAGAAGGCGCATCCGGACGTGTTCAACGTGCTGCTGCAGGTGCTCGACGACGGCCGGCTGACCGACGGTCAGGGCCGCACGGTCGACTTCCGCAACACGCTGATCATCATGACGTCGAACCTCGGTGCCGAATATCTGGTCAATCTCCGCGACGATCAGGACGTGGATGCCGTGCGCGACGAGGTGATGGGCGTGGTGAGAGCCTCGTTCCGTCCGGAGTTCCTCAACCGCGTCGACGAAGTGATCCTGTTCCACCGGCTGCGCCGCCAGGATATGGACCGCATCGTCGAGATCCAGCTCAAGCGGCTGGAGAACCTGCTTGTCGATCGCAAGATCACGCTCTCGCTCGATCACGACGCGATCGAGTGGCTGGCGTCCAAGGGCTACGACCCGGCCTATGGCGCCAGGCCGCTGAAGCGGGTGATGCAGAAGGAACTGCAGGACCCGCTGGCGGAGAAGATCCTGCTCGGCGAGATCCTCGACGGCTCGACCGTCAAGGTCACCGCCGGCTCCGATCGCCTGAACTTCCGCTCGAAGCCGACCGTGGTGGCGGCCGAAGCCGCCGCCTGATTCGAGCCGGAGCGGAGCAATCCGAGGAAACTGCCTGCCGGTTTTCCGTCCGGAATTGCGTGAAACAAATACCTGGAGCGCGTCGCACCCGGCCGGTGCGGCGCGCTCTTGCATTTCGCCAGGGCCTTGCTGCAAAACCGATACCGATCTCGGTTATCGGGAAGAGGGCGATTCGTTGAAGCTCGAGGACTACAACGGCTTTTGCGCCTCGCTTCCCGCCGCAACGCATGTCGTGCAGTGGGGCGGTGCCCATGTGTGGAAGGTCGGCGGCAAGGTGTTCGCGATCGGCGGTCATAACCGGGAGGGCCAGGTCTTCGTCAGCTTCAAATGTTCCGACATGGCCTTCGACGTGCTGAAGGAACAGCCGGGCTGCCGGCCCGCGCCCTATCTCGCCTCGCGCGGCATGAAGTGGATCCAGCGCCAGACAAGCCAGAGCATGGATGATGCGGCGCTGAAGGACTATCTGCGCGAAAGCCACCGCCTGGTCGTGCTGAAGCTGACGAAACTGGCGCGCAGCGAACTAGGGCTGGGCTGACATTCGGTTCGGGATCATGGTGAAACGCCGGAAATCCGCCATCTTCATGCCCGGTTCATGTTGGAACCTTAACCTTGGTAACTGGTTTGCTGGCGAAATTGTCGCCTGCCAAGACCGAGCCGACCGGAGAGCCTGACCCACATGCTGCGCACCATCTTTTCCCTTTCGGCACTCGCGGCCGGGCTGGTGTCTTCCGGTGCGCTCGCGGCACCGAGCGGCGATGATGTGCAGAAGTCCGCCCGGCCCGCTCAACACGGCGCGCTCGTGCTCGCCCAGGACGGCAATATCGACATCTATTACGATGCCAGGGGCAACCGGGTTCTTGTCGATGCCGACACCGGCAAGGTCATCGCCATCCAGCCGCCGGGGACGAGGCTCGACCGCCGGGCCCTGCGCCGCCAGCAGCGGATGCAGGAGCTTGGGCGGGCGCCGCTCGAGGACGACGACCGCTACTATCTCGACAATCCCGACGACATGGCCCGCTTCCGCCGCAGGCAGCTGGAAGAAGAGGGCAGGGTCATTCCGCCGCCGGTCGACGAGAACGACCCCAATAACGACAATTCCGTCGACGCCTATCCGCCGGCGCCGAATGACGAGGGCTTTGCCACCACCTATCCTGAGGCGCCGAAGTCGGACGCGATCCAGCGCCAGCCACTGGACGAGGCGTCGATCGATCCGGCGCAGCCAGGTCAGGGGGAAGTGCTGCAGACCACTCCGGAGTCCGCGCTGCCGCCGGATACGGGCGGCAAGGCGACCGTCGATCCGTCGCTGTCGCTCGGCGTGCGCCAGGACGTGGCCGACCTCCAGGTGCTGCTCGACCGCGCCGGCGCTTCGCCGGGCGTCATCGACGGCCGCTTCGGTTCCAATGTCGACAAGGCCTTGGCCGCCTATAACCAGATCACCGGCAGCAATCTGAAATCGACCGATGCGGTCGGCATCAAGACGGCGCTCGCCCAGTCTGGCGGCGACGCGTTCGCCTCCTACACGATCACGCCGGAGGATGCGGCCGGGCCCTATGTCGCCTCGATCCCGGAAGATTACAGCCAAAAGGCCAAGCTCGACCGCATGGGCTACACCTCCGTCACCGAGGCGCTCGCCGAGCGCTTCCACATGGACGAAGGCTATCTGAAGTCGATCAACAAGGGGCTCGACTTCAACCGTCCCGGCACCATCATCAAGGTCGCCAATTTCGGCACGCTGGTGTCGACGCCGGTCGCCCGCATCATCGCCGACAAGGAGAAGAAGGAAGTCTTCGCCTATGACGCAAGCGGCAAGCTGGTCGCCGCCTATCCGGCCACCATCGGCTCGGCCGACACGCCGTCGCCCACCGGCATCCACGCCGTATCGCGCATCGCGCTCGACCCGAACTACACCTACAATCCCAACATCAATTTCAGGCAGGGTCAGAACGACAGGATCCTGACCATCCCGCCGGGGCCGAACGGCCCGGTCGGCTCGGTCTGGATCGCGCTGGACAAGCCGACCTACGGCATCCACGGAACGCCCGACCCCTCCAAGATCGGCAAGACCGAAAGCCATGGCTGCGTGCGGCTGACCAATTGGGACGCTCGCGAACTCGCCAAGCTGGTCTCGCCGGGCGTCACAGTGGAATTCGTCGGCGGACCATCAATCGCCGATGTCGGCGGGACCTCAACCGATGAATTTACGCAGCAATGAGCCGCGCAGTGCGGCGGCATAGATCAGCTGCACCAGCAAAATGAAGGCGATGCTCAGCAGCGGAGTGATGAGGCAAAGCAATGCCCCGATCGCCCACAGGATCTGCGCCTTGACGATGCGCTGATAGACGGTGCGTTTCGTTTGCGCATCGACATCCTCCACCAGCATGCCATTCCTTTCGGCATACCACCAGCTCGCCAACAGCGTGATGCCGAGCATCAGAAGGTTCAGCCAGTAGACGAGCACCGCGACCCGGAATTCGAGGAAGTCGGCCAGCAGGTCGGTGGAGAACGGCAGCAGCGCGATGAAGGCGAGAAAGCAGAGGTTGAGCGTCGCAAGCCGCCGGTCCGACTTCGCGATCAGGCTATGCTGCGCCTGCTGGCCGAACCAGAAGATGGTCAGCGTCAGGAAGCTGAGCGCATAGGTCAGGAAACGCGGCGCGAGTGCCAGGACAGCCGCGAGCAGCTCGCCTTCCGAATGCACCGCTTCATGCGCCGGCACCCTGATCTCCAGCACGATCAAGGTCAGCGCGATGGCAAAGACGCCGTCGGTTATGCCGACGATGCGCCCGCGCCCTTCGGCTGACGGTTCGAGCGGCCGCTTCATGGTTTCCCCCTTTTTGCGCGCAAGTTCGGACGACGGGCCGGAACCTAGCACGCAGCGGTTCGTTTGCATCGTGAATGCCGCTCCGCTGGCCATGCGGCCAGTTCAATCTGGTTTCAGAAACAGCAACCCTCTGGCTCGTTGTGACGAATGCGCCGGAGAGCTAAGCAGGCTTTCATGCAGTCACTGTACGAAGCCACCGTCGATTCGATTTCGACCGCGCCGCGCGCGAACGGCACGTTCTGCCCGCAGACGCAGCGCAAGTTCGTGCTGGTGGCGGCGATCCTCGCCTCGGCGCTCGGCTTCATCGACGGTTCGGTTCTGGCGATCGCCATGCCGGCGCTGCGCGTCAATCTCGGCGCCGGCCTGGCGGAGGCGCAGTGGATCTCCAACGCCTACGCGCTGACGCTTTCGGCGCTGATTCTGGCAGGGGGCGCGGCCGGCGACCGATTCGGCCCCAGGCGCGCATTCGTGACCGGCATCGCGCTCTTCATCGCGGCCTCGCTCGCCTGCGCGCTGGCGCCCAATCCGGCCGTGCTGATCGCGTTCCGCGCCATTCAGGGCATCGGCGCCGCCATCATGGTGCCGGGCAGCCTGGCCATCATCGCCAAGGCCTATCCAAAGAAGGAGCGTGGCCGGGCGATCGGTATCTGGGCGGCCGCTTCGGCGCTGACGACGGCGCTCGGGCCGGTGCTGGGTGGTTTTGTGCTGTCGACCTTCGGCAACGGCGTCTGGCGCGCGATCTTTGCCGTCAATCTGCCGCTCGGACTGGTTTCGATCTATCTGCTGCTCTTCAAGATCCCGGCCGACCAGCCGACCGAACAGCGCAGCCTCGACCTTGGCGGCGCCGCGCTCGCCACGCTGGCCTTCGGATCGCTGGCCTATGGATTGACGGCGATGAACGCCGAGGGAAGCGGGATGATGGCCGGGCCGGCGATCGTCGCCGGCGTCGTCCTGCTTTTCCTCTTCATCTTCTACGAGCGCTGGCAGCGCGAGCCGATGATCGATCTTGGCCTGTTTCGCATCGGCGCCTTCGCCGGCGCCAATCTAGCGACCTTCTTCCTCTACTTCGCGCTTTCGGCGAATCTCTTCTACCTGCCGATGGTCCTGATCGCGGGCTGGGGGTTGAGCTCGGCCGAGGTCGGTTTCATCTTCCTGCCGCTTTCGGCATTGATCGCGCTGCTGTCGGGGCCGGTCGGCCAGTGGTCCGACAAGATCGGCCCGCGCCTGCCTATCGCCGCCGGCAGCTTCGTCGTCGCCATAGCTTTTGCCGGGCTCACCCTGCTCTCTCACGCCGGCATCCATAATTTCTGGACCGGGACCTTTCCGCTGATGGCCTTGATGGGGCTTGGCATGGCGCTTGTGGTGTCGCCGCTGTCGACGGCGGTCATGACTTCCGTCGAAGACAAGGACACGGGCGCGGCGTCCGGCATCAACAATGCCGTGTCGCGCGTCGGCGGCCTGATCGCGGTGGCGGCCATGGGCTCGCTCGCGGCTTTCGTCTACGCGCGGTCGACCGGCAATCCTGCCGGCATCCCCGGTTTCGGCGAGCCGCCGACGTCCGGGCTCGCGGCCGATCTCGATGCGTTGCGGATTGCGGCAAGCGATTCGGCTTTTGCCGCGGTCGCCGCCGTCACGACGCTGCTTTGCCTGCTGTCGTCGCTCGTCGCCTGGTTCACCGTGCCTGGGCAGGCGTCCCCCTGGCCGCGGCGAGGCGAACGACGCGATTAATTGGGAAGCTGCGAATCGGTCTTGGCGCTGGCGACCTTCAGCGAATTGCCGTCTTCCTGCTTGAGCAGGTCGTCGATCCGCTCGCGCTCTTTCTTGAAAGCGACGAGATCGTCGCCCTTCAGCACCTTGCCGACCGGCAGGCGGACGCGCATCGAATCGACCTTGGTGCCATTGACGATCAACTCGTAGTGAAGATGCGGTCCGGTCGACAGGCCGGTCTGGCCGAGATAGCCGATCACCTGGCCCTGGCGGACATGGACCCCGGGCTCGATGCCTTTGGCGAAAGCGCTCTGGTGATTGTAGGAGGTCTCGTAGCCATTGGCGTGGCGGATGATGATCTGCTTGCCGTAGCCGCCGGCCCAGCCGGCCTTCTCCACCACGCCGTTGCCGGCGGCGATGATCGGCGATCCGATCGGCGCGGCCCAGTCGGTGCCGGTATGCATGCGCACATAACCGAGAATCGGATGCCGCCGCGCGCCGAAGCCCGAGGTGAAGCGGCCGTTGGGCAGCGGGTTGCGCAACAGGAATTGCTTGGCGCTCGACCCGTTTTCGTCGAAATAGTCGGTGCCGCCGTCCTGCATCTGGAAGCGGTAGAAATTGCGCGTCTGGCCGCCGAAATTGGCCGAAACGTAGAGAAGCTCGGAGTTGTCGGAGGTCTGGTCGTCGCCGTCGGGCTGCGAGAACAGGACCTCGAGGCGGTCGGAAGGCGAAAGCCGCGACTGGAAATCGACGTCGGAGGCAAGAAGCTTGATCAGCTTCTGGGTCATCGCTTTCGACATGCCGTAGGAGTAGGCGGTGCGGTAGATGCCGTCATAGACGTTGGGCAGGTTGCCGCGCACCACCACCGGCTGCGAATCATCGAAGGCCGTCAGCAATTCGGGATTGGGCTCCGGCTCCTGCGCCGGCACGAACTGTCCGCGATCGTCGAGCGCGATGGTGACGATGTGGGTGGTGCGGTCATAGACGCTGGTGCGGACCACCTTGGCGATATCGCCGCGCACCTCGAGGCCGACGCGCAGCACCGTTCCGGCCTTGAGCGCCGTGGCGTTCAAGAGCTTGCCGATCGCTTCCGCCATGCCGGTGGCGTCGTCGCCGGTATAGCCCGAATCGGCGAAGGCCTCGGCTATGTCGGTGTCGCTGGTGAAAGGGATGATTTCCTCGGCAAAGGCCGGCGCCTGGTCGTCCAGCGTGGCGCGCGGCGTCACCGAGACGTTCTCCGGCGTGATCTTGACGTCGTAGGAGCCGGCCATCGACTCGGCGAAGGCGTCGCCGAATCGCTGCGGATCGACATAGTGAAGCGCCGCAACCTGGACGGCGCCGTCGCTCAAGCCGTTGCCGGCTTCGCGCACCACCTTTTCCACCTCGTCGGCGGAGAGGTCGCTCTTTTCGTCGAAGGATGCCGTCTCGATCGGGAAATCGACCGTCTTCAGGCTCATCTCGCTTTCGACCTTGGCGCCGTAGATCTGGCCGGCGGCCGCGGTGGCGGTGGCCGGCTGGGCATTGTCGTCGCCGTCGTCGCCGAAGACCTGCAAAGGGTCGAATGGCGGGTAGGCGCGGCTGGTGGTGTGGCCGGCCGCAAGCGCCATCTTGATCTGCACGAACGGCATGGTGTGGATAACGTCGCGGTCGCCGACCTTGGTGACCATCGACACTTCCATGCGCCGGCGGTCCTTGGCCCTGGCGATCTGGCGCGGCGCGACCAGCCTGGTCGTCTTGGCCTGCTCTCCGGAATCGTCGCCGCCGCTGGCAAGGTTGATGAGCTCGGCGATTTCCGGCGGCGTCGCCAGTTGCTGGCGCCCGTCAAGCGCTGCGAACAAGGCCACGCCCATCAGCACGCTCGAGGTCACGCCGGTCAGGAAAGTGCCCGAGAGCCAACGCGCCGAGACCTCGCGGCGGTCAGGCGGACCGCTGCGGCCGTCCGCGATCAGCGGCGGCTCGTTGCCGAGTTCGGCTATGACATCTTCCGTGTCTGGCATCCAGAAAGGCTGCTTCTTCCCCGGGACGAAACGGCTTGTCGTTGTTCGTTGCGGCCATGACATTTGCCTGTCGCGGCCGTTGAAGTCAAACGAAGCGGCAAGGCCGGGCGGTTATCCCCACTCACACGTCTCTACAAAACGGTGCTCTTGTCGTCTGTTGTGAAGGCTCTCACGCATACGCGCGCGCCTCCCTTGGTATGCTCCGATGTCGAATCTCAATGCGGCGGCAATAGGGCTCGTTGTGGGCAGACATGGGGCTGCCGCGAGGGCAGTCGGCTTTGAAAAAATAGCCGCCGAAAAATTTGTCGCAAAAAATTCAAAAAAGTTCGAAATCGGTGTTGACGGTTCGAGTAACCCCCGACTATATACGCCCCACGAACGAGGGCGGCACGCCGCTGGCGGTAGAGAAGTTCGCTTCTAGATCTGCCCTCTGCGAAATTCAAGAGAGCCGCGTGAGCGACACTCGGACGGCCCCGAAGCCAAAAG
>NZ_RZOZ02000004.1:22542-30042 GCF_003999155.2 Mesorhizobium sp. M1D.F.Ca.ET.231.01.1.1
CCTTTGCGGATTGCGTGTTGGTGTCGAGTAGAGATGAGAGAAAAGTCATTCGAAAATGAGTTTGCGGCGAGCCAAAGCTCTCCGCCTGTTCTGTTTGACATCGTAAAGAGAAGATTTGTTCGAACTTCATGCTCCGCAAGGGTCATGATTTGTCGCAAGGGACGCTCAATCCCTTGCATATGATGGGTTTGCCTAACCGCGCCCTCGAACCGATCTCGAGAAGCTGGTCTTTTTGTGCCAATTCCATTGAAGCGCAATCCCGCAAGGGATTGTCGCTCAAGTGCGACGATCTCTGCGAGATCGCGCTTGGCTAACCTCGCAAGGGGGTGGCTGAAGCGACGATTTCTTCGAAATCGCGCGATGGATATTGGCAATGAGAACGATCAAGTGTCTTAAGGGCAATTGGTGGATGCCTTGGCATGCACAGGCGATGAAGGACGTGATACGCTGCGATAAGCTACGGGGAGGTGCGAATACCCTTTGATCCGTAGATCTCCGAATGGGGAAACCCACCTAAGGTACTTGGAAAATCAGAGCTGCAGAGCGATCTGCTGCTGTGGTTTCCAAGTATCGCTAATAGGTAACTTATCCTGAATACATAGGGATAAAGTGGCGAACGCGGGGAACTGAAACATCTAAGTACCCGTAGGAAAGGACATCAACCGAGACTCCGGAAGTAGTGGCGAGCGAACCCGGACCAGGCCAGTGGCGATTGAGAGACAAGCGGAACCTTCTGGAAAGTAGGGCCATAGCGGGTGACAGCCCCGTACGCGTAATGCGATCAATCGTCCTTGAGTAAGGCGGGACACGTGAAATCCTGTCTGAAATTGGGAGGACCACCTTCCAAGCCTAAGTACTCGTGCATGACCGATAGCGAACTAGTACCGTGAGGGAAAGGTGAAAAGCACCCCGACAAGGGGAGTGAAAGAGTACCTGAAACCGATTGCCTACAAACAGTGGGAGCCCGTCCTTCAAATCGCTTGACGATTTGAAGAACTTTTGATTTTGCCATCAAGAGCGCAAGCGCTTTGATGGGCGGGTGACCACGTACCTTTTGTATAATGGGTCAGCGACTTAGTGTGACGAGCAAGCTTAAACCGGTAGGTGTAGGCGCAGCGAAAGCGAGTCTGAACAGGGCGTTCAGTTCGTCGCATTAGACCCGAAACCGAGTGATCTAGCCATGAGCAGGCTGAAGGTAAGGTAACACTTACTGGAGGGCCGAACCCATAACTGTTGCAATAGTTCGGGATGACTTGTGGCTAGGGGTGAAAGGCCAATCAAACTCGGAAATAGCTGGTTCTCCGCGAAATCTATTTAGGTAGAGCGTCGACCGAATACCCCAGGGGGTAGAGCACTGGATGGGCTAGGGGTCCTCACCGGATTACCAAACCTAACCAAACTCCGAATACCTGGGAGTACTAGTCGGCAGACACACGGCGGGTGCTAACGTCCGTCGTGAAAAGGGAAACAACCCTGACCTACAGCTAAGGTCCCCAAGTTATGGCTAAGTGGGAAAGGATGTGAGGATCCCAAAACAACCAGGATGTTGGCTTAGAAGCAGCCATCATTTAAAGAAAGCGTAACAGCTCACTGGTCTAAATAAGGGTCTTTGCGCCGAAAATGTAACGGGGCTAAAGCCATACACCGAAGCTTAGGGTTCGTGAGCAATCACGAGCGGTAGCGGAGCGTTCTGTAAGCTGATGAAGCCGTACCCGTGAGGGGCGGTGGAGGTATCAGAAGTGCGAATGCTGACATGAGTAACGTAAGGGGAGTGAGAGACTCCCCCGCCGAAAGACCAAGGGTTCCTGCTTAAAGTTAATCTGAGCAGGGTTAGCCGGCCCCTAAGACGAGGCGGAAACGCGTAGTCGATGGGAACCACGTTAATATTCGTGGGCCTGGAGGTAGTGACGGATCACACAAGTTGTCCAATCTTATCGGATTGAAAGGGCAGCGGAGTGGTTCCAGGAAATAGCTCCTCCTTATAGACCGTACCCGAAACCGACACTGGTGGTCTGGTAGAGTATACCAAGGCGCTTGAGAGAACTATGCTGAAGGAACTCGGCAAATTGCACGCGTAACTTCGGAAGAAGCGTGACCCTTTTCTGCGCAAGCAGAGGAGGGTGGCACAGACCAGGGGGTAGCGACTGTTTATCAAAAACACAGGGCTCTGCGAAGCCGCAAGGCGACGTATAGGGTCTGACGCCTGCCCGGTGCTGGAAGGTTAAGAGGAGGGGTGCAAGCTCTGAATCGAAGCCCCAGTAAACGGCGGCCGTAACTATAACGGTCCTAAGGTAGCGAAATTCCTTGTCGGGTAAGTTCCGACCTGCACGAATGGCGTAACGACTTCCCCGCTGTCTCCAGCATAGACTCAGTGAAATTGAATTCCCCGTGAAGATGCGGGGTTCCTGCGGTTAGACGGAAAGACCCCGTGCACCTTTACTATAGCTTTACATTGGCATTCGTAGTGGCATGTGTAGGATAGGTGGTAGGCTTTGAAGCCTGGGCGCCAGCTCAGGTGGAGCCACCCTTGAAATACCACCCTTATTACTATGGATGTCTAACCGCGGCCCGTTATCCGGGTCCGGGACAATGTATGGTGGGTAGTTTGACTGGGGCGGTCGCCTCCTAAAGAGTAACGGAGGCGCGCGATGGTGGGCTCAGAACGGTCGGAAATCGTTCGCTGAGTGCAATGGCATAAGCCTGCCTGACTGCGAGACTGACAAGTCGAGCAGAGACGAAAGTCGGTCATAGTGATCCGGTGGTCCCGCGTGGAAGGGCCATCGCTCAACGGATAAAAGGTACGCCGGGGATAACAGGCTGATGACCCCCAAGAGTCCATATCGACGGGGTTGTTTGGCACCTCGATGTCGACTCATCGCATCCTGGGGCTGGAGCAGGTCCCAAGGGTATGGCTGTTCGCCATTTAAAGCGGTACGTGAGTTGGGTTCAGAACGTCGTGAGACAGTTCGGTCCCTATCTGCCGTGGGTGTAGGAATATTGAAAGGATCTGTCCCTAGTACGAGAGGACCGGGATGGACGGATCTCTGGTGGACCTGTTGTGGCGCCAGCCGCATTGCAGGGTAGCTATATCCGGACGGGATAACCGCTGAAGGCATCTAAGCGGGAAACCCACCTTGAAACGAGTATTCCCTGAGAACCGTGGAAGACGACCACGTTGATAGGCCGGGTGTGGAAGAGCGGCAACGCTTGAAGCTTACCGGTACTAATAGTTCGATCGGCTTGATCGTTCTCATTCCTAATATCCATCTTGTTCTCACTCACGCTTGTTCCGCCCTTCGGGCGGCGCTACGTGGGTGCGGCGCATCGGCGCCGACGGCCGGTCGACCTTGCGAAGCTTCGCTTCGAAGGGCGCCAGACCGAAAGAACAACCAAGGCACAAAGGCGACGATCCTCGGATCGCGCTGCGACGATCCTTTGGATCGCGCTGCGACGATCCTTTGGATCGCGCTTGAACAGCTTCTCGATTTGAACGTGCGTTTTGCCGACCTGGTGGTTATGGCGGAGCGGCTGCACCCGATCCCATTCCGAACTCGGCCGTGAAACGCTCCAGCGCTGATGGTACTTCGTCTCAAGACGCGGGAGAGTAGGTCGCTGCCAGGTCTGCCAAGCGCACGTTCATCTCACATCCGGATCAAGCGGATCCGGATGGAAATCTTCTCCCTACGATTATTGTGATGCATGTCGTAGTCCCAAAACCGCCAGGCACTTTTGGGCGACATGCATAAGGCCCGCCAAACGGGATCATGGGCCGCGCAAGCGGCCCTTTCATTTGGCGGTCTCTTGAAATCGGTAAGCTCAAGCTTACCTCTATCGTTGACGCGGGGTGGAGCAGCCCGGTAGCTCGTCAGGCTCATAACCTGAAGGTCACAGGTTCAAATCCTGTCCCCGCAACCAGATACCAAAAACGGCCCGCCTCCCGCGGGCCGTTTTGCTATCTGGCTGAGTTGCAGCGAGATCCAACGAAAGGCGTTCCCGCCGACGCGGTCCTTTCGCGGCTGGAGGCGCGTCATCGCGCGAAACAGGCGAAAGCCAGATAGGGATGGAGTATCGGATTGTCTTCGAGTTGATAGTCCAAGCGCAGTGCTGGAGTGATGCTTTCGGCTGGACGCTTCTGGATCTGATGCGTCGAACTGCGAGTGAAATCGTAGCGAAGTTCGCGCGAACTTCAGGGAGCGTTTGATTTACCTGTAGAAGCAACGGGGACTGTCGAGATTGAGCGCGGCAAAGAAGGCTGAGGTTTTTGGCGAGCGCGCTTAGATAAAGAGAAAATTCAAGCCTGCAGCTGAAGCCGCATAAGAACCTGGCCCGCGCGGTTCGGGCACTAGGATCCAGCGGCAACGTCAGCTGTTGCATCGGATCGTCGCCGGGATCATGATGGCCTTGGCTAATAATTCCGACGTAGAACCGTTCGGACCGTTCGCTTTCTGCGCCGGTTTCACCGTGGCTTCCGCGGCAGTGCGGTCGCCTGACAGGAGGGGAAGCGTCATGGAAGTCCAAACAGAACTTGCTCGCAATTTTCTCGGATCAGTTCTCCAGCCCGGCGCGCCTACTTTTGATGAGGTAAGGAGGATACACAATGGCCTCGTCGACCGACGCCCCGCAGTCATTGCCCGTTGTCGAGGTATTGCCGACATCGTCGATGCTGTCCTTTACGCCCAAGCGACCGGTCTGGAGATTTGCATACGCGGCGGCGGCCACAACGTCGCTGGGCGTGCGGTGGTCGACAATGGCCTTATGATCGACCTCTCCTTGATGAAAGGAGTTCACGTGAATGCTGCCGTCCGTACGGCCGTAGTCGAGGGCGGGGTGACTTGGAGGGAGTTAAATAGAGAGACCCAGTTACATGGTCTTGCGACCACTGGAGGCGTGATTGGAAGTACTGGTGTTGCTGGACTTACCCTCGGCGGCGGCCTTGGATGGCTTATGCCGAAATACGGAATGGCGCTGGACAATCTGATCTCCGTCGATCTGGTGCTCGCCGACGGTTCCGTGGTGACGGCGAGCGCCGACGCAAATCCCGATCTCTTCTGGGCGCTCCGTGGCGGCGGTGGCAACTTCGGCGTTGCCGCTTCCTTCGAGTTCCGCCTGCATTCCGTCGGCCCAGTCGTGTTCGGAGGGATCGTTGCCTTTCCATTCCGAGAGGCGAGACAAGTCCTCCGCGGGTTCCGGGACCTCGCTGAAAATGCCTCGGACGACCTTATGCTCGTCGCCGCCTTAACTACCGCGCCAGACGGCTCGGGCACCCCGATCGTTGCCATCGTTTCCTGTCATATCGGCTCACCCGAAGATGCGGAGATCGTTGGACGCAAGATCCGGAGCTTTGGCACCGTAGCGGTGGATGCGTTAGGGCCGATACCCTATGTGGACCTCAATGGAATGCTGGACGCGGGCTTCCCTTCCGGCGCATTCAACTACTGGAAGTCCACGTTCCTTCCGCGCCTTGACGACGATGCTGTCGAGGCCCTCGTGATCGCATATGAGCGCTGCCCGGTTCCAACAAGCTCGATCTTGCTGGAAGGTTTCCACGGCTCTGCGTCGCGCGTTCCGGTAGAATCCACCTCCTTCGCGCTCCGTGACATTGGCTTCAACACGCTCGTGCTTGGCCAATGGATGGACAAGGCCTCTGCGGATCGCACCACCGCTTGGGCGCGCGCCAGCTTCGATGCCCTCGAGCCCTTTGCTGGCAAGCGTCGCTATGCAAATTATTTGGGGGCAGACGAGGACGCCGGCGCGGCAGCGTTGGCCGCCTATGGTCAAAACCTCGCAAGGCTGCGGCAGTTGAAAACGCGCTATGACCCCAACAACATCTTCCATCATAACCTGAACATACCACCCGCCTAGGATATGGCGTTCGAGTCATTAGACCGCTACATCGCTAAACCCACTATCGAGGAGGCGGCGTTTTCCTATCGGCGACAGTCTAAATAAAGGTCGTCCAGGCCAATCCTCCCAAGGATCTGTTCGTCCGTGAATCTGGATCGTTTCATTGCCCGTCTCCTCTTCCAGAGAACAGGCTAACCTCAAGGCGAGGACTTTCCAGGGGAGCAGGTCAACTGCCCTTCGGTGAACTTCTGCAAGGTTCGACATCGAGGCATAGCGGCTGATTAGGCCTCGACCGAGTTACTGGCAGCACACCTTGCGAACGTAGGTGTTGCCGAAGGTCGCGTAGGCGTCGTCGGGGATCGCGCCCCTGGCCTTCATCTCGTTTACTAAGCTCTTGGCCATTTGCTCGTCATACGTGCTTTCCAAGGTGATCGCGAACCAGCCATTTGTGGCAAGATAGGCAGAAAGAGGAATCGATGCGGAGCGCACATATGCTTCGGCGTCTGCATAGTTGTTGAAGCTCTTGACCTGAATATGCCTCTTTCCGAATGGGCCGCTGTCGTATTGGTCGACGTGAACCCAGGTGTCGTGCATGTAGCCAACTTGATTTCCGGCCTGGATTCGGTACCAGCGACCGCTGTTACCAAGGATTGCCACCCAACTTCCGTTCCTCAGCACCGCCACATTTGCCGACTTTCCCTCTGGCGAGGTCTTGAGGGGCGCGGAGCCCCTGGGATGGCCGATGCGACCCGAGCGGGCCTGCGGAATTGCGAGTGACAGAGCAGCAGGAGGAGGCGGAGCAACTGACTGGGGCGGAGCAGCAGTCGGGGGCGGGGTGACTTGCGGCTGAGGTGTTGGCGTCGAGGATGGTGCTTGGCTCGCCACCTGACTTTGGCCGGCGCCCGGTACGAAGGTCACAACCTTGTACTTCACCATCTCGCTCATCGACAGATATCGGATGTCGTTGCTGTCATATTGAAGCGAAAGCTGGAGGAGGGCCGGGTCCACGCCCATTTCAATCATGTAGGTCATGACATCGGCGGTAATCTGCTGGACGGCGGAGACAGCTTCCTGGGTGGTGAGAGGAACGTTGCCCTGGAAAGATGACTTGTGAACTCCAATGGAGCCCGGGTCAGCGTAGCGGATGACGCCGCCTAGGAAAGCAAGAGAGCATGCGGAGGCACATTCGACAGCCTTGAACTGGATCGTATTGATGCCTAGCCTGCGTATGAGGCGGCCTAGTTCCATTGCCTTCTGAATGTTGCCGCCTGGAGACGCGAATGTGATTGTGGTCGCCGAATTGGATCGCACCTGGTTCTCAAAGATAGACAGGTCGTCCTGGTAGGCGAAATCGCCTGACACCGGGATGTAATGCAACCCCCAGTCAGTTTGTCCTGCTTGGAATTGCAAGCCAGCGCGGGCCGTCGTTGTGGCTAACAGCGCCGATGCAATAAACAGCAATACGCGGATAAAAAAACGCGAAACATAGCCCCAGACAACCCCGGCCATATGTCTAGCGCGAACAGCGAATGCCTGTCGATTCAATGTTGGGAAGGTGGTGAACTTCAGGCAGAGTTTCTGCACGTTCGCACAGCGGCGCGTGCGGGTGTGCAGGATTCCGTCACCGTCAGTCCTAGAACTTCAGACCGGCGGCCC
>NZ_RZOZ02000004.1:35042-530577 GCF_003999155.2 Mesorhizobium sp. M1D.F.Ca.ET.231.01.1.1
GATTTTGCCATCAAGAGCGCAAGCGCTTTGATGGGCGGGTGACCACGTACCTTTTGTATAATGGGTCAGCGACTTAGTGTGACGAGCAAGCTTAAACCGGTAGGTGTAGGCGCAGCGAAAGCGAGTCTGAACAGGGCGTTCAGTTCGTCGCATTAGACCCGAAACCGAGTGATCTAGCCATGAGCAGGCTGAAGGTAAGGTAACACTTACTGGAGGGCCGAACCCATAACTGTTGCAATAGTTCGGGATGACTTGTGGCTAGGGGTGAAAGGCCAATCAAACTCGGAAATAGCTGGTTCTCCGCGAAATCTATTTAGGTAGAGCGTCGACCGAATACCCCAGGGGGTAGAGCACTGGATGGGCTAGGGGTCCTCACCGGATTACCAAACCTAACCAAACTCCGAATACCTGGGAGTACTAGTCGGCAGACACACGGCGGGTGCTAACGTCCGTCGTGAAAAGGGAAACAACCCTGACCTACAGCTAAGGTCCCCAAGTTATGGCTAAGTGGGAAAGGATGTGAGGATCCCAAAACAACCAGGATGTTGGCTTAGAAGCAGCCATCATTTAAAGAAAGCGTAACAGCTCACTGGTCTAAATAAGGGTCTTTGCGCCGAAAATGTAACGGGGCTAAAGCCATACACCGAAGCTTAGGGTTCGTGAGCAATCACGAGCGGTAGCGGAGCGTTCTGTAAGCTGATGAAGCCGTACCCGTGAGGGGCGGTGGAGGTATCAGAAGTGCGAATGCTGACATGAGTAACGTAAGGGGAGTGAGAGACTCCCCCGCCGAAAGACCAAGGGTTCCTGCTTAAAGTTAATCTGAGCAGGGTTAGCCGGCCCCTAAGACGAGGCGGAAACGCGTAGTCGATGGGAACCACGTTAATATTCGTGGGCCTGGAGGTAGTGACGGATCACACAAGTTGTCCAATCTTATCGGATTGAAAGGGCAGCGGAGTGGTTCCAGGAAATAGCTCCTCCTTATAGACCGTACCCGAAACCGACACTGGTGGTCTGGTAGAGTATACCAAGGCGCTTGAGAGAACTATGCTGAAGGAACTCGGCAAATTGCACGCGTAACTTCGGAAGAAGCGTGACCCTTTTCTGCGCAAGCAGAGGAGGGTGGCACAGACCAGGGGGTAGCGACTGTTTATCAAAAACACAGGGCTCTGCGAAGCCGCAAGGCGACGTATAGGGTCTGACGCCTGCCCGGTGCTGGAAGGTTAAGAGGAGGGGTGCAAGCTCTGAATCGAAGCCCCAGTAAACGGCGGCCGTAACTATAACGGTCCTAAGGTAGCGAAATTCCTTGTCGGGTAAGTTCCGACCTGCACGAATGGCGTAACGACTTCCCCGCTGTCTCCAGCATAGACTCAGTGAAATTGAATTCCCCGTGAAGATGCGGGGTTCCTGCGGTTAGACGGAAAGACCCCGTGCACCTTTACTATAGCTTTACATTGGCATTCGTAGTGGCATGTGTAGGATAGGTGGTAGGCTTTGAAGCCTGGGCGCCAGCTCAGGTGGAGCCACCCTTGAAATACCACCCTTATTACTATGGATGTCTAACCGCGGCCCGTTATCCGGGTCCGGGACAATGTATGGTGGGTAGTTTGACTGGGGCGGTCGCCTCCTAAAGAGTAACGGAGGCGCGCGATGGTGGGCTCAGAACGGTCGGAAATCGTTCGCTGAGTGCAATGGCATAAGCCTGCCTGACTGCGAGACTGACAAGTCGAGCAGAGACGAAAGTCGGTCATAGTGATCCGGTGGTCCCGCGTGGAAGGGCCATCGCTCAACGGATAAAAGGTACGCCGGGGATAACAGGCTGATGACCCCCAAGAGTCCATATCGACGGGGTTGTTTGGCACCTCGATGTCGACTCATCGCATCCTGGGGCTGGAGCAGGTCCCAAGGGTATGGCTGTTCGCCATTTAAAGCGGTACGTGAGTTGGGTTCAGAACGTCGTGAGACAGTTCGGTCCCTATCTGCCGTGGGTGTAGGAATATTGAAAGGATCTGTCCCTAGTACGAGAGGACCGGGATGGACGGATCTCTGGTGGACCTGTTGTGGCGCCAGCCGCATTGCAGGGTAGCTATATCCGGACGGGATAACCGCTGAAGGCATCTAAGCGGGAAACCCACCTTGAAACGAGTATTCCCTGAGAACCGTGGAAGACGACCACGTTGATAGGCCGGGTGTGGAAGAGCGGCAACGCTTGAAGCTTACCGGTACTAATAGTTCGATCGGCTTGATCGTTCTCATTCCTAATATCCATCTTGTTCTCACTCACGCTTGTTCCGCCCTTCGGGCGGCGCTACGTGGGTGCGGCGCATCGGCGCCGACGGCCGGTCGACCTTGCGAAGCTTCGCTTCGAAGGGCGCCAGACCGAAAGAACAACCAAGGCACAAAGGCGACGATCCTCGGATCGCGCTGCGACGATCCTTTGGATCGCGCTGCGACGATCCTTTGGATCGCGCTTGAACAGCTTCTCGATTTGAACGTGCGTTTTGCCGACCTGGTGGTTATGGCGGAGCGGCTGCACCCGATCCCATTCCGAACTCGGCCGTGAAACGCTCCAGCGCTGATGGTACTTCGTCTCAAGACGCGGGAGAGTAGGTCGCTGCCAGGTCTGCCAAGCGCACGTTCATCTCACATCCGGATCAAGCGGATCCGGATGGAAATCTTCTCCCTACGATTATTGTGATGCATGTCGTAGTCCCAAAACCGCCAGGCACTTTTGGGCGACATGCATAAGGCCCGCCAAACGGGATCATGGGCCGCGCAAGCGGCCCTTTCATTTGGCGGTCTCTTGAAATCGGTAAGCTCAAGCTTACCTCTATCGTTGACGCGGGGTGGAGCAGCCCGGTAGCTCGTCAGGCTCATAACCTGAAGGTCACAGGTTCAAATCCTGTCCCCGCAACCAATTTTGTCATAAATCAATTACCGCCTCGGTCTAACCGGGGCGGTTTTTTGCGTTTAAAAGGACCGTCGCCTGGGGTGTCTAATTAGTCTGGGGTTCTTGGAAGCTTTTCGAACTTTCTGGGTCGCGCCTCAGCCCGAATTGCGGGTGATTATGGATAAAGCGGAACGGTAGATTCGGCTTTATGAGAAGTTGGGAGGCATTGAGCTGTGGAGGCAGCTTCGCGCACTAATCTCGGCCGTAGAGCTCGACTTCGTAGGTTCCTGAAAGCAGACCTTGCCGGCGATCACGCTGGGTCTCGTGGCTGAACAGCCGGGCTCCTGACGCAGTGGTCAGGTTTGGGTCCCAAAGTGCCGCTCGCCTCTGTGAACGGGGATCGAGTTTCACAGCCTTGGCTGCGACTGTGCCGCAAGCGCCGGCTCGCGTGATGGCAGGTTTGTTCGGCGCCTGGCTTGCGCTGGCTCTGTATGCCGCGACCCGCTGGAGCTGCAATCCAGACGCCGATTACCTTCCCGCCGTCACGTGGCAAGCGGGCCCGCCCGGCACCGCCATCAAAGTCATCAATACCGGCATTCTCACAATGAATTGGCCGCTTTTGGAAAGGCAACGAAAATAAACGAAACAAAGTGATGACTGCGAGGAATGAATGGCGGCGGAAACGACAACAAAGGACATGCAATGGATACAGGCGATCCGCGTTGACAGCCTTCCCGTCGGTGACGCGACGCGCATAGAGCACAGCGGAGCGTGCATCGCCATCTTCAATCTCGGCGGCAGATTTACGCGACCGCCGGCGTCTGCACGCACGCACATGCCTTTCTTTCAGAGGGCTACATCGATGGCCAGACGATCGAATGCCCGCTGCATCAGGGACTGTTCCATATCCCAACGGGCACGCCGCTTTCGCCGCCGGTCACCGAGCGGCTGAAGACTTACGAAACCAAGGTGGCGGACGGCTACGTCCACATCCTGGTGCAAGGAGGAGACTACTCTAGAGCAGCGCTCGAAAAAGTGGTCACCGGCTTTTCGAACAAAGCGATGCGCAAACAAGAAGCCTACAGCGGTGCGCGTGATCTCGTTTTCACCCGCACCGCTGTAGGCGCCGGATCAGATCACGAAAAAATCGTCGGCGAGCAGCGTCGGCCAGTTCGTCAGCGTCGCGAGCTGTGTCACGCCACCTGCTGCAATTCCGTTGGAATCGTAGGACAACTCACCCGTAACCTTGTTATAGATGATGTGGTCGTCGGCGTCGTGGGCGCTGGTTCCAGCGAAGAAGTACTCTGGGTCGAGGGCTCCGGTGGCTCCAAGCGCCTGCATTACCGAATTCTGGAGCATGAATGTATCGGCCGTATGGTTGAAATCCGTGATAATGTCGCGGTTGGCCACTGAGAGCGGCGCGCTGAAAACGAAGGAATCGTTGCCGGCGCCACCAGTAAGCTGGTCAATACCCAGGCCGCCCGTTAGTGCATCGTTGCCACCCCGCCCAAGCACGGTATCATTGCCTCGGCCGCCGTCCAGTTTATTGTCGCTGTCGTTGCCGTCGAGCACGTTGTCGAGGGAATTTCCCGTGGCTCCGACGTTGGCGTTTCCGGTCAGACGCAGATTTTCTACCAGCCGGCCGTCGGCCGCCAGTGAGTACGTGACCGAGCTGAAAATCTGGTCGAGGCCCGCTTCGTCGACGACGTTGTCCAGTACATTGTCCACATAATAGGTATCGTTGCCGGAACCGCCATTCAACAGGTCGGCCCCGGTCCCGCCATCGAGCCGGTCCGCCCCATCATAGCCAAATAACCGGTTGTTCCCATTGTTTCCGGTCAGCTCGTTGTCGGAAGAATTGCCTTGGGCGTTGATGTTGGCGAGGTCCATGAGAGTCAGATTTTCGACATGGCTGGGCAGTGAATAGGTGATCGAGCTGAATACCTGGTCGCTGCCCGCCGCGTCGCCCTCGACCACGCGGTCGAGCGCATTGTCAACATAGTAGGTATCGTTGCCGGCGCCGCCCTCCATCTTGTCGATTCCGACTCCGCCGTCGAGCCGATCGGCTCCGGCGCCGCCCAGCAGGGCGTCGTCGCCAGACAAACCGGAGAGCAGGTTCCTGCCGGCGTTGCCGACCAGCGCGTTGTCGAGTTCGTTACCCATCGCGTCGATGTCGGCAACGCCGGTGAGCGTGAGCTGCTCTATTTGCTGGCTGGACAGCGAATACGTCATCGAGGTGATGACCAGATCGATGCCGGCGCCGGCAGACTCAATGACTACGTCGAATGCGTTGTCGACGCGGTAGGTATCGTTGCCGAGACCGCCGGACATTTTGTCGGCACCAGCTCCCCCGTCCAGAACGTCATCAAAATTGCCGCCGTTCAGGACATCCGCCGCATCCGTCCCGGTCAGGTGCTGCTCCATCACGTCCGGCGCGGCATAGGCGCGCACGTAGTCGACGACCATCTTGTACGTGCCGGACGCCTGCTCGACCTCTTTGGGATTCATGGCCAGCGAGACCAGCATATAAAGTGGCGTGCGGAAGGACTCGCTCATTGGAAAGCGACTCAGCTCCTTGCCGTCATAGTACACAGTGATCCAGTCCGTCGTGATCCTCGCGCCGTAGGTGTGAAACGCCCCGTCAAACATCGAACCGGCGAGGCCCGTATAGTTGCCTTTCGAAGCGTGGCTTTCCTTATTGCTCAAATGCACCGCCTGGTGATGACCATCGGGATCGCCGCCATACGCTTCAACGATGTCGACCTCGACGCGTGGCACAGTCTGATCGGGCGACAGCATCCAGAAAGCCGGCCAGGCTCCCGCCCCGCCGTCAAAGGCGGCGCGCATCTCGAAGTACCCGTACTCTTGCGCGAAACCTTGGCCGGCGCTGTTGACCGTTTGCATCGTTCCCGACTGCCAGCCGCCGTCCACCTGCTTCATGGTAATGGTCAGCTGCCCGTCAGAGACGGAGAACGGGTTCGTTGCTCCCTCCGGCGACATGAACGTGGCGGCCCCATAGGGGGCATGCACAGGCGCGAACCACTTGCCGGTGCCGTTGTTCGGCACGACATCCATTGTGTTGAACTCGTCGGAAAAGGAGAGCTTGAAACTGGAGAGGTTCAGCTCCGATCCTTTGTACTGTCCGGTCCAATCGCCAGGAAGAGCAATCGCAGCCATTGATGGGGTCCTCGTTCTCGCAACATTTTCGCGGTTGACCCCCCACCAAGGCTTAATCGTGTAGTGGACACCCATTCCGCCGCAAATGGGGTCAGTACGTCATAGGACTCCTCCAAGGATATTCCCAGGACTTGCAATGTTCGTCCTAAGGCGACCTTCACCGTAGGCATACGTTTGTCAACATTTGTTTAATTCGATATTCGACTGTGGCGGAGGCGGCCTTCAGTCGGGGTATCAAGAGGCTCACGGGCGTCTCGCCAATGGGGTGGCGCGACGGTCGGCGCAGATAGCATGGCCGAACGTCCGTTTTCTCAATCCGATTCGGACCTGCAATCTCGCCTCCGGAATGACCATTAGGGGTCAGGTCACGACGATGCCCCAGCCGGCCTGAATGTCGGCTCTTGAAGATCCACAGTTCAAAACTGCCGGTCAGCTTCCGGCCCCAAAGGCGACATCCGACATTTGCTCTGCAAAGTCCGTTTCTGGCGCCTCTGCGATGTTCGCTGGCACCCCAAGGTGGCAGGCTCCATCGCGCTGTCCGCAGCAGTCGACAACCAAAACAACAGGGAATGCGCGCACGCAGCAGACATCGCGTTTCAGAAACGTTCCGACAAAGATGTCGACGCTGCGGGCCGGGGCTGATCGGCCGCGTGGCGAGGAAGACTTACGGCACGCGTGACTGCAGGGCCGAAAGTCTTGATTGCACTGCGCACAAAAGTAGGCGTCTATGGGCCGTCAAGGAAAGAAGGACGCGCCACCGCAGTGTTGGTACCGACAGACCTGCAACCTGCAGCTGTTGAGACAGTGATCGATCCGTCCCGCAGGCGGCGGCTGATCGACCCTTCCGAGCTTTGGCGATATCGGGAGGTTGTGTTCTTCCTGGCCTGGCGCGATTTCAAGGTTAAATACCGCCAGACTTATCTGGGTGTGCTTTGGGCAATGTTGCAGCCGCTCGTTGCCATGTCGGTCTTTAGCGTCTTCTTTGGCCGACTCGTAGGCATCTCATCAAATGGCGCGCCATACCCACTGTTTGTACTGTGTGGGCTCGTGCCATGGAATTTTTTTTCGCGAGCGGTTGGCAGCATGACGGTCAGTCTTGTCAGCAACCAGGAACTGGTTAGCCGCGTCTATTTCCCGCGTCTGATCATCCCCATGTCCGCTATGGCCACGTGCCTGACTGATATGATAGTCGGCCTCGCTCTTTTGTTCGCCGCGCTGCTTGCATTTGGAAGCTGGCCGGCACCGCAGGTGTTCTTCCTGCCATTGTTCGTGCTCGTCATGGCAGCGTCGGCGACGGGGCTTGGAGTGGCACTATCTGCGATCAATGTCCGCTTTCGCGATGTGGCGTATCTCGTGCCATTCAGCCTCCAGATCGTTCTGTTCATGACCCCTGTTGTCTATCCGGGCAATCTCGTGCCCCAATTCTGGCGGCCGCTCTACAGCCTGAACCCTATGGTCGGGATAGTCGAAGCCGTGCGCTGGAGCGTGCTGGGCACGCCCGCCGATTGGGTAATGATCTCGATATCGACCCTCTCCTCACTGGCCCTTCTCGTTGCCGGACTGGCTATTTTCTCAAAGTCCGAACGCGCGTTTCCGGATCTGATCTAAGCAATGACCGACACAGTGATTCAAGCCACCAATATCTCCAAGGCCTATAGACTGGGCGTGGCGAACGACAGCTTCCCTACCCTGCGGGACGCGCTGGCCAGCGGCGCGAGGCGAGGCCTTCGCTGGAGGCCCGATTTGGCCCGGCGCAACGGTGGAGACGAACGGTTCTGGGCCTTGAGGGACGTCTCCTTCGAGGTGCGCGCAGGCGAAGTCCTTGCCGTGATCGGACCCAACGGCGCGGGAAAGAGCACCATCCTCAAGATACTGGCCCGGATTGTGGAGCCGACTTCCGGTCGCGTCACAATACGCGGACGGCTGGGAGCTTTGCTGGAAGTCGGCACGGGGTTCCATGCGGAGTTGACCGGCCGCGAGAACATCTATCTTAACGGAGCGATACTCGGCATGCGGCGCGCCGAGATTGCCGCCAAACTCCACGAAATCGTGGACTTCTCCGGCGTGGAGCAGTTTCTCGACACGCCTGTGAAGCGCTATTCCAGCGGCATGTACTTGCGGCTCGCCTTTGCCGTGGCGGCGCATGTCGAGCCCGACATCCTTGTCGTAGACGAGGTGTTGGCGGTCGGCGATGCGGCATTCCAGAAGAAGTGCATCGGCAAGGTGGGGCAGATCGCGCGGACTGGCCGCACGGTCGTCTTCGTCAGCCACCAGTTGTCCGTGGTCCAGAAACTCTGCAACCGGGCGATCCTTATCGGCGACGGCACGATCAAGGCAGACGGCCCCACTGCAAAAGTGATCGAAACTTACCTTGGGATGATCACGGACCAGGCCGTAGAGGATCTCGCCATCCGCGCGGTCCGCTCCGGTCGCGGGCAGGTTCGTTTGACTGCGATCGAGATCGAAGGCGATGCGGGCGCCTTGACCTCCGGCCAGCGCGCTTGGTTTCGCTTTCGTGCCGCTGGCGACCAGTCGCTGGTCGATTGTTCTTTCACAATCTACGACGAGTTCGGTGTTGCCGTAACCTCATTCGACTCAGCCGAGCATTCTGACGGCGAGCTCGTCGGCGACAGTTTTGTCTGCGAGTTCCAATCCTTCCTGCTGCGTCCCGGCCGCTATCGCATCAATGCCGCGCTGACATCGCGGGAGGGTGTGCTTGAGGATCACGTCGAGGGTGCGGCGACTTTCGATGTGCAGTCGGGCGTCCTCGGCGGGCGACTGGTCAATGCAGAACCAGGGTACGGTAGCATGACGATGCCCCACCACTGGACCAGGGGAGCGTAGACCGGGATATCGATGAAGATACTGGTGGCCGGCTGGTTCAGTTTCGCACGCGGGCATGCAACGGCCGGTGACCTGTTGTCGCGCGACGTTCTTTGCCGATGGCTCGACGAACGATCCATCGCCTACAATCTGGCGACCGATCCGCCCTTTGCCGGGGGCTTGAACTGGCGACTGGTCGATCCTGGCGACTATTCCCACGTGATCTTCGTTTGCGGTCCGTTTGGCCGCGGCGAATTTGAAGCGGAATTTCTCGGGCATTTCGCGAGATGCCGGCTTATCGGGCTGAACTTGTCGATGGACCTCCCGTTGGATGAATGGAACCCGTTCGATCTGCTGATCGAGCGTGACAGTTCAGCTGGAACCAATCCGGATATAGTCTTCGCCGCGCGGCAGGAACTCCCTCCGGTCGTCGGCGTCTGCTTCGTCGAGGAGCATCCGGGCGCCGAAGTCGCTCGCGCCAACGCGGCGATCGCGAAACTGATCGCAGTTCGCGAACTCGCTGTCGTTGGCATCGACACGCGTCTCGATGTCAATGAGGGTGGTCTGCGCACCCCCGGAGAAGTCGAAGCGCTGATCGCGCGGGTAGACGTCCTTATTACGACGCGCCTGCACGGCCTCGTCCTTGCCCTGAAGAACGGGGTGCCCGCACTTGCAATCGATACGGTGCCGGGCAGTGGCAAGATCACCAAGCAATGCACACGGGTAGGGTGGCCAAGCGTGCTCACGCTGGACCAGATCGACGAGCGGCAATTAGCGCAGGCGCTGGATTTCGCCTTGAGCCCCGAGGCAAGGCGGTTGGCCCGAGCGTGCGCGTCGGGCACCGAGAATCTCCTGCTTCAAACCCGCGAGCGGCTGTTGAACAGCTTGGCTTCTGACCAGGTCGAGGCCTCGTTCCGCTCCCGTCAATTGCCCCAGCAAATGGAAGCGTTCAGGGCCGGCCTTCAGCCAGTCGGCGATTTGCCAGCCGAACGGAACGATGTAGAGACGCCGAGCATGGCCAAGTCGTGGAGAAGCAGGGTTGTCCGGGGAGCTTTCACCATGCTTCGTCGTGGATGAATGAGCCTCGGGGCGATCGCTGACGCACTCACCACTTGGCGGTCACGATCTGCTTGCGGTCCCGTTCATCAACCGGTAGAGGCGAGCAAGTTTTCGTGCAAAGCGATGACGAAGCCGTGCGAGCCGCATTGCGGCTTTCAATGACAACCGATCGGCCTTGTTTCGAAGGGTCGGCTCGCGGGTGTAAGGCGATCGCGCGAGGCGAATTGCGCGATCGAGCTTCGGGTTCCTTATGCCGCTTTTGACAACGTATTCGGCGAGCCAGTCGAGAAAGGGTGCGCGGGCCGGATGCGAGCCCATGCCGTCATAAAGGCCACGCTTGGCCGCATCCGCCGACACCGAGCCGGAGTGCTGCCGGTAACTTGAAAGACAGATTGGTGTGACATAGGCCGGGTAGCGCAAAAGCAGCTTAACCCACAGCACCTGGTCCTCGTAGAGTCGGAACTGTTCCTCAAAGCCGGCGACAAGTTCGATGGCACTCCGGCGCACCAACACGGAACAGGTACAGGGGACGTGGCCGTCCTGCATCAGCAGGAGTCGGCTCAATAGGTGCGGGGGTTGATGCAAACGTCCGGCGAGCCCGTCCGTCGGCTCGATCCAGTCGGGGCGCTCACCGTCTGGATACCACCATCTGGTTGGCCCGAAGATCATTGCGGCTTCCGGGTTGGCATCAGCAGCGGCCAGGACCGTCTCGAGCATCCGCGGTTCGTACAGATCGTCTGCATCCAGGAAGGCGAGCATATCTCCGCTGCCGGCCGCTATTCCGGCATTCCTCGCTGCCGCCGCGCCACGCTTGGATCCGGGAGGCCTGTTCAATACCTTGATCCGAGGATCGGTTGCTACAACGTCATTGGCGATCCTTACACTGTCATCCGTCGAGCCATCGTCGACCAGCAAAAGTTCCCAGTCCGCAACTGTCTGGGCTTGGACGCTAGAGATCGCTTCGCCCAGAAATGCCTCCGCATTGAGGAAGGGGGTTATGATCGTCACTCGCGGCAGGGAAGCCATTGCCGAAGCCATCTCTTGATACTTCGCTCGCTCACCTTGCGGGTCTCGCGCGCAAGCGCTTTCCAGATTGCTGCACGAATGCGGAAAGAGGCGCCCCTATCCGCCATCGTGCGATTTAGCCATTTGAGAAACGTGATACGCGCGGCCCCCTCGGTGCCTGCCTCTGCGCAAGCAACAGAGCAACTTTCAGAATGCTGGCGGTATTTTGCCCAGGCCCGGCCGGACACATACGCGGGCGCGAATGCGAGCGCCTTGGCAAAGAACGTCTGGTCCTCGAACATCAAGCGAAAGCTGTTCTCGAACGCCCCAAGCGTTTCGAATAAGCTTGCACGCATCAGGGCATTGCAAGTTGTCGGTGTCTGGACCTCGTTCTGAAGCAGCAGCTCAAACAGCAGGGGCGGCTCGTATCGGGCGTCTGGTTCGACGCCGAGCGGGTAGTAAAAGTCCGCGCGGTCGGCAGCCTCTTGCCAGCTATGCCAGATCAGAGTCCGGCCATAGATCATGCCTAGCGCCGGATCGCTTTCCATAATGGAGACTTGTTCGGAAAGCTTTTCGGGCAGCCATGTATCGTCTGCGTCGAGAAACGCGACATAGGTGCCGCGCGCCTCCGCCAGCCCACGGTTGCGCGAGGCACTGATACCATGATTGCGGTTGTCGTGATGAGACAATAGCCGCACCTTGCCCGGCAGGCGCTGCTCATAGTCGCGTATGATGACGGCTGACTGGTCGGTCGAACCGTCGTCGACAACGAGAAGTTCCCAGTCGGTCAGGCTTTGGCCTATAATGCTGTCAGCCGCTTCCCGGAGGTATCTCTCGCCGTTGAACACGACGATGATTGCCGTGACGCGCGGCTGTCCGGGTGCATTGTCAGCCATGGCACAGTACCCTACGCCGGAAATCAACCTCTCCCCAATCAGCAACCATGAGGCGCGGCAATCGGAAAGGGTCGACTTTGGACCCAACTTCGCGCGGCAGGGTGGTTACCGCATAGTCCATGCCAGCAGATCTTACCGCATTGGCGGTGCTGTCATCAAAGTCTCCAAAGGGGTACGCAAATCCCACCACCCGCCGTCCTGTAATCTCCTCGCATTGTTTGCGGCTGCCAGAGATCTCGCGTTCAAGATCGTCCTGTTTCAGCAGCGGCAAAGATGGATGCGTGCAGGTGTGAGCGCCGATCGAAACGCCATCGGTGTCGGTGAGCTGGCGCAACTCCTGATGCGTCATGGCGCGATCGCTCTTTCGGGGACCGGCGTCGGTTCGGGCCCATCTTGCCAGCCGCTCCAGCGCCTTCTCGCGTTCCTGCACCTGCAACGGCTTCAGCAGTGCGTGCAAGTCGAAATGGAGCCTCGTGCGGTTGACCGCGTTGCCGGATTGCGCGTGCATAGCGTCCCCCGTTACCCGCCAATCATAGTTTCGGCCTGCGAATTCGATTGCCAGACTGTCCGGGAGGGCAGTCGTCTCCAAAATGATGCGAGATAGAATATCCCACCAGAATACCGCCGGATCGGTAATCGCAGTCGTGGTGACGAAGACGGTGGCAAGACAGTTCATCCGTCGCATGATCGGCACCGCATTTTGAAGGACATCCGCATAGCCGTCGTCGAAGGTGATTGCCGCGGCATTTCTCGGCGGCCGTCCGTCGCAAAGCCGTTGCACCAGCCATTGCAGAGGAACGATATCGCGCGTCTCTCCCAGGATTTCGATCTGGCGCGCAAAATTTTGCGGCGAGACTGAAAGTTCCCAAGGGTCGACGAGCGGTTCTCTGATGCGGTGGTACATCAACACCACTGGCCGATTGAAATGGGCAATTAATCGGCTCCACTGCAGGAATTTGCTGGCAGTTTGACGCATCGCGATGGCGCCGCTCATCGCCTGAAAGCTCGCGCGGCGGCTATCACCGGACAATTGGGGTCATGCACGTCGAGCATGGCCGAATCCAGCTCATGTTCTGCCAAGCCGTAGAGAAAGCCCGTAGCCGAATACGGGTTTCCGTAGTGGCTGACTTCGACGTTCTTGGCTCCGAACCTGTCCGACAGAAGCCGGCGCAGCGCGGCAGGCGTTATCGACCAGAACCAACTGTCGCCCCATTCTCCCCGGTCAATCGGACTGACCCAGGGCACTGTGACCAGGAGCACACCCCCCGGCTTCAATATCCGCCACAGGGTTGCAACCGCAGCAGGCATATCGAAAAGGAGGTGCAGGGTCTGGGTGAGCACGATGCAGTCAAAGGCTTCGGACGGCAGACCGTCGCCTTTCGCCAGATCGCCCACGAAGGTGGTCGACGGGTGGCCGTCATAACGGTTCAGAACTTCACTTGTGGTAACCCGGCTGCCTCCAAAACGTATCGTATAGGCATTGTCGCCGATTTCCAGAACCCTTCCGGATATGTTCGACGAACAGGAGGCGAGGAATGTCTCGATATAGCGGCGGTCGACTGGCCTGCCGCGATCAAAACCGAACTCGGAGCTGAAGGGTGCTGTGCGCTGGAGATCACCGAACCAGACAATCGAGCGGTGCCGACTTGACCAGCGCCTGAAGCGACGCCGAAGCATCATGGCGGTCTGCAATGGCGCTACAAGCGAAACGGCAATCGTGTTGCCGAGTTGATCGGCGAGTGAAGAACGCAACCGAAGCGCGGTTGCGACCTGTCTCAATTGCATGTCCGTATAATAGCACTTCCATTTTTCGACACCCTGACGGTGGGCGGCCGCCCAATCCGGATTGGTCTGCGCGATGTCCCGCTGCCGGCGAAGAACCTTCAGCGCCGCGCGCAACATCATCGGATTGTTGTTCGACATATTCGTTGCGTGCCGACGGTAATCCGCCAGGCATTCCGGAGTGCAGGCCACCTTGTTCGCCCGAGATAGCCGAAGGTAAACGTCGTAGTCCTCGCAAGCCCGAAGTGACCGGTCAAATCCGCCGGCAGCTTCCAATGTCCTGCGGCGATAGAGTACCGTCGCGTGCATTCCAATCAGGTTGTCGGTCAGGAACCCCGCATAGGGGTCCTGGCCCGCCGGCCTCAGCGGCACATTATTCCTGATTGCACCGGTCTCGTCGATGTCGCGGAAGGCGCCGTAGACAAACGCGTAATTCGGATTGTCGCGAAACAAGGCAAGATTGGTGGCGAGCGCCATCGGGCGCAGCCTGTCGTCGGCATCCAGGAAGGCAATGAATTCGCCGCAGGCTGCCGTCATCCCCGTGTTACGTGCAGCGGCCAAACCTTGGTTTTTTTGGCGGATGTAGCGGACGTCGTCATATTGACGAACAACACTTTCGGGATTGTCCGACGACCCATCGTCCACAACGATGATCTCATCCGGCTTTACGGTCTGATTGCGGACGCTGTCGATGGCTTCGGCAAGGAACCGCGCATGATTGTAGGTTGTGATGACAACTGAAACGCTGACTGCAGCCGGGCTGGTGGTCATCTCTCGCCGACTCCGTTTCGACAGGTCGGGTAGCCGGCAAAGGTCAACCAGCCGACCGAACGCCGACATGCTTCCTCGAAGCTGACAGCCGGCTGATATCCGAGTTCATGTTCAGCCTTGCGCCATGGAAGTTTCGTCCGGCACTGGTGCAAAAGCGCACGCTCCTGCGATACCAGGATCGCTGGGCCCATGATCGTGCCGGTCGCATTTTGTCCTGCCTTCTGCCACTCGGCAAAGCCTGCCTTCAGTCCGCTGCGAACAGGTCTTGGCAGGCTTCGGACAAGCCGCCGATATCCTTGGCTTTCCTTCAGCCTTTGTTTCCAGCTCGGAGCAAATGACAATGGCGCCGATGCCGAAATCGCGGTCAGGTCGAACCCCAGCGCCTCGGCGATCGGTCGGCAAAGATCTGCCCAACTGATCTCCTCCCGGTCTCCGATCAGATAGGTTCGCCCAGACGCCTCGGGCACTTCAATGGCAAGCTTGATCGCCTGAATGACATTGTCGACATAGGCGCTGTTGCAAACACCACGACCACCATCCACCAGGTAGGCGGAACCGTTGATGAGCTCGTCGGCAAAACCACCGGTCCAACTGGAACGTGGACCAAAGACAATTCCGGGCCGCAGCACCACCACCTGCACCGCGCCGTCGCGTGATAGTTGCCCGAGATGGCGTTCGGCATGAACCTTCGCATTGTTGTATTCAATCGGCTGATCGCCATGCAGCGCGCTCATTTCGTCCGTCCCAGGTGCGGGCGATTGGCCATGAACGGAAGCGCTGCTGAGATAGACCAGACGAAGCACGCCGGCAGCGGCGGCTGCACGATAGACGGGCTCGATAGCATCGACGATCGTGCGTGTGTCGCCGGCAACTGCATGTACGACGTACTGACAACCCGCAAAAGCTGCGGTGAGAGCCTGGATATCACGCGCATCCGCCAGCATAGCGTCAATCGCAAAGCGAGACAGACTGGCGAAAGCATCCGGCCTGCGAACGATCGGCCTCACATTCGCCCAGCCGGAAAGATACAGCAACTCTACGGTGCGGCAACCTATGAAGCCGTTGGCGCCAAGCACTGCAACGGTGTTGGTCATTGCTTGGTCCCGGCGCGAGCAGCGACGTTGAGCAATTCTTCCGGACCGAGCCAGGGCATGTCCATCAGTTTCCTTCTGGCATAGCATCCTTCGACCAGATCTAGCACATTGCGGCCAGCACTGGCCGGCACGGAGAGCGGAGCCCCATTTCGGACCGCATCCACCAAGCCCGAGATCTGATCGCAAAATGCATCGACAAAATCGCGCGACGGGCCGTCGGCATTGGTGAAGGAAACGACGCCTGTGGTGCGACTTCCATTCAAGGCGACGTTCACAATCTCGGTCTCATTGACTGTCCATGAAATCGAGCCACGTTCGCCCTCAAGCCGGTACAGATTCGGGCGAGCCCAATCGCGGCTCAACCTGACCGTCGCTTCGAAGCCGCCAAAACGGAGCCGGACAAGGCAGTTCGCCTCGACGCCGCCCATTGCGTCATCGGCGTAGTGGATTTCGTCGGGTTCTCCGAACCACCAGGTCAGGAGGTCAAGGCAATGCGTGCCGATATCTTGAAGGACGCCACCACCGGATTCCGCGCAGCTGAAGTAGGTCGTCGAAGCCACCGGCCACTGGAAGGGGCCGCCCTCAAAACAACTGACGCTTCGTAGGCGTCCGATCAATCCGCCCTCCAGCATCGCCTTTATCGACCGCGTCGCCGGGAACTGCCTTCTGACGAGCCCCGTTGCCACATGAAGATCATTGGCCGCCGCTGCCGCGAGGATGCGATCCGCCTCGGAGCTGCTCGCGGCCAGCGGTTTTTCGCACAGAACATTGACCCCGGCTTTTAACGCCTGTGTCGACTGATCAGCGTGATAAGCAGTTGGCGAAGCGATGATCGCAATATCGGCGTGCATAGCCAAAAGGCCGTCGAAACTGCCTGCAACCTTGGCCGAAGGCAGTCGCGCCTGAAGGAGTGCGGCCTGCTTTGCATCTGGATCGAATATTCCCGCGACGGCAATCTGGCCTCTGCTTTGAAGCCGCGAAAGCGCTTCCGCATAGTAAAGCTTTGTGACGGCGCCGCATCCGGCCAAAACGAGCCGGACCGGTTCATCTTCCCGCATTCCTTCAGGCCGCTGCTCGGTTTCAACTAGGATGGACAATCTTGCCTCTCCGCAACGAGCCGCAGCATACGACCAATTGTCTTGAGTGATGGATCGAAGCGGAACGCTTCGCTCATCTGCGCCAAGCATCCAGCCCAGTCGCCGGCGCCGAACAGTCGCCGCGCAGTTTCGAGGGCGCTTAGCGCATAGGTCCGCCGAGCCGATGCTGCGACATCGTCCGCAAGCTCGGTTGGAAGATAGGTCTTGAAAATATCGATCGCCATTCGCGTGTAGGCCATGTCCTCGGCACTTCGGATATGGCGTCCTGTGTTCGATTGGGGATGCATCCGATAAAGTGCAAGGGCCTGCGGTTCGTACCAGACAGGAAACTGAGAAGCGATGCGGACCCACATCTCCCAGTCTTCACTGCATTTTAGCCGCCGGTCGAACGCGCCGAGTTCTTCGTAGACCGCGCGCCGCACCACGATTGATGGCGTCATGATGTGCTGTTCCAGCGCCAGTCGAATCGCCGCATTCTCGAGCCGTCCGGGGCTTGACTGCATTACGGGCGGGATCGACAGCTCCTGCCCCTGGGCGTCTATGAAGATCGCCCGGCAGAATGCGGCGCCCGTACTCGGGTCCGCATCGAAGCCTCGTCCGAGCAATTCGTAGAAGCCGGGGCGGATGGCGTCGTCGCCGTGCAGGAGATGTACAAGTTCGCCCTGGGCACGATCCAAGCAGGTATGGAAGTTGCCGATATGCCCTAGATTTTGCGGCTGGTGGAAAAAACCAACGCGGTTCCCCCCGATTTCGTTCAAGACCCTCTGCGGGTCATCGGAGGAACAGTCGTCAACCACCTCGATTTGCATTTGAGCCGGGCCGGGGTCCTGCGCCAGCACACTTTCCAGCGTTGCGGCAAGAAAGCTGGCGCAGTTATAGGCGGGGATCATCACCGACCATTTCGGGCGAGCGGCCTCCCGTGGCAACGGCGAGATCGGATCGCGATATTCGAAGTCGCGGACCCTCGTCATCTCTTGTGCACCGAGGACTTGAGCAGATGCAGCCCCAAACTGGCAATGTCGCGTTTGGGCATGCCACGTCCGATGCCACCGCCGCGAAGGCTCCGCAGGAAGCACGATCTGGCGGATGGCAAATCTCCTTCTGCCAGATACCGCATTGACCATTCATAGAAGTAGCGGGAGCAACCGCCACGCGCAGAATTTGCCCCTTGCGTATCCATGACCTGCGCCATGCGACGGTAGAATCCTTCGATCGCATCCAGTTTAAGTCGGCTTGGCAGTGCCGACACCAGTCCGCCCGGATGCAGCCGGTAGACACCTGCTACCTCGTCAACAAAAGCGATATCGGCTGTCTTTGCGCAAAGCACATAGAGCGGCCAGTCAGTAATCGGAAAGAAGTCAGCATACCACGACGGCACGTTTCGAACGCACGCGGTTCGCATCATGCCAGCACAAGTTGCGAAAGGATTGCCTTCCCAGATATCCCGTTGCGAGACGATGGGTTTCTGGTCCGCCGGCGTCCACCGTGTCGATGTGACCTCATCGCCGTCTGCTACGACTGCATTATAGAATATTGCGGAGAGTTCCGGGTGCACGTCGAGATGGGCCGCCTGATCTTTCAGCTTGGTCCTGGATGTCCACAGATCGTCGCCGTCGAGAATCGAGACGTAGCGCCCACGCGCCACCCGGAGTCCTCTTGCGACGACTTCGTTCGATCTCACATTACTGGTGGAAAAGATCGCCGCCAGCCTTTCAGGATGGTCGGAAACATATCGCTCGACAATCTCCCGGGTACCGTCGGTCGAAAAGTCTTCACTGATCAGAATCTCGACACCGAAATCGGCCTCTTGCATGAGAGCGCTGTCGATTGCGGCCGCCACGTAGCGTGCGTGATTGTAAGTGACAATAAGGACAGTCACGCGAGCCGTTGATTCATTCACCTTCCGCTCCGCAATGCAGGCCGCCCGCCTTCTCAATGACGCCGACAATTGCCAGCTCTAGACTGCACGGGTTGCCCTCATTTCCGCAATTCCACCGTTGACCTCAAACCAGCGCAAGGTGCGTACGACACCCTCTTCATAGGGCACTTTGCACGACCATCCCGGCAGGATTCTTCGGCACAGGGTCAGATCAGGACACCGGTTGGTCGGATCCTGCGGAGCCAAATCGCCATGAACAATTGTCGTGCCGGGAATCAGGCCTGCAACATACCGCGCGATCTCAAGCACCGAAATCTCCCGGTCGTTTCCTACGTTGACTGCTCCCACATGATTGAAGTTCTCCAGCCAGAACAGCCGTTCGAGTCCATCGACAATATCGTCGACATAACCCCAACTGCGGGTTTGGCGACCATCGCCATGAACGACGATTGGCTTGCCGGCCAACGCATTGGCGATAAAGTTGGAAATAGCACGCCCATCATCGGCCCGGGTACGGGGACCGTAGACGTTAAAGAGTCTGGCAACCCGCACGTCGACACCACGAACGCGGTTGCTCTCGAAGAGGAGCGCCTCGGTGCAGCGCTTGCCTTCGTCGTAGGAAGAGCGCGGGCCCGTACAGTCCACTGACCCCCGATACGTCTCCGGCAGCGGGTTGACCAACGGATTTCCATAAACTTCCGAGGACGACGCAAAGCAAATCCGCCCACCCTTTTTGAGCAGCTTCAAGAGCCGCATAGCGCCAACCAGATTTGCTGAGACAGTACGCTCGGGCTCCTGCATATAGACCGGCGGCGACGCGGGCGACGCAAGATGAAAGATCTCGTCGAATTTGAGATCGGATTGGAAATGCTCCACCTCGGAGCGGACCAGCACTAGGCGTTGATCTCGGATATGGCCAACGTTTTCTGTCCTGCCGGTCCATAGGTTGTCGACCACAACCAGCAGGTCCAAATCGTTTCTTTTGAGAAGCCGGTCGACCAGGTGCGACCCGATGAATCCTGCTCCTCCAGCCAGCAACAGCTTCTTCATCTCATTTCTCGAAGGGGATGTAGGCTGTGCGAATTCGTGTCCTCGTTGGGCGTTGCAAGGGTCCCTTCTTCGGGATGCCGCGTCAAATAGCCTCCGCTTGGTCCAAGCTTCTCGTCCATTGCAGCAAGATTGCTGAGCATCGCGCGGTAGCCGGCTTTCGCGGTGGTGCTCGCAAACTCATCGATAGGGTAGTTCCAAAAATTTCCCCTGATCTCCGAGCTGCGGTCCTCGCTTTCCGGAAGGGGAAGCGCTCGCTTCGCATAGCGCAGGAAAATGGCTGCGAATGCAGCAACGAGTTTCGCGAACTGCACAGGTGACATTCCGGCGCAGTTCCTGGCGACCGCAGCAAACCGACGCGTCATGAGCCCAAGCTTGGCTATCTCGACATCGGTACGGAACATGGCATCCAGCAGGGCAGGCCTCACCGCCTCTGTGCAGCGGGCGAGGACGCTCTCGAGCACCATCCGACGCGAGATGAGCATTCGCACAAAATCTGCCGACATGTTCCCCGGCGTTCGGCGATATCCGACAAGATGCTCCTCAACAACGCCGAAACGGTATTTCGAGGCAATGCTCTGTTGGATGAAGAAGTCCTCGCAACCCTCTGCACCGCCCTCGCGAAGTCGCGAGGAATAGCCACCCATTTCGAAGAGAACGTTGCGCCGAAACATCGCCGAACTGCCGTTGCCGACGAAATTTTGTCCGAGATGCTGCATGAACACCCACCCACTCGGGTGCGTCTGCTTCGACGTGATGATCACCATATCATCGGCGTCAATCGTTCGGTAAAGTGTATAGACAAGCCCAAGATCATTGCCAGCCGCAGCGAAAACACGCAGCTGCTTTTCGAGCTTGGTCGGGTGCCAGAGGTCATCGGCGTCCACAGGTGCTATGAAGACGCCTTTGCTTGCCCTCACCCCCGCGTTCCGCGCCGATGCGACGCCACCATTGTTCTGCCGGAGCAACCTGATGCGCCAGTCGCCATCCGCCAGTCGTCGAACGATCGATGCTGTCCGGTCGGTCGAACCATCGTCAACGATTATTATTTCCATATTCCTATGCGTTTGGGCGAGCACGGACGCCAAGGTACGCTCGATGAATGGTTCTGCGTTGTAGGCAGGGATGATAACCGACACCAGCACATCGGCAGAGTGGTGTGAATTGCCGAACAAATCCCCCATCTCTAGTCGCGCCCGAGCGCACAGAACTGCGATCGCCCTAAGATTGGCCAGTACTGATTTTTGGACGATATCTTGAAAAGATAATCAAGCAGCCCGAAGTTCGCAAAGACCTGAGGGGAGAGTGACGGACTAAGTGTCATCTGAACGCTTCTCCGCTGGTGGGTGCGGGCGCAGGCAAAAACAAAAACGCTTTGCTTTTCAGCATTCTTCGTTTGCTGCTATCCCGCCGCAACGCTAGGCACGGGTGGCCGGGATGGTCGTTCACGGCATATATTAGCCGAAACTACTGTTCGCGCCAAGGAGTTGAAACTGAGGCGGCCATCCACTTCAAGGGCTCTGGCGCGGTCCGACTCCGCAAGGAAGCCAGTCTTGGCTGCTTTCGTCAGAAGACATGAGGGCAGCAGCTTGCTGGCTTTGTCCGGACGCCGAAGCGGGTGATCCAAACCATGCCATCGTTAGTTCGCGACCGCCGGCCCTGGCGGGGCCAGCAGCGTAATTGTGATGGTGTCGCCCGGAGCGAGCAGAGTATCTTCAGTCGCTTCTGTCGTCGCTGCCTTTCCGTCATTGGAATGGGTTATACCGATCGCAACCCGCCGGCCCCCTTCGGCCAAAAGGTCCTCGCGCAGTTGCCTCACGTAGGCGAGTTGTTTGGCCAACGAATCCATCTCAGCTCGCATTTGCGCCATTGCCGCGCGTTCAGTCTGCAAGTCAGCCAACTGGTCAATTCGGCTCTGGTCAGTAAGCTTCTCAAGGCTGCGCTGTAATTGCCCTTGGTCGCGCTCAAGTCGAGCGATCTCAGCGTTGGTTTGCAAAGCGCGGGTCGCTGACAAAAGCAATGCGCGTTGAGCATCGTTGACCCTGTCGATCTGGACCAGACCTTTTTCGAAGAGCTTCTTGAGGCGATCAAGTTCCACCGCATCCGCTGCCGCGCCCGCTTGATCCGTCTTCTGCTGCTCGTTCAGGTAACCCATCCGTTCTGCCCCCTTGGTGATGGCCAACTTGATTGATGCACGCTCCTTCTCCTGATCCGCATAAAGAGCTTCCATTTGCTTCTGCTCCTGCTCCAAGGCTTCGTCGTGACGACGTTCGAGGCTCGGGTCACGTTCTGAACCTGGCACCTCGATCGCCCTGGCGCCGCTCAACTGCGCTTCTATGCGAGCAGCTTTGATTTCGCTTTCTTGATACTTGATACGCACAACGTCGAGGCGGCCGCCAAGGTCCGCTGCTGTCAGTTCAGGGTTTTCGAGCTCACCACGACCGAGCTTATAGCCGCCGCCGGCCGCCACAGCTTGTCGGACAGTCATTCCTGGCCTGAAGACCTGAGTCCCAGGAGTGGCAATGTCCCCGTCGATATAGACGGGCCGGTATTCTTCAATATCAATTATAATCTGATCTGGGTAGAAATTAGTCCAACTCTCAGTGCCGTCGGCGGATCGCTGCGGCAGGGACTTCGGTTTTAGGACATCGATTACCTCCTTGCGGACATCCTCTATTGTCTTGCCAAGAACGTTTAGGGAACCCAGCACCGGCAACACAATAATACCGCTTTGGTCGATCACAGCTCGCTTTTGCATTTCGGGATTGCCTATGACCGCGAAACCGATCACGTCGCCGGTCTGCAGACGATACCCACCGACATTATATTCCCCTCCTAGAGCAAGGCCATTCGACAGATTTGCCCATGCGAACAACAAAAAAATACTTATAGGCCCGGCACAACTGTCGGCCCGCATCCGCTGTTCCTGAACTCGGAATCGACCCCTCAAAGCTTTGTCACTCATGCTCCGTTGCCTGCTAACTGTTCTCAACTACACCGGCCACAGATCGGCAACGATCGCGTTTCGAAACGGCTGGCAGTGATAGACATAACAAACCTACTTCCAACCCTTGCCGCAACCCATTGAATGGATCGAGGTGCGGGAATGAAACGGCAGATCTGCTACTCCATCCTGTCATGAAAATATCGCGTGCGCTGTGCCCATGGTCACAGTGCCTGTCGCCGATATGCCTCAGTTATTCTAATTAAAGCTCGGTACGACGTCGTGCCGACGGAAGAGTTGGACGGGAACCAACCGTTCACCGAGGTTTCGGACAATGGTCGAAACGCGAGCTACATCCGCGAGCGCAAGAAAGGCCTAAGCGGCATTGATCCCCGGGGCGCGGCCGCCATGTCCGCCGAAAGCGTTCTTGGCAAAGGTTGGCGCATATTCGCATCTGCTAACATTTGACCACTCTAGCCGTTCCGATATGTTATGATGGTTAATGGGCTAAGGGTTGGATGGCCAGGAGCGCATCACGCGAGCGACTGCAAGTGGGAAGCGATGTCCTTTTTGCTTTTTTTGCGTGGCTTTATCATAGTACTGTTGGCATTCGCTATCAGTACATATTTGCTTACCGCCTCGCTCTGGAGCACGTTTGTTCAAACGGCAATTTGTGGGATCTTGATACAGATTGGGTATTTTGTTGCGGTCATGCTGATGGTGTGGCGCTCGGTTTCCAAGGAATCCGTGATTGAGAAGGCAGACATCCAGCGGGATGAGTCCGAAAGGGAGCAACTGCGGAGCCACTTAGCGCATAAGGCGGACCAATAGACTTTGGGTGTTTAGTGCAGGACTATCAGCAGGATGACACCCCACACTACGATACAAAATGTGACTGCGGCCTGTCTTATTCGGACACTGGAGAGGCGTTCCGCGAAGCGCCAAAGGCGCCCAGCACTCTTACGGTGCGCCTGTGATCGACGAGGCATTCCAATCGAGATCCCTGTGTCCGGGGATCTCTTGCCCAGATGTTTTGCCATTTGGCAATACGACTCCACTTCTTCGCTTGGTAGGATCGCACGACGCAGCGGAATTGTGGCCAGTCGGAGCACGGCAGGAATTCGCGCCCTTGGGCAAGGGTGGGCTGATGCCCCGTGCTCGGCAGGCGGCGATGCTGAATTTGAAGACATTTGGTCAGATAACGTGGTATTGGTCACTCCCTAGCCGCTGCCAGTCTCATCCCACGGGTTTGAAGGCTTATGCTCCGCGAAGTTGAAAATCGACACCCGGATCCTGCCTTCATATTCGGCGATCCTCAGGCGGGAACGATTGATCTCGAAACACTCGTGGCGGCAGCGCGACGGCAGTTGGGGTTCGTCCTCGCATGCGCGCTCGCAGGCCTTGTGCTGGGGCTGGTTTATCTTCGGGTCGAAGTGCCCTTGTACGAGTCGACGGCCAGAATCCTAATCGACAAGGACCAGCCAGCCGTCGTAACCCAGTTAACAGAAAGCGGAAGCTCCACACAGCTTGACCCGATGATGCTGAGCCAGGTCGAATTGTTGCGTTCCGATCGCATCGGGCTAAAGGTCGTTGACAGCCTCGGTCTTGCTACCGATCGCTCTTTCTTGTCAGCGCCGTATTCGGTGCGCGATATTCTTACAGGATTGGTCGCCCGGGTGGTGCGGTCATTCGTCGGCAGTTCCCAAGAAGATGGGGCGCCAGCAACGGTGAAATCGAGTGCGGCGCCAGCACCCGATCCTCGATGGCAGGCATTTGGCATTCTGGCTGAGAATACAACGGTTGATCGTGTAAGCGGTACTTACATTCTGCAAGTCCAATTTTGGTCGCCTAGAGCCGAAATGGCGCAAAAAATAGCCAGTAAGTATGCCGAAATCTATATCTCTGACCAAGTCGAAGCCAAAGACGAGTCGATTGTCCGAGCCCGCGGGGCATTGGCGGAAGAGCTCGAGACGGTGCGCAAGCGATCGGTCGACGCCGAGCTCGCAGTCCAAAAGTTCCGAACAGACAACACGCTGACCAAGGAAACGCTGGTTACCTTGAGCCAGCTCGAACTTGAGGCGTCCTCTCTCAAGGCGCAATATGAACAGGTCCTGCAGCAGCACCAAGCGAGCCTACAGAACTTGTCGATGGCGTTGACAGAGGCGCGGATTATCTCGGAGGCACCATACCCCAGCAGCCCGAGTTCTCCGAACCGTAGTCTTGTGTTGGCGATCTGCGTCATGCTCGGCGGCATGATTGGCGCCGGCTTGGGCGGAATTCGGGAATACCGGGAGCGCTTTTTCCGTACGACGGCCCAAGTGCGCGATGAGCTCGGACTTGACACGCTCGGAATGATCCCATTGCTGGACGGGAAGCCAATTAGTCGGAACAAGCGTGATCCTGCGGACGGAGAGCCGTCATTCATCGAGGTGGGGAACAGCGCTTTCAGTTGGGTAGAGCAACATCCGCACTCGGAATTCGCCGAAGCGATGCGATCGGTGAAAGTCGCTGTTGATGTCGAGTTACCAAGGAAGAGCACCAAGGCGATTGGCATTGTTTCCTGCCTCCCGGGAGAAGGGAAATCGCTGGTCGCGGCTAATCTTGCATTGGTTCTTGCTATACAGCGTTGTAGGACGCTGTTGATCGATGCTGACATCCACAATCCGGGCTTGTCGCCGATGTTAGCCAATGGTTGGGAACGAGGCCTGGCCAACTTGTTGGCTGGAGACTTCAATGCGAGAGATTTGCTGGCCCATCGATCATTGCCATTGCGGTTCCTGCCCGGAGTGAACCAGAGCCAACAAAAGCTCGCAAAAACGATGCAGCCTATCGAGAAAATGGGCGACTTTCTGCTCAAGGCAGGCTCTACGTTCAATTACGTCGTCGTTGATTTGCCCCCGTCGGCTCCAGTCGCGGATGTGAGGTCGCTTGTCCAGCACCTCGACGGACTTGTCCTAGTTGTTGAATGGGGTGGGACCGCTCGTACATTCGTGCGAGAATGCCTCAACAAAAATCCGATCCTTGCGGAAAAGTGTATAGGCGTTCTGCTTAACAAGGTCGATACGAAAAGAGTCAGGATGTATCAAAAGTTCGGTAGTGCGGAATTTTATAGAGAGCGCTATAGTAAGTATTACAAGATTTAGTTGTGGTGCAAGCAACTAATGATGTTCCCCCCTGCGAGATGCAAGGGAAGGGTGTTGTACGTGCTGGACCAGGCCATCGCAGACGATGTTCGTCGACAGGGATTCGGCAATACATTGTCCATCAGGCTGGAGAAAGTCAGGTCGAGAACCCACGTCGGACGGAGTTCACGTTCAGCGTGGCTTATGCCGGCCCTTAAATTCCGCCACCCAACACCGCCGAAGCGCGGACACGCAAAGCACCCGGCGAATAGGCCTGCAGCATATCCTGTCGTGCCTGTATTCCGATTTTCTTGCGGAGCGTTTCATCGCCCATAAGCATCAGTGCCTGCGTCAGCGCCATCTCGGCTGAGGGAACAGCAAGCTTCAGCATATTCTCTCCATCGATCCCGTAATCCCGGATACCGCCGACGTCGGTCGCGATCACCGGAAGGCCGGCAAGCATCGCCTCGGCGACGGCGATGCAAAACCCTTCCGTATCGGACAGGCTGATGAAGATGTCACGATCACCGGCTAGCTCGTACCAGCGCGCGACATACCCATGGAAGTGCACGCGATCTCCAATGCCGAACTCATCCGCCAAGCGCGAAAGCGCCTGCCGTTCCGGCCCGTCGCCGTAAAGATCGAGGCTTGCAGAAACGCTGCGATCTTGGAGCATTCGGATAGCCTCGATCAGGCGGTCAAAGTTCTTCAGCGGGATAAGCCGTCCGGCAGTAGCAAGGCGCAAGGGTGTGTGAAGCGCGTAATCGCGCTTGTGGCTGGAAGCCTCATGGGAGCAAAACAGAGGCACGATATGCGACCGGCGCTTGCGCGGCAGGAAGTATGCTTGCGTCTCCTGCAGCGTACTTTCGCAGTCAGCCCAGATTTCATCGACGCGCCAGGACAACGCCTTGAGCACAGGGCCATAAACGGCTGCGGCGCGTCGGGAGCGGTAGCGGTAGCGGCTGGTGTGTTCGAATGAAACGCAGTGCACCCAGGGAGCAAACATCGCGGCGAGCCGTCCCAGGAGATTGGCCTGTTTGAGCGACAACGCAACCATATCCGGCCGCCACTCGCGGATGAGGCGCAAAGTTACAAAGAACGTGCCCACGTAGGTGCGAAAGGAAGCCTCTTCACGCTGCGAAGTTAGGATAAGATTGTGCTGTCCGATTTGTGCGGCGATTTCATCGGCAAGTGCCCCCCCACGACCGCGGCAACAGGCGAGAATCTTCAGCTGGTGGCCGTTGAAAAATCCCGCTTGCAGCAACGTGAGCAGCCCGTGCTCGGCGCCACCTGGATCGAATCCGTAGATAAAGTAAAGAATTCGCATGTGATTGTGGATTATCTTGTACCCTCAATAATGCCCGATCGTGTGTAAGGAAACCTCCAACGCTTGTGGTGAGACCGATGATGCGGGTCGGGAGATCTCTCTCAGTTCGTGCAACCGGGTTACAGCAGAAATAGTAGACCACAAATAATCATTCCGATGTGCCCGGGGTAACAGCGACATGTCTCTGAGGCATTTAAATTAAATAAGCTCAATCTGACCGACTGGGATGACTCCCTCCTTCCAAACAAGGAGAAGAGACATAACAGGATTCCGGTGTTCGGCATGCGGCATGCACGCGCCGATGTGTTGGTTGGGCATGGGAACGAACCTAGCAATCTGCTGGGTCCAGCGCGATCGGTGCGGCGATATGAAAGCGCGGGATGCGGAAGCAAAGATCGACATGAGGCACCGGCTGCGGATCGTCCATGTCATTACCCGTCTCATCAATGGCGGTGCTGATGAGAATACAGTCCAATCCTGCAATTGGGCCGCGCAACGAGGACATGATGTTGTCCTGCTGCATGGCGAGGCGGTCCATCCGGAAATCATGGCTAAAGTTGATCCGCGGGTGAAACTCATTGCTGTCCCGGCCTTGACCCGGTCCATTTCGCCCGCCTCCGATCTGAGGGCGTTGTTGGCGCTTACCCGGACAATCCGGGCCCTGAATGCTGACATCGTGCATACGCACACCAGTAAGGCAGGCATTCTCGGACGTTTCGCGGCATGGGCGGCGGGAGTTTCAGCAATCGTTCATGGCGTGCATATCGTGCCTTTTGTCAATGTCGGCTTTGCCGAGCGGTTTGCCTATCTCGCCTTGGAAAAGCTGGCAGCGCCAGTCACCAGTGCGTTCATTAGCGTGAGCGCTGGCATCCGTGACCTGTGCTTGAATGCAGGAATGGGGCGTCCGGACAAACATTATGTCGTCCATTCCGGATTCGATCTCGATCGTTTTCGCCACGCCGGTCCGCCCGATGATTGGCGCGATTTGTTGCGCTTGACACCAGGCGCCCCGCGGCCGCCGGTGCTCTTGATGATAGCAGCATTCGAGCCACGCAAGCGACACACGGAATTTCTGGATGCTTTCAAGAAGGCCGAGGCCCGCTTGCCCGACGCGGTGCTTGTGCTCGCGGGCGACGGCCCGCTTCACTCGGAAGTCGAATCGCGGGCCAAATCGCTCGGGCTAGAGCGCCGAGTTGTCTTTACCGGTTATCGAAGCGACCCCGAGCGGCTGATCGCACTGGCGGATCTCTGCCTGCTCTGCTCCATGCGGGAGGGATTGCCCCGCGTGGTCATGCAATATCTCGCCGGCGGCAAGCCTTGTGTTGTTTGCGATCTGCCGGGTCTTCGCGAAGTGTTGCGTTCTGGGATCAACGGTGTGATTACACCCGCGCACGATTTGGCAGCCATGGCCGACGCCATTGCGGCCCTGCTGGAGGATCGTGAAACGCTGTCTTGCCTCGCCCAAGGTGCCGCGGCGACCGATCTTTCGAACTGGGGCGCCAAGCTGATGGGCAAGCGGATCGATGCCATTTACCGCAAAGTTCTTGACCAGCATCGGGCAAGCAAGGGAGTGTCGACAAGCCGTCCTGCTCGAAATATAGCGCTTCCGCGATGAAGGGGTGAGATATTCCGCTTTACTGCGATCGGTAGGTTATCGGATGGATAGCATTTAAGGCACCGTGCGTTGTTCTAGACAATAAGAGGTTCGGTGCCCTGAAAGGCGATAAAAGAGTGGCACCTTCTCTTTTGCAAGTGGGATGAGTTGTAATCTTGGTGGCCGCCATCGTCTCGAGGAACGTTGTTCGGCGGATGGATATGATTGTAAGAGAAAACTTCCCGCCAGCCGAAGCTCGGGTTCTGCTGGTGCTCCCAACCTATTTTCCTGAGTCATATGGCGGCGCCGAGCATCAGACGCGGCGATTTGCCCGGGTCCTGGTTGAAAGGGGGGTTGCCGTAACCATCATGGCACCCAGATTGTCGCGATCGACGCCGAAGAGGTCCTTCATCGACGGTGTGCCCATCCAGCGCCTTCGCCTGCGCGCGGCGCCCAATCTAGGCGGGCGGCGTATGCTGTCGTTCCTGTCGTGGTGCGGGCAGGTTGCAATTTGGATGCTGCGCCATCGCGGTGAATTCGATGTCGTATACATCATCCATGCCCGACTTCACGCCGTTCCGGCGGCATTGGCAGGAGCCCTCCTGCGCAAACCGGTTATCGCAAAATTGGGCCGGGGCGGACGGTGTTTCGATCTCGACGTTGTGCGGGAAAAGAAAATCATCGGTCGTTGGGCCTCTGCACTGATCAAGCGTCGCGTCACGGCCTTCATCGCCAATAGTCGCCAAATCGCTGCTGATCTGAAGAGACATGGCATCGACGCGCATCGCATTTATATGATCCCCAATGGGATTGAGCTGCCCCGCGAGCAGCGCTGGGAGCCGAGCGCCGATGGCAGCCGACGCTTTATCTGCCTTGGGCGCCTCGACCCCGAAAAATGCCTTGAGCACATGATCGATGCGTTCGCGACACTTCCAGCCGAGGCAAAGGCGCAACTCACTATCCTGGGCGACGGCCAGTGCCGTGCCACTCTTGAGAAACAGGCGGCCCGGCTGGGCCTTTCAGGCAGGGTTATATTCGCCGGCGCGATCGAAGATGTCTTTCCCTTTCTGTGGGAGGCTGACTTCTATCTTTCCACCTCCGCCTCGGAAGGCATGTCAAACGCGCTGCTCGAGGCTATGAGCTGCGGCGTAGTGCCGATCATCACCGATGTTAGCGGTGCGTCCGACATTGTGGAGCATGAGCGCAGCGGCTTTTTGGCTCGCTCGCATGCGGAGTTTTGCGGACTACTCCTTCGCGCGCTTGGCCTGTCGGAAACCAAGCGCGATGAAATGGGACGGCAAGCCGTGAACACCATCACAATGCGCTTCAGCATGGAGAGGGTCGCCCGAGAGCAAATGAGTCTCCACGCCACGCTTATGCAGAGACCATTGCCATGAGCCCGCTTAAGTTTGCCTGCGGGCCGACGTGGCGGACTCTCAAGGCTGATGCCAGCTTTGCTGGCTTTCGTTTTGCTCAAACGAGCGGGTAGAAGATCACATGAGGCTCATCCTTCATATTGGCACGCATAAAACGGGAAGCACTGCGTTACAGCATTTCCTGTCCGCAAATGGAAAAGGGCTGGGCGATCATGGTATATGCTACGCCTCGCCAATTCATGAGTTTAATTTCAACAGCATTGCCAATACGTTTCTAAACGATGGATCGGAGAAATTCCGATATTTCCTTCTCAAGAACCTGGGAAAGGCAGAGCGAAACGGAGCACACACAATCATCGCAAGCTCCGAAAATCTTTATGCTATGGTTCGGTATCTGCGGCGCTTTAAAACCGAGGAAACGAGCGCGGAGGTCCTTGCAAAAGAGCGCCATCTCATCGAGCGGTTGCGCGCCGCAATCCCTGGCCATGTAGAATGCCACGTACTATGCTACGTACGTAGACCCGATCATTATCTCGAATCTCTGTACAATCAAAACGTGAAGCGGGGAGATCTTCTTACCGGCGATGTTATCGACTTTCTCAACGCAATTAATGATATTCTGGACTACCATAGCTATCTATCCATCTGGCGCGACGTCTTTGGGAGCCGCGCCTGTTCGGTACGCACATACGAAGCGGCGCTGCCAAATCTGATCGATGATTTCGTGAGACATGTTCTTGGTATTGGGGATATCTCCGCTTTCACGCAGCCGCATCTTCGTGCAAACGAGCGGCTTAGCCGAGATGTTCTGGAATATAAGCGCGCTAGAAATGAGCATATTCCTTATTCAGAGAGCAAATTGGAGCGTAGGGTATACGCAATGGTAGACAAGAGAATAACAGACACCAACAATAATCACCAATATCTCGCTCCCGACGAAAGGGCCGCTCTTCTTTCCAGGCTGGAACCGTGCATGGAGCGGCTACGAAGGGAATTCGCTCTGCCGCCCTTTCCGCCGTTCAACCTCGAAGCGGCCAAGGCGTCCTGGCAGCCTTATCCGGGACTTTCGCCCGAGAAGAGACGAGAGATCGAATTCCACTATAATGCAGTCCAACGCCTCATCGGCTTCCGTCTGGAACGCCTTCTCATGCGGGGGGCGGCCTTGACGCGCAGGCGGTTGCCATTTCTCTCATGGCTTCTCGATTTTGCGCGCGGCAGCGGAATACGCAGATTGCTACTGGAGGCAACAAGTCGGTTTCAGTGAACCAGTGCTGCCGTGATTGCTTTTCGTTCCCTTGAGCCGTCTGCAGTCAAGTGCATTGTTCTTAGAGTCGAAGCCCGTGAACGAACACCGGAATTTGACACGCGAGGCTGCCCGGGGACTTTCCTGGTCGGGGAGCGCACTGCTGACCCGAACCTTGTTGAATGTCCTGGTCACGGCGGTTCTCGCGCGCCTGCTCTCCCCGCGAGAATACGGCGTTGTCGGCGCTGCGCTGATCGTCGTGGCCATCGCCAATAACATTGCCAATCTTGGTATGTCGCAAGTCGTGATCCAGCGGAGCGATCTCGAAAAGCGCCATATGGGAACAGTGGCATTCCTCTCGCTGCTCATCGCCGCAGGCCTGGCTGTGCTTCAATGGGTGTTCGCAGGCGCGATCGCCGATTTCTTTCGTGTGCCGGAGCTCGAGCTTGTCAGCCGGGTGCTGGCGTTCAGCATGTTCGCAAACGCATTCAATCTCGTGGCCGAGGCGGCTCTCTCTCGGAACTTGAAGTTCAAATTGTCTTCGACTGCGAATTTGGCGGCTTGGATCATCGCCAATGTCGGCTTGGCTATTCCGCTCGCCTATCTTGGACTGAGCTATTGGGCGTTGGTGATCGCCTGCATCGCCCAAGCATTCATCCTTGCAGGAATCTATATGTTTGCGGCTCGACAATACCTCGTCAGGCCAGGCTTCGACTTGCAGTCTTATCGCGATATCCGCAGCCAGAGCCTGGGTTTTTCGCTGACTGGCATATCGACCTTCACCGCAAAATATATCGACAATGTAATTGTCGCTCGGTTGATCGGTACTACAGAGCTTGGCATTTATTCACGATCGTATTATCTGATCGCGATGCCGGCAAATCTGTTCGGAAATCTGAACAAGAGCGTAGTTTTCCCAATCCTTGCGAAGGTTCAGCATGATAAGGCACGGCTACGCAGCGCTCAGCTCAAGGGGTATGCGTTGACTGCTGCGCTCTCTATACCGACTAGCGCGTTTCTGTGCTGTTTTGCAAAAGAGCTTGTTCTGACAGTCCTCGGCCCGAAATGGATGGATGCCGTCGTTCCCATAACGATATTCTCCGCAGCAATTTATTTTCGCTTGGGTTACAGAGTGTGCGGAGCCGTGACGCTCGCGACTGGCCAAAGTTATCGAACGGCCTCCATGGCCCTCATCTACATGGCTTTGGTCGCCTCATTTGCGTTCTTTTCGGCGCCTTACGGCGTTAATGCGGTGGCGTTTGCAGTGTCTGGTGCCATTGCGATTAGCTTCTTTCTGTATGCGGCAATCACTTGTCGGATGACGGGATTGTCAGCTCTGGATTTCGCGCTCGTCCATGTACCGCCCGTCGCGTTCGCCGCTGTCGTGTTCGCCATCGGCTCTTCGGTCAAAATGCTACTCGCCGGATGGCCCGATTATCTTGTGCTCGCGACCGGGCTTTTCGTCACAGGTACATTGTCCGTTGCCATTCTCTATCTGAGAGCGTCGCTCCTCCTCGGGAAATATGGTGTGAAGGTCCTGCAATCCCTGACACCCAGGAAAGCGAAATGGATCAGATTTGCGTAGTCCACGCGACCCGCATTTTTACCGGGTCCCCTACCATCTGGGCGGTCAGCATCTGGTTTCCATCAGGCGCGTTTTGCCGCCTGTCGTCGAGACGACGAAGCGCGGCTCTATGATATGCCGCGGGCAGGCGAGGAGAGAAGCGCAATAGCGGGTAACGGGGGTCCACGGTGGACTCTCGCCCCGAAACCAGAGGCTATTGGCACACGACAATGACCAACCGCATTTCTCGCCGGGATCTGGCGCGGGCCGCATGCGCCGCGCTTGTGCTGACTGCAACCGGTCGCCCGGGACGAGACGCTCGCGCCGCCGGTTCGGAGCCAGGCTCGCAGCCGAAAGCTGATTCCTGGCACCTCGATCTGCCTCCGGAAATGATCGTGAAATCGTGGGTTCAGGAGGATCTAGCCGACGGCGAAGTCGCCTCGTGGCAATCCGGCGGCGTGAAGCCGGTGGCTGCGGTGCAAGCCGAGCCCAGTCTGCGCCCAACAAAGCTTCCGAATAATGGCGGCGTTCTCTTCGAGAAGGGCACGAAACAGGCATTAGCATGGGCGGTCGATAACGATGCCCCGTACCTTCACCGCTGGTGGGTCGTGATTGCCCGGTGCAATTCGGCGGTAAACGCCGATGCCAATAATATTTCCGTTCTTTGCGTCAATGGAGCAGAGGGCGGCTCGCTGCACCGCCAGCCTCGGGTTTGTTTTAAGCCCAGGGCAGCGACATTCGTTTCGCAGCTCCATGACGGCAAGCTCAAGAGCGAGGAAGGACAATGCTCGACGGATTTTGGCGACTGGAATGTCATGGTCGGGTACCGCCGCGGATTCGTGATGCAGGCCGTGGTGAATGGGGTCAAGACAGCCGGTCAGACCATTTATGCATTGGCTTCCAACCGGATGAAATCGCAAAGCTTCATGGGCGACGTGAACGATCCGATGAGGGCCGATGTGGCGATCGACTGCGTCATCATCGGACAAAGCGAACTGGATGACTCGCAGATCGACATGCTGATGGGATGGGGCATGTGGCGCGTCGGCCGGCAATCCGCCTTGCCCGACGATCATCCCTATCGCCAGAGTCCTCCTTCAGCCGTGGACGCGAACAGCAAACCGGCGCGTTACGCATTCGATCCAGCCTTTTGGGCATCCTGGGCAGCCATCGGCAATGAGCGATATGCTCATCGTGGCGAGGCGGCGTCCCCGATCAGCGGTTACACAACGGTTTTTCTTGACGACTTCGATTCCAACACAGTTGTCGACGATTCCCAAGGCGCGCAAGGCAGCATCTGGTACGCGCCGACCCATCTAGCGGGTATCGGTGTTGACGCTGATGCCCAGCGGATCTCGGCGTCGCCCTCCTCATATGTGCACGACCCCGCCAGCCATACGCTGGCGCTCCGGCTCTTAAATAACGGCCGCTGGAGAACAGGTGCGTTCTCATCCGTGAACAACAATGGCCAGGGGCGGTGTTGGGGAAAGGGGATTTTTGAGATCCGCGCCAGACTGCCCAAGATCGCAGCGCCCCGTCCCGGATTTTTTCCTGCCTTTTGGGCGTATGGCAAGGAGCATCTATTCTGGCGGACGCGCAATCGTCTTGAGACGGACTTTTGGGAATATGACGGTCTCAATGGGGCTTATATCAACATCAGCCAGCACGTGCACAAGCCCAGACTCGGCTATGCAGATCCGCAAGTCGCGGCACATGACGTGCACCGGAAAATCGCCGGCTATCAAATCGATCCATCGAATGGCTTCCCCGAGACGATCGACATATACGATGGCGAATTTCATACTTGGTACGCGCAGATCGAGGATGACTACAGCTATTTCGTGATCGACGGCCATGAAGTGGCGCGCGTTCCGACGACGCCGGAACTCACAGCGAAAAAATACATCATGGTGGATTTCGCTTACGACGAAAATAAGGGTCAGGCTCAGCCGGACCCGTCGCAGACTTATGACATGGTCATTGACTATATAAAGGTCCGGCAGACCGAAGCGGATCTGGCTAGGATCCCGCCGGGCTTCACCGCATTGCCGGCCTTCTCGGGCAAAGCGTCACCGGGCCAAGCGCTGACCGTCGCGCCGAACGTGATTGCGTCCCAAATAGAGTATCTCTGGTATCGTGACGGCATTCCGATCGTGGGCGAAACCGGCACAAGCTATGAGCTCAGCTCAAGGGATGTCGGGCATAAGCTTCGCTGCCATGTTCGCGCGGTCTCTGTGCTCGACCAGCCAGAAGCGTGGACCCCGGAAAGCAAGACCGTCCGTTAGGCCGCATCGATTGCGCGCCGTCAGGATCATCATCACTTCCGTCGGACCGGCCTAGTTCGCATTTCCAAGAGATTGCGGTCGGAAACATGGTGCCAGGCTTCCCATCCAGTACGGCATCGCGGTTCCCATTACTCGTGAGACGGCGGGCGGAACGATGACGCCATGGGCTCGAGCAAGGCGATGTCTTTCTCAGCCCGCTGGCATTGATACATCCACAAAGTTCTGTCGCCGGGAAAGAGAACACGCTAAAACAAATGTCGCGCCGCGAAGAGGCTGTGATGCGTTATCTCCTCACATTCGCGATACTGAGCCTCTTCCTGCCAATCAGGCTCGAGACGAGTCTTGTTTTGCTGCGTCCGTTCGAGCTGCTCGTATTGCTAGCGCTCATCACAGGCTTGGCGACGGGGCGTTGGCGAAATTTGGCATTTTCAGCCGGGTTCTTGCTGCTCCTGCCCTTCTTGGGCTGGGACATCGTCTCGGCCTTCAGCGTAGACAGAGAGAACGGATTGCGCGAGCTGCTGCAGATGTCCGCTGTGGGCGCCTTTGCGTTCGCCCTCGCACAGGAGGCCAGACGGCTCGAGACGGACAAGGCCGTCAACATCTTGCTTATCGGCATGGCGATGATCCTCGCCTATACGATCGCCTGGCATGTGGCTCATGGCTATTTGATCGGTTGGAAGCATCTTTACGATCCAAGGCTCGCGTTCACCTTTGTTCCAATTGCGCTCGCGGGACTGCTGATCTTCGTCAACCGGGTCAAGCGGCTTACCCTCTGGATTGTATGGACAGGGATACTTCCCCTGCTCGTGCTATCTGGCGAACGCAAGGCGCTTTTGATCTATCTCTTTCTGACCACTGCGCTTCTGGCGCGGGGACGGCTCGCTGCCATGGTACCGGCGATCGCCGCCGGCTTCATGGGTCTTTTCGTGCTGTCGACCATGGTGGATAACGCCTATGTTGAAAAGCAATCGCAGACCATCCTCCATCCGCTGAGGATGGGGCAATACCAATATCTGGTCGCGACGGGGAAATATGCCCCTGGAGATACGCCGAGCAATGTCCAGCGCGCGTTTGCCTTCACTCTGTCCAGACAGCTCATTTCCGAACATCCACTACTGGGCGTGGGCACGAATCAATTTAAGAATATTGTCGATACGGAGTTCCGCAATCTTCCTGACGAGTTGCGGCTGGAAATACATGGCGAATTTCAACGCATTCTCACCGAGAACGGCATCATTGGGCTCTGCCTTTACATTCTGATATGGCTCGCCGCATGGATTCGGCTAGCCCGTGTTGTAAACTTGGCACTTAATCACGGATTGATCGGAGCGGCCCAGGCACGGCTTCTGCCCCTCGTGCTCCTTGTTCCCTGTGCCGTTTATGTTGGAACTGAAGCCTCCGGCACACGCGCCTTCGTCACGCTGATCCTTGTCTCGCTACTGCCGGAATTGACGCGGCACGGGCTTTGCCTATCATTGCACAAGGCACTGGGGAGGCACCCCACGAGCATGAGGCATCCCCGATTTGATGGGCGCCCCTTGCCAGGAAGCGCGAGATGAGCGTTTCGGTTATCCTGACATGCCACAATGAAGAACACTTCATTGTGCAGGCAGTGGAAAGCGTGATCAATCAGACCGCCTCGAGCCACGTCAAAGAGATCATCATTGTCAATGATGGGTCGACGGACCGCTCAAGGGAAATAATTGCGTCGCTGGCTGATCGCGAGCCGCGCTTACATGTCCTGACGACGGCGGGTATCGGGCCTTCATCAGCAAGGAACCTTGCCATCAAACATGCTACCGGTGATTTTGTTGCAATTCTCGACGGCGATGACTTCTGGGCCGAGGACAAGCTTGAACGTCAATTGGACGTCTTTGGCAATGGCTGCAAGGCAGGCCTCGTTTATGGTGATTTAGTCGACTTTTCCGCTCCAGATCTTTCCGATGCTCTACACGTCGCCGTTGGGCGCTATCGCGCGGATCAAACCGATACGCTGCCGAAATATTTTCTGCTTGATGGGCCGATTGTACCTTCCAGTATCGTTATGCGGCGGGAGGTCGTCGAAGATATCGGGTTGTTCAACGAGACGCTCAGGGTTGGAGAGGATACGGAGTTTTGCATGCGCGTAGCTGAGCGCTGGACATTTCAGCATGTGGCCGGAGCACTCGTCTATAAACGGCGCCATGGCTCGAACACAACCCGCAGGCTCGATGCGCTTCTGCCTGCAGCCGAACACCTCACGCGAGAATGGGTCAGGCGACGGCCGGAGCTCGCGCACCTCGCGCGCCGGCGCAACGCGCGCTTGTATGCAAAAGCTGGCAATGATTGTGTGGCTCAAGGCGAGAAGAAGCGCGGAGCGTGCCTACTCATTCGCGCGATGCGGCACGATCCATGGTCCTGGCGGGTGTACATTTACATTTTTCTTTGCGCCCTGCCGAGGGCCATGGAACCGCAGGTGCGCCGCGCAGCCAAGCTATTGTTCTACCGCGCCATGCGCAAAAGGCCTTGCTGACCCCTCAAGAGCTGGCGGAATGGCGAGAGTTCGAATCATCTCATGCGGCGGTCTGGGAATCTGGAGGCTTCTGTGAGGTCCGCATGCTCGACGGAGCGAGCCGGCTGATTGTCGGACCTCATTGCAAGCCGGATTGAGCGAAGCCGCGGGTCGGTCTGGCGCTATGGGGATTGTAGCCTGGAGGAGCGGTGGGGATTGTCTTGGCCGGGTCGATGAAGAGCGTTCGCGGTTCGACCACAGGGATGGACGGCATGGCGGAAGGCAAAACCGTGATGGCGTGGGTCGTCAGACAGGCAGCAGTGGCCTCTATCGCCGGGCTGGCTGCTTGTGGCTTGGTGCGGTGGGACAAAGGTCTGGGTGCCGGCGCGCATGGCGACGGGTGCCGAACAAGATGATGTGGACGCACCCGGCGTGATCAGGAGGTGTCATTCGGGTTCGGCGGCGCCTAGCCGCATCGCCAGGTGGCGAGCGTGACCATCGCCCCTCCGCAGCATGGGCAGCGATGCGTCAACGTCAGGCGCTCGGCGGCGACAGCGGCGCTTTCGGCACTCGGTTCGCGATTGCTCTGCTGGCTGGCCAGCAGTCGGCGGCACAGGCCGAGCTTGGCGGCGCGATGACCGTTGGCGAGGAAGCCGTAATGACGGATGCGATGGAAGCCGTCGGGCAGCGTGTGCAGGAGGAAGCGGCGGATGAACTCATGGGCATCGAGCGTCATGACCTTCGTCCTGGCGCCATGACGATAATCTCGCCAGCGGAACGCGACGCGATCGTCGACCATGCTGACTAGGCGGGAATTGGCGATGGCGACGCGGTGGGTGTAGCGGCCGAGATAAGCCAGCACCTGTTGCGGCCCGCCGAAGGGCGGCTTGGCATAGACGACCCATTCGAGGCGACGGACTTCGGCGAGCAAGCGGGCGAAGGCATCGGGCTTTGCCAGGTGGGCGAGATCGCCGAAGAAGCCCAGCCAGCCCGCATCATGGCCCACTCGCAGTTCCTCCAGGAAGCGGCGTCGAAACAGGCGCGACAGCACGCGCACGGGTAAAAAGAATCCCGGCCTGCACGAGATCCAGCGTGTGCCGTCGGGCGAGACACCACCGCCCGGCACGATGCAATGCAGGCGGGGATGGTAGGTGAGCGTCTGACCCCAGCTGTGCAGCACTGCGATGAGGCCGATCTCAGCGCCTAAATTTAGATGTCTGGGATCGGCGGCGATCGTGCGCAGCGTCTCGGCCGCCGCCTTGAACAGGATCGTTTAGAGCACCGTCTTGTTGTGGAAGGCGATCGCGGCGACCTCGACCGGCAGCGTGAACACCACGTGGAAGTAGGCGACCGGCAGAAGCTCGTCCTGTCGCGCGGCGAGCCAGTCCCGGCAGGCCTGGCCTTGGCACTTGGGGCAATGCCGGTTGCGGCAGGAATTGTAGGCCACGCGGATCGCCCCGCAGGAGCGGCAGCCCTCGACATGACCGCCCAGTGCGGCGGTCGGCATAGCTCGATCGCGCTCATCGTGCGGCGCTCGACGCGCCCGAGATGGCCGTCATGGGTCTGTCGATACGCCTCGCCATGGCGGCGGAAGATATCCGCCACCTCCTGTCTCGCCGGCATGGGCGGGACCGGATCAGACCGGCGGCACGACCTCGACGTTCAACCGGTCGAGCGGGCTCGTCGTGCGCCGGATTAGGCCGTTCGAGACCCTGGTGTAGCGCGCCGTACTCGACAGGTTGTTGTGGCCGAGCAGAACCTGGATGATGCGGATGTCGGTGCCGTTCTCCAGAAGATGCGTGGCGAAGCTGTGCCTGAGCGTGTGGACAGTCACCCGCTTGTCGATGCCGGCGGCCGCACGCGCCGAGCGACAGGCCGAATACAACACCTGCACATCGATAGGGCGATCGGCGCCGCGCCCGGGAAACAACCAGTCCTGCGGCTTCGCCAGCCGCCAGTAAATCCGCAGGATGCGCAGAAGCTGCGCCGACAGCATCACGGTGCGGTCCTGGCCGCCCTTGCCGTGCTCGACCCGAATGACACCGCGTCCGCTGTCGATGTCGCCGACCTTTAGGCCGACAGTCTCCGAGGCGCGAAGGCCAGCAGCGTAGGCTGTCGTCAGGGCCGTGCGCGTCTTCAGGCTCGGCACAGCCTCCAGGAACCTGACCACCTCGTCGGCGCTCAACACAACTGGCAGCGTGCGTGGTAAGCGGGCGTAGGCAATGCGCTCCGGGATCTCGGCACGGCCCAACGTCACGCCGTAGAAGAACCGTAGCGCGCACACCGTCTGGTTCAGCGCCGGCCACGAAATCCCCGTTGAGACCAGATGCACCTGGAAGGCGCGCACGTCCTCAAGGCTAAGCCGGTCAGGGGAGCGGCCAAAGTAGCGCGAAAACTTCGCCACCGCATGCACGTAGGATCGCTGGGTGGCCGGCGACAGATTGCGGATCGTCATGTCCTCGATCATGCGCCGGCGAAGAGGGCTCAACTCGACCATCTCATTGCTCCTGTTCTCGAGATTGCGCTTCAACAGCCGCAATCCTTCAAAACAGAAGCGTCACCCGCAAACCGATCCGCCAAATGCCGCGTTAGCGGCTTCGTTCAATCCTTCAATACCGATTATTCTGTACCCGCGTCGGAAGGACCATAACACAGGCGAAATCCGAGCTCCCTGATGCGCAAGCGGCTGACTATCCGGTGGGGCGTGGTCAACCCGCACTGATCGATTTCTCTTGCAGTCTCGTGCATGCCGATGTCCTGACGGCAAGCGGCATCTCGCTCATAAAGAGGCTGACCGAACTGGCCGAGGATCACCAAGGAACGGCTATTCGGAACTGCGAATCTCAGCGCGCGAAACGTTGTCAGCTTTCGCGATCACATTTCTCGCCTGGCAAGTGACCCCTCAGTGCTCATGATTGGCGCCGCGATCAGGGGTGCGGGGACCAAGAGCCTTTATGAGACCGAGGCCGTTCGACGGATTGCGTTCGCCATCTACCCGTCCGTTCATGGTCGAGACCACTGCACATGCTCAAGGCCGGGCGGAAGGGACGTCTGGGCCGTCGCCTCGGACGACCGCGGGCATGGCGGCGGCAGTCGCCTGGCTTGGCCTGGAACTTCCGGGAAGCGTGACCCTGGCCCGCTCCATACGCCTGCAGCAAGGCTAGCGCCGGCAAGTCCGTCGCTCTCGGCCCGGCTGCACAGACGACGTCTTCTATGGCCGGTTCAGACATCAGAAAATGGAAATCGTGGACTTCAATGCCCTCTCCCCGATAGGATGGCAAACTGTACGTGATGTCCCTGAACGCCTGTTCGCGATGTCTCCGGAGGCTGACCCGAGAAGCATCTTGGCTTCGCCATAGCCGAAGCGTGAAGGTAGGCTTGTGGATGCGGCTTCTTTATATACATTCTGCACAAGTCCCGTCGCTGGCCGCCAATGCGGTACAAGTCGCAAAGATGTGTCATGCATTTCGGGTTGCGGGTGCGGAGGTCCTCCTGGCCGTTCCACGCGCCTCCATGAATAGAAAAGATCATTATGAAAAGATCGCGCGCGAATACGGATTGGACACCGAGTTCCCATTCCGCGTTCTCCCAGTGCCCTTTTGGCCTGTGCCCGGAAGGGAGCTTTTTTTTGCGACGTTGGCGCTTTTTGCTGCGGTCTGGCTGCAGCCGCATGTGATCTTTACACGCTCGGCTACCGTAGCGCTTGTTTCTGCGGGACTCTTCAGGTTCGCGACCGTTTTTGAACTTCACGATCCGATTGGCAGCTTGAGCGGCCGTCAGCGCCAGCGCCTTTCCAAACTGATAGGCCTAGTGGCATTCCGCATGCTGGTCGTCACAACGCAACGTCTGCGGGACAACAGCATCTGCCTTTTTCCTCAACATGCGGGAAAATTTTTCATCGCGCCCAACGGAGCGGATCCGGTTCCACCGAATGCGGAGAAATGCAGCCTCACCGGCACGTTCAAGGTTGGCTATGTCGGGCATCTGTATAAGGGAAAGGGCATGGAGATAATAAGCGCTATTGCGCCTCGATGCGGCTGGGCGACCTTTCATATCGTCGGGGGAACACCTGACGACATAGGAAATTGGGCATCGAAGCTAGCCCATTGCCCGAACATCGTGTTTCACGGCCACGTCCCCCACGCCGCGACATATGCCTACTTGGCTGAAATGGATGTTGTAATCGCGCCCTATCTCAGAGATGTGCAGGGCCAAGGCGGCGGTAGCAATATCGCTGAGGGAATGTCGCCGCTTAAGCTCTTCGAATATATGGCGCATGGTAAACCCATAGTATCCTCTGACCTGCCAGCTATCCGTGAAGTCTTGAGCGATAGCGTCAACGGCGTCCTCGTGTCGCCAGACAACCCGTCCGACTGGGTCAAAGCCCTTCAGCGCCTGCGCAAAGGCAAGGTGTTTCGGGATCAGCTTGGCCGACAGGCGAAGGCGGACTTTCTGGCCAAGTACAGCCGCATCGCACGCGCAACCAACATCCTAAAGGAAATCGAGAGCAGGGTGCCGTCAAGCAAAAGCTCATAGGGCTGCGCAGTTTCTCTTATTGAAGGCGGAGCGCCGTCAGCAGGCCCTTCCCGAGGTCAGGACAAAAGGGTTCCCTGCGTCGGCCGTGCGCGCGCATCGTTGCCCAGCGGGCAGAAAAAGTCGGGGCAAGAGCAGGCCATTAGTCGATCCCGAGGCGAAGCAACCACCAAAATCGACGCCCAGACCGATGGACTATTCCCGCTGGCCGACGGCCGGGTTGCCGACTGCACGGCGCAGGCAATCCCTTTCGGGTGGGTGCCGGGCGACGCCGATCCTGTACGCCAACAAGGGTCATGACAACGACGCCATTCGCCGGCAGCGTCGGGGTCTTGGGCACCTTCGCCAACAATTCCACTGAAGGGCGGACTGGTGAAGGGCGGACTGGAAATGGAACGGCAAAGATCATAGAGATCCGGCGACTGGACCGGCGCGAACCCGAATTCTGAGTCTCGACGTACTCATTCGCCGTCGGAATCGCTCCCACCATCGAAAATAATACTGTGCGTACAATCGAAAGGATGGACTACAAATGTCCATGGCTAAGAAGCTGCTATAGATCAATAAACATCGTGATCAGAAAGCATCAGTAAAGCGGTTGTCCAAACTATCTTAAGATCGAGGCGCACGCTCCAGGACTTTATGTACCACAGGTCATGCTCAACGCGCTTTTCCATCCTCCACAGCTCCCTCGTTTCCCCTCGAAAGCCATTGATCTGAGCCCAGCCTGTCAAACCGGGTTTCACACGATGGCGATAAGCATAGCTCGCAATAATCTTGCTATAGGAATCGTCATGGGCGACGGCGTGGGGTCGCGGCCCCACCAGCGACATTTCCCCCCGAAGCACATTGAACAACTGCGGCAGCTCGTCGATGTTTGACCGGCGCAATACTCGGCCAAGTCGGGTAACCCGCCCATCATTACGCTGAGCTTGGCGAATTTCCGCACCGTTCTCCTGCACGGTCATGGATCGGAACTTGTAAATATTGAACCGCTTGCCACAAAAACCCCGCCGCGTCTGCAGGAATAGCACTGGGCGACCGCTCTCGATCGCTATGGCACATGCGACTATGGCCATCAACGGAAATAGGAACAGCAGAAGGAGTGATGCAAAGGCAACGTCGAACAACCGCTTCAGCAGGCGTTCGCCAGGCGTCAAAGGCGCGCGCTGGACTTCGAAGGCTCGCTGCCGGCCGGTGTGGAGCGGGGATCCGGCCAGAATCTTATCTGTGTAGGCATCGGCGAAAAGGTAGATCGGCAGCGGGAGGCGGGATGTTTCGTCCAGGATGCGTTCGATCAACGTCTGCTGGTCCCAAGAGCAAAAGAGATAAACTGCCTCATACTGGCCATTACGGAACGCAGCCTGTGCGGCCGCGACGGCGGCACGCACCGATGGCGCTGCGATGGTGCCGTCCCGGTTCTCAATGTTCGAAACACCGCAAACCGCGATGCCCTGTTGCCCGAGCTTGCCGATTATCCCCTGTTCTATTCCAGGAACGCCAACATAAAACAGATAAGCTGTGCGCAAGACGAGCTTCTCAGCGGTCAGAAGCCGTTTGAGCGCACGCGCTAAAACAATGTGGCCAGGCAGCAGGATTGGGAATCCGACCGCAAACGCCAGGGTCAAGGAGCCGCGCGAGAATGTCGATGTAGTCTTCGTGAGAAAAGCGAGCCAGAGAATTGAAAAGAAAACGAACAGCCACCCGGTGGAGAGTGTTTTGATCATGCGGTGATCGTCCAGGATGCCACTAACCGTGTAGGCGCCTCTGGCGGCAATGAACGCGACAAGCAGTATGCCGGCGGTAACGCTTAGATAAATCGTCTCCCAAATATCTGGCGGGTTCACACCGAGGTGCCTATGATAGACCTCATTTGAGGCAAGAAGGACCGTCTCTCCAAGGAGGAAATCGGCAGTTGCAAGAAACACGAAAACTGCTCCCACGGGGAGCCGGAGCGGTTCCGTGCTCCGGTTCAAGAATGCACGCGACGCCTGGGTTGGTGCATGCCGCATCGAGACAGATCCCGGATCTTGTTGTGTCCGCACCCATTCTTGGGTGATGGCACACATGCCATCCCGCAAGAATGGGTTGTCCCCGCCGGCTTCCAATCGATCAAATTTGATTAAAACGCCCTCAGAGGCATGTCGCTGTTACCCCGGGCACAGCGGGGTGACTATTTTCCGATATGCTAATCTGCTAATGTTGTTGGCTTGCGCGATTGCGCGAGAACGGCTTGGAATTCGGATTCGTTCTAAGAGCTGACTAAGGCAACGCTTTAGGGGACCGGGGCGCTTACCCTCTAGGGGCAGGAGCCATGGCAGTGAATAGTAATGAGTTTCGGATCAGACAGCTCTGTGAAATATGTCTATTTCGGCAATTTGGGCAAGACATTCTTGGCGAATTGGCCAAAGTGGCTATCGTTCGAAGGATTCCCAAGAACAAAGTTTTAACTCACCTTGGCGATGTACCGCGTTATGTTTACTACATAATCCAAGGAAAAATTCGACTTAGCGCTCCGCTTCCGGACGGTCGGGAATTCATCTTTTCAGATCTTGGCCCGGGTAACACTTTCGACCTGACTAGATTGTTCAGCAGGCGCCCGAGCAACATGAACGCTGCTTCAATTGTTGACAGCGACTTGCTCCAAATCGAAGTAGCCTTCATGGCTAGGATCTTCGAAAAACACCCCGATCTCGCACTAAAGGTGATTCCGCATTTGTGCGAAGCAACGCACGAAGCGCAAGAGCGGGTGATCCACACTGCGGCCAGTGCCTTATCCACTCGACTGGCGACCACGCTCTTGCGATTGACAGAGAGCCCGCGCGGAATGACTTCAATGGATAGAATTGATATTTCGCAGACCGACCTGGCGGCAATGGTCCCGGCTTCTCGAGCGAAAGTCAATCGTTGCCTTAGAGAATGGGAACGGCGCTATTTGACCCAATACGACCACGGCTCGTTGACGATCCTCAATCGCGCCGGTTTAGCGGCTGTTGCTCTTGGCGAGGCCGCCTTTGATCGTCCAATGATACATATCGCACATGATCGGGCGTCTCCATGGCATGCTCCTGGGAGACACTGAACGGGTCGGCCCGCACCCTTGGCAAAGTCTTTCTCTCAGCGTCGTAGGTCGCCCCACCGGACACCAAAGTGAGCGCAAAACAGCAAGCTTTGCAGAGTCGGGGCCGCCATCCGGCTTCGCTTGCGTGTCCCCGCAACCAGATACCAAAAACGGCCCGCCTCCCGCGGGCCGTTTTCGTTTGGCGCCCGACGTTCTTTCAAGCTCGACTCGGCAGCACTTTGCAGCGATGGTCGCTCAACGCCGCGCTGCCGCAGGTCTGGCCGCTCGGCTAGAGCGTTTCAGCGATTCATAGAATCGCCGAACCGCCCTAAGTATTTGTTTTTACGCAATTCCCGACGGAAAACTGTTACACACTTTTCCTGGAATTGCTCCAACGCACAGGGAGCACAGAATGCGGCAGGCGCTGATCGTATGGGGTGGCTGGGAAGGACATGAACCCGAGGCCGGGGCGCGTGCCGTCAAGGCAATGCTCGAGGAGGAGGGCTTTGCCGTCCGTGTGGAGAACACGACCGCGGCGTTCGCCGATCCGGCGATCGCCGAGCTCAGCCTGATCGTGCCGATCTACACCATGTCCAAGCTCGCCAAGGCCGAAGAAGCCAACCTGACCAAGGCGGTCGAAAGCGGCGTCGGCCTCGGCGGCTATCATGGCGGCATGGGCGACGCGTTCCGCGAATCGACGGACTACCAGTTCATGTGCGGCGGGCAGTGGGTCGCGCATCCCGGCAACATCATCGACTATCGGGTCAACATCGTGCGGCGCGACGATCCGATCGTGCAGGGCATCGACGACTTCGCCTACCGCTCCGAGCAGTATTACATGCATGTCGATCCCTCGAACGAAGTGCTGGCGACCACCACCTTCTCGGGCGAACACGCGCCGTGGATCGACGGCGTGGTCATGCCGGTGGTCTGGAAGCGCCGGCACGGCAAGGGACGAGTGTTCTATTCCTCGCTCGGCCATGTGGCCAAGGAATTCGAAGTGCCGCAGATGCGCACGATCCTGCGTCGCGGATTGGTGTGGGCGGCGCGCTGATCTCGTAGCCCCAGGCCGATCGCCGCGCGGCGATGCCAGCCGCGCCTACGGCCGGTCGCGGAACAAGAATGCCGGAAGGCATGCATCCTCCCACGTTTTGGCGATCATAACAGATCATATGAATGAGAGATTTACATAAGACCTGGCCTTTCATACAACAGCCGGCAGCAACATGCTCTATCGGGAGAGGATTGCGTGGAAACCATCGTTCCTTCGGACGCAATCGGCTGGATGCCTTCGATCGACCAGGGCGGGGCAAGCGTGCACAACGCCGTCGTCAGCGTGCTGGGCAGCCGCATCCTGGGCGGGGACTATGCTCCCGGCGCCGCCCTGCCGCGCGAGGACGAACTGTGCGCCATGCTGGGCGTCAGCCGCACTTCGGTCCGGGAAGCGGTCAAGGTGCTGTCGGCGAAAGGCCTTGTCGAGGCCAGGCGGCGCGCCGGCGTGCGCGTGCTGCCGCGCGACAGCTGGCGGCTGCTCGACCCGGTTGTGCTCGGCTGGCACCCCTCCATCCAGGATGACGAGGAGCTCGTTTCCGGCCTGCTGGAAGCGCGCCGAATTTTCGAGCCCGCGGCGGCCGAACTTGCGGCAAGGCGCGCCAGCGCCGCCGACCTCGCCGAGATCGAGCGCGCCGTGGTCGGCATGCGCGAAAACATCCCGGGCGACCTCAACGCCGTCTGCCAGGCGGATCTTGCCTTCCACAAGGGCGTCATCGCCGCCAGCCACAACGTCGTGCTCAAGGGGCTGGTGGGCATGCTGGAGGCGGCCCTGCGGGCCACGTTCCTCGTCACCAACCCGCTGATGGAAGCGCAGTCGCGCGCGCTGTCGGCGCATGTCGCGGTGCTGGAGGCGATCCGCATCCGCGATACCGCCGGCGCCCGTGGCGCGATGAACAGGCTGCTCGACATCGCCGCCGACGATCTTCACGCCAAGGGCTGACGTTTCCGCCTTGACGCCATTTTTGATCGTATGATATTCGCATTTCATATGATCTAAATGCCGCTTGGGAGGAGTTTGCGCTTGAGGATCGTGGCCATCACCACGCGCGTCGTGAACGCGGATATGCGCAACTGGGTATTCGTGCGCGTCGAGACCGACCAGCCGGGCCTCTACGGCTGGGGCGAGGCGACGCTGGAGTGGAAGACCCAAGCCGTCGTCGGCGCCGTCAACGACCTGGCGCCGCTTCTGATCGGGCGCGATCCGCGCGACATCGAGCAGGCGGTGCGCATCCTCAAGAAGCATTCGTTCTGGCGGCTCGGCGTCATCGGCATGTCGGCTGTTTCCGGCATCGAGCTGGCGCTCTGGGACATTTTCGGCAAATGGCTCGATCAGCCGGTCTGGCGGCTCACCGGCGGCAAGGTGCGCGACCGGGTCAAGGTCTATACCCATCTCGGCCTCGGCGACATGCACGCCGTTTACGAGACACTCGATACCGAGCCGCTGGTGCAGCGCGCCTCCGAGGTGGTGGCGAGGGGCTATCGCGCGCTGAAGGCCGTCTTCATTCCCTACAGCCACTATCACGCGCCGCTCGTCGAGGTCGATAAGGTCGGCCGCCTCATGGAGGCGCTGCGCAAGACGGTCGGGCCGGAGGTCGAGATCATGGTCGACTTCCACGGTCGTCCCGCCTCGGCCTCAACCGCGCTCGCTTATATCGACGCGCTGGCGCCCTATCGGCCGATGTTCGTCGAGGAACCGCTGCCGCCGGGCGAAACCGGCGCACTGGCGCAGCTCGCCGCCAGGTCGCGCGTGCCGATCGCTACCGGCGAGCGGCTGATCGACCGTCCCGAGTTCGACGAGCTTTTCCGGGCAAGGGCGGTCGACATCGTTCAGCCCGACATCTGCCACTGCGGCGGCCTGCTCGAGGCCAAGAAGATCGCCGCGATGGCCGAGGCGGTCTCCGTCGGCGTCGCGCCGCACAATCCGCTCGGCCCGATCGCGGGCGCCGCCGCCCTGCATTTCGCCGTCTCCACGCCCAACCACCTGATCCAGGAGGAGATGGTCGGCGCCGTGCCCTGGTATTTCGAAGTGGTGAAGGGGCCGATCCGCATGGTCGACGGCTGCTGGCAGGTGCCGGACGCGCCGGGACTCGGCGTCGAGGTTGACGAGGCGATCGCCGCCCGGCATCCGTACAAGCCCGAAGTCATGCACACCACCAACGCCGTGCTTGCCGACGGCACCATCGTGGACTGGTGAGGATGGCCGGTCGTCTCAAGGAAAAGGTGGTCGTCATCACCGGTGCCGGGCGCGGCATCGGCGAGGCGACGGCGCGCGCGATGGCGGCGGAGGGTGCTGCGATCGTCGTGGCGGAAAAGGACGCGGCGACTGGAAGAAGCGTCGCCGCGTCCCTGGCCGAAAGCGGCGCGCGGTCGCTGTTCGTCGAGACCGACGTCGCGGACAGCAAGTCCTGTGAAGCGACGGCCGAACGGACGCTCGCCGCCTTCGGACGGATCGACGTGCTCGTCGCCAATGCCGGCATCAACGTGTTCCACGAGCCGCTGGAAACCAGCGAGGAGGAATGGCGGCGCTGCTTTGCCGTCGATCTCGACGGTGTGTGGTATTCGGCGCGCGCGGTGCTGCCGGCGATGCGGGCCCGGAAGCAGGGCTCGATCGTCGCCATCGCCTCCTGCCATTCCTTCGCGATCATCCCGTCGACCTTTCCCTATCCTGTCGCCAAGCACGGCCTGCTCGGCCTGGTGCGCTCTCTCGGCATCCAGTACGCGCCCGAAGGCATTCGCGTGAACGCCATCGCGCCGGGCTACATCGAGACGCAGATCGCGGTCGACTACTGGAACACGTTTCCGGACCCGCAGGCAGAGCGCCAGCGCACGTACGACCTGCATCCGCCGCGCCGGATCGGCCGGCCGGAGGAGGTGGCGATGACCGCTGTCTTCCTCGGCTCCGACGAGGCGCCATTCATCAACGCGGCCTGCATCGTCATCGATGGCGGGCGCTCGGTTCTCTATCACGAATGAGGTTTCGCGCCGGCGGCCGGTCGCCGGCAGATGTTTTCAAGCAGGTCAGGTCCCGCCGGCCGGGATCGATTGGGAGGAAGCCAATGAAAAGCATGATCAAGGTGTGCCTTGCGGTTGCGGCGACCGCCGCCGTCGCGTTCACGGTCCACGGCGCCGGCGCGCAGGACAAGATGAAGTTCGGCTACATCAACAAGATGGGCGACCATCCCTGGTTCGTGCGCGAGGTGAAGGGCGCCAAGGACAAGGCCGCCGAGCTCGGCGTCGACCTGCTTGTCCAGGACGTCCAGTTCGACGCCAACCTCGCCGTCACCACCTTCGATACCTATGTCGGCGACGGCGTCAAGGGCATCGCCGTGGTGGTGCCGGACCGCTCGCTCGGCCCGGTCGTCGCCGACAAGGCGAAGGCCGCCAAGATCGGCCTGATCGCGGTCGACGACGACATCGCTTTCGCCGACGGCACGCCGGTCGCCTATGTCGGCATGAACGCGCTCAACATCGGCAAGCAGGTCGGCGCCGAGATCGCCCGGATCGCCAAGGCCGAAGGCTGGGACAAGGACCTCTCCAAGGTGCGCGTCGGCTCGATCGAGGACCAGAAGGCCGACACCTGCATGCGCCGCAACAAGGGCGCGGAGGAAGCGCTGGTGGCGGCGATTCCGGAGATCAAGTCGCGCATCGTCTCGATCCCCTACGACAACACCATGGTCAATTCGATCGACGTTGTCTCGACGACGCTGACCGCCAATCCCGACGCCGAGAAGTGGGTCTTCTATTCCTGCAACGACGACGGCGTCCTCGGCGGCGTGCGCGCCACCGAGAATGCCGGCATGAAGCCGGAGAACGTCATCGGCATCGGCATCGACGGCTCGCGCTCGTGCGAGGCTTTCGGCGCCGGCAAGCCTTCCGGCTTCCGCGGCACGATGTGGCTGGACAGCGCCAAGCATGGCGCGGCGGCGATCCAGGCGCTCTACGACCAGGCCACCGGCAAGGAGATGCAGAAGGACTATTTCCAGGACGCCACGCTGATCAGCGGCGAGAACTTCGCCAAGTTCAAGGACACGCTCGGTTGCAAGTCCTAGGCCTTCTTTCTGCCTCATGGTCGGCGGCCCGATGGCGCGCGGCTTCACACGGAGCCGCGCGCCAATGACCGCGCCCATCGTTTCCGTCGAAGGCGTCAGCAAGCGCTTCGGCGCCGTGCAGGCTTTGCGCGACGTATCGGTTGCCTTCAACGCCGGCGAGATTACGGCGCTCATCGGCGAGAACGGCGCCGGCAAGTCGACGCTGATGCGGGTGCTGGAGGGCGAGCATCGCCCGGATGGCGGCCGGGTGCTGGTCGACGGCCAGCCGGTGCAGCTCAGCTCGCCGCGCGTCGCGCACAGCGCGGGCATCCGGGTCATCCATCAGGAGCCGGAGATCATCCAGGAACTGACGGTGGCGGAGAACATCTTCATCGGCGACATCAAGGCGCGCGGCGGGCTGTTCCTCGACCGCGCCGATCTTGAGCGGCGCAGCCTCGAGCTGCTCGGCACTTTCGGCGTGGTCGACGTGCTTTCGCCAGGGCAGCGGTGCCATGGCCTCAGTCCGGCGCTCAGGCAGCTCATCGAGATCATGCGGGCGCTGCGGCCGGGTGCGCGGCTGCTCGCCTTCGACGAACCGACCTCGTCGCTCACGGAGGACGAGGCGCAGCGGCTGTTCCGCGTCATCCGGCGGCTCAAGGCCGACGGCGTCGCGGTGATCTACATCTCGCACCGGCTGCGCGAGATCATCGAGCTTGCCGACCGCTGCGTGGTGATGCGCGACGGCAGCCGCGTCGCCGACGAGCCGATCGCCGCACTCGACGAGCAGCGCATGGTGCGGCTGATGGTCGGCCGGCCGGTGAGCGACCTGTTCAACCGAAAGGAACGCGCGCTGGGGCCGGTCCGGCTGGCGCTCGATGGCGTCACCACGCGCCGCGTCGAAGAGATCAGCTTCGAGGTGCGGGCGGGCGAGATCGTCGGGCTTGGCGGCCTGGTCGGCGCCGGGCGCACGGAAGTGGCCCGCGCCATCGTCGGCCTCGATCCGTTGCTGTCGGGACAGATGACCGTCGGCGGCCGGCCTTACAGGCCGCGCGAGCCAGCCGACGCGGTGGGCGCGGGCATCGGCCTGGTGCCGGAGGACCGCAAGCAGGAAGCGCTGCTTCTCATGCAGGCGGTGCGCGACAATGTCAGCCTCGTGGTGCCCGACAAGGTGTCGCGCTACGGCTTCTTCAGCCGCAGGCGCGAACGCGCGCTGGTCGCCCGTCATGTCACCGAGCTCAGGGTCAAGACGCCATCGATCGAGCAGGCGGTCGGCAAGCTTTCCGGCGGCAACCAGCAGAAGGTCGTCTTCGCGCGCTGGCAGGCGCGCGGGCCGGCGGTGCTCATCCTCGACGAGCCGACGCGCGGCATCGATGTCGGGGCCAAGGCGGAGATCTACAGACTCATCGAAAGCCTCGCCGACCAGGGTCTCGCCATCCTGCTCATCTCCTCGGAGATGCCGGAGCTGCTCGGCCTCGCGGATCGCGTCCTGGTCATGCAGAGCGGACGCATGAACGGCGAGCTGCCGTGGCGGGAGGCGAGCGAAGAGGCCGTGCTGGCGCTGGCGATGCGCTCGGGCAAAGAGACAATCGAAAGGAGGGTATCGTGACCGATACCGCGACCGCCGGCCGCGAGCGCGCGCCGGCAAGTCTGTTCGGCCGCATCGGCGCGCAGAACATCAGCCTGCTGATCGCGCTGGTCGTGCTGCTGGCGATCTTCGGCGCGCTGAGGCCCGACGTCTTCTTCACGCCGCGCAACCTCATCAATATCGGGCTCGCGGTCACCATCCTCGGCATCCTCGCCATGGCGCAGACCGTCGTCATCGTGTCGGGCGGGCTCGACATCTCGGTCGGATCGATCGTGGGCCTGAGCACCATGGTGCTCGCCGTCGCCGCCCAGGAGACCGGCTCGATCCCGGCCGGCATCCTCGCCGGCCTGCTCGCCGGACTTGTCGCCGGCGCCGTCAACGGGCTGATCATCGTCTACGGGCCGGTCAACGCGGTGATCGCGACGCTTGGAACCATGTCTGCCTTCCGCGGCCTCGCCTATCTGATGAACAACGGCAACTCCATTCCAATCACCGGCGACAGCCTGCGCGCGCTCGGCATCGGCACGCTGTTCGGCCTGCCCTTCGCGATCTGGCTGCTGATCGCCGCGATGGTGGCGTTCATCGTCTTCACCCGCGAGACGGTCGTCGGCCGCAACATCTATGCGCTCGGCGGCAACCCGACGGTGGCGCGGCTCGCCGGCATCCCGATCCGCCGCTACCAGATCTCGATCTATGCGATGAGCGGCTTCGCCGCGGCGGTGGCAGGCCTGGTACTGGCCAGCCGCACCATGTCCGGGCAGCCGGCATCCGGCAGCCAGGGGCTGGAGCTCGAGGCCATCACCGCCGCGATCCTCGGCGGCTGCGCGCTGCAGGGCGGCAAGGGCACGATCGTGGGCGCCATGTTAGGGGTGCTGATCATCGGCGTCCTCAACAACGGCATGATCCTGACCAGCGTGCCGACCTTCTACCAGTTGCTCGCCAAGGGCGCGCTGCTGATCCTGGCGGTCATCGTCCAGGAGCGTCAGCGGGCGCGGTCGGGAGAGTAGCCCGCAGCCGGTCTTTCAGCTTAAACGCTTTCGAGATAGGTCTCGATCTCGAAGTCGCTGACGTTGAGCGCGAAGGTGTTCAGCTCCTGGCGCTTGCACGCGATGAAGGCGTCGCGCAGCACGGCCGGGAAGATTTCGGCGACGCGCGCGCCGGTCTCGAAGGCGGCGATCGCCGAGGCCCAGTCTGGCGGCAGCTTGGCAAGCGCCAACCCCTGTCCTTCGCCGCCGGTCGGCTCGCCAGGGGACAATTCCTTCTCGATGCCGATCAGGGCGGCGCCGAGGATCGCCGCCAGCACCAGATAGGGGTTGGCGTCGGCGCCGGAGACGCGATGCTCGATGCGGCGCGCGGCCGAAGGACCGCCGGGAATGCGGATCGCCACCATGCGGTTCTCGTAGCCCCAGGCGACGGCGGTCGGCGCATAGGAGCGCGGCCGCAGCCGCCGGTAGGAATTGAAATGCGGCGCGAACACCAGCGTGCTTTCGGCCATGGCGGCAAGCAAGCCGCCGACCGCGTGGCGCATGGTCTCCGAGCCCTGGTCGCTGCCGTCGTCGAAGACGTTGCGGCCTTCCTTGTCGACGACGCTGAAATGCACATGGAGGCCGTTGCCGGCGCGCTCGCCGTAGGGCTTGGCCATGAAGCAGGCGGCGAAGCCGTGCTTGCGGGCGATGCCCTTGACGGTGCGCTTGAAGAGCACGGCGTCGTCCGCGGCGCGCAAGGCATCCGGAACATGGTTGAGGTTGATCTCGAACTGGCCGACGCCGTTCTCGGCGATCGCCGTGTCGACGGGAATGCCCTGCATGCGGCAGGCTTCATAGACGTCGTGGATGAAGGCCTCGAAATCGTCGATCTCGTCGATCGACAGCGCCGCGTCGGAATCGAGGCGCCGGCCGGTGATCGGCGAGACGGGGCCGACGGGCCGGTGCGACGTCGGGTCGACGAGGTAGAATTCGAGCTCGGTGGCGGTGACCGGCGTCAGACCAAGTGCTGCGTAGCGGTCGAGGATGCGGGCGAGCGCACGCCGCGGATCGCCGAGATAGGGCGCGCCGGCATCGTCCGCCAGCCAGAGCGGCAGAAGGGCCGTCGGATGCGCCGTCCAGTCGACGGGCAGGATGCCGCGTCCCGTCCACTGGCAAAGCCCGTCGGCATCGCCGGTCGAGAACACCTGCGCGTTGCCTTCGATGTCCTCGCCCCAGATGTCGAGCCCGATAGCCGAATAGGGCATGCGCAGCTTGCCTTCGAGCGCCTTGCGCGCCTGCTCGACCGGGATGCGCTTGCCGCGCATGATGCCGTTGAGGTCGCACACCGCGGCCCGTAGGCTCTGGATATCGCTCCTGCTTTCAAGCCAGTTCAAAACGTCCGCAACTGCATCGCCCAATTTCCAGCCCCTGTTTTTTCGGTAGCCATTTCGGCTACGCTACCCATTTTTCAGCTTGTGAGTTCGTGAAGGCCGCCCTGGAGATTTGCGGGCTTGTTTCCTTCATTTTTTCAATTCACTAGCTGGAATATCGGGCGGCATTTCAGGTCCAAATTGTGCGATCTGCGATCGCAACGTAGCAACAAGCATCACGAAAGCCAAGCGCATTCGATCCGCCTTCATCTGAGCCACCCACGATGGCACGGGTGCGCCGGTAGCAGCGGCCCGCCGGCTAATGCCGCAGTTCCGGGAATTTCACCTGGCCGAGGATGTGCCTCGCACCCTCGTCGATGTCGCGCACGATGGCGGCGCGGGCCCGCTCGCCGTCCTGGGCCTCGATCGCCGCCACGACCTCTTCGTGGTAGTCGATACCCAGGATGCCGGCGAGATCGTCCTCGAAGCCGATGCGCAGGTTGCGCAGGAAAGGCCCGACCTGCATCCACACCGTCTCGATCAGGAAGATCATCTGCTCATTGCCGCAATGGCGGTAGATCGAGAATTTGAAGTCGTGGTTCTTGCGCAGATAGTCGTCGATGTCGCCGCTGCGGGCGGCCTGGGTGAGCTCGGCGCAATGACGCCGGATGGCGCGCAGATTGTTGCCGTTGATGAGTCTTGTCGCGAGCTCGGTGGCCGAGCCTTCCAGGGCCGTGCGCACATCGGTCAGCTGGTGGAAACGATCCGCCGAGATCATGGGCACCTCGACGCTGCCGTTCGGCATCGGGCTCAGCGCTCTCAGCGCCTGCAGCCGCATGAAGGCGCTGCGCACCGGCATGTCGCTAGTGCCGAGCTCCTTGGCGAGCTTGCGCGAGGTCAGCTTCTGGCCCGGCCGGAGCTGACCCGACATCAGCGCCCGCACCAGTTCCAGATAGACTTTCTCATGCAGGGGTACTGTGTCGAGGGCAGTCAGTCCGAATTGTGTTTTGTCGGCCATTGGCTATGCGCTGCTTCGTCCATCCCTGAGATCCGTTCCGTCACGCAATCTGCCGCAGGGATACTTATCCGGCGATTTCGAGCCGCACGATAGACGGTTAACGCGCCGCCGCAAGGGCGGCCAGGGTTGCATCCCGGCCAGCAAGGCGCGCCGCGGCCTCCAAATCGGAGGGCTTTGTCGTTCAGCTGGACGAAAGGCCCCCCAGCCGTCGTTGCGCTTCGCGGGTGCTGGCGATGAAACTGCGCCAGCCGCCGTAGGCCGAGATGTCCGTCGCCGCCGACAGGCCGGCGCTCTCGGCCAGGAAACCCTTCGCCGACGTGCCGTCGTCGAGTTCGATGGTGCCGATGCCGAGGGGTGGCGGGATGGCTGCGACGAAACGGCCGAAGGCGTCGGCGCAAAGGCGCCACACCTCGATCTCGATGGCCGTGCCGTCATTGCCGACCCGGACAAGACCCGGTTTGGGCGGGGTCTGGCCGGCGAGCTCATAGAGCTTGTAGCAAGGGGCCGTCCGCGCCGACCTGCAGAAGCGTGCGCCGGCCTCCTTCAATTGGCCGTTCAGCGGCATGCCCGAAAGATGCGCGCCGACCACCACCAGTTCGATCGTGCCATCCTCGGTCGGTGCGCCGACAGGCCGCGCGTTCGACTGCCGCCATCCGGTCGCCCCGAGGGTGAGGCCGCTCGCGGCATGGAGATCGCGCGCGAGGGACGCGACAAGGCCGTCCCTGCCGGCGGGCGCGAGCAGGGTCACACTCATCGGCAGACCATCGTTGCGCGCGCCGGCCGGCACGGCTATGCCGCACATGTCGAGCAGATTGACGAAATTGGTGTAGATGCCCAGGCGGCTGTTGGTCACGATCGGATCGGCGAGCACGGCATCGACGCTGTAGTGGGTCGGCGCGGTCGGCACGCAGAAGAGATCGACGGTAGCGATAACCGGGGCGAGCCGCGCCTTGCAGGCCTGCAAGGCATAGAGCCCGCGGAAAGCGTCGGCGGCCGACAGGTTCCTGGCGCCGCCGATGATCTTGCGCGTCACCGGATGGAGGGCTGCTTCATTCGCCTCGAAGAAATCGCGGATCGCCGCATAGCGCTCCGCCACCCAGGCGCCTTCGTAGAGAAGATCGGCCGTGGCGTAGAAGTCGCCGAACGGGATCTCGACGAGCTTGGCGCCGAGCGCCTGCAGGGCGACAAGAGCGGCCTCGAAACCGGCCTGCATCGAGGCGTCGCCGAAGAATTTCAGGTCGGCCTTTGCCGGGATGCCGACATTCAGCATCGGCGGGCGCGGCGCGAGCGGCTGGACGGCGATGTCGCGCGAATAGGGATCGGCCGCGTCGCGCGCGGCTGCCGCCGAGAACACCGCATAGGCATCGTCGACCGTCAGCGCGAAGACCGAGACGCAGTCGAGCGTGCGGCAGGCCGGCACCACGCCTGTCGCGGACAGCGCGCCGACGGTCGGCTTCAGTCCGACGATGTTGTTGAGGCCGGCCGGGATGCGTCCGGAGCCGGCGGTGTCGGTGCCGAGCGCGAAGGAGACGACGCCGCGCGCCGTCGCCACCGCCGAGCCGGAAGAGGAGCCGCCCGGCACCATTTTCGGATCGATCGCATTGCGCGGGATCGGCCAGGGCGTGCGCACGCCGACGAGGCCGGTGGCGAACTGGTCGAGATTGGTCTTGCCGACGACCAGGGCTCCCGCGGCCTTCAAGCGCGCCACGACCGTGGCGTCCTTGTCCGGCGTGTAGGCGTATTCGGCGCAGGCGGCCGTGGTCGGCATGCCGGCGACGTCGATATTGTCCTTGACGGCGAAGGGGATGCCCCACAGCGGTTTCGCATCCGGGTCGAACCGGCCGAGCGCCTCGGCCTCGGCCAGCATCTCGGCTCGCGCCGCAAGGTGGATGAAGATGCCAGGATCGCCAGCCGCCGCGATGCGGGCAAACACCGTATCGATCACCTCGGCAACGCCCGCGCCAGCCCGGTAGGCCGCGTGCAGGCTGCCGATGTCGAAATGGATGTCGCTCATTTCGTCTCTCCCAGGATGATCACCGGCAGGTCCCACTGGATCAGCACGACGCAGCCCTCCTTGGCCCATACCGAGTGCTCCGTGCCGACCGGATTGAGGATCACGCTGCCCGCCGGATAGTCGCCGTTCTCGTCGCTCTGGGTGCCTTCCAGCACGACGATGGTCTCCAGTCCGGCATGGCGGTGGCGCGGCACGCCGGCGCCGGGCTGATAGCGAAGCACCGCGACGGACGGTTCGGCCGGCCCGCCCCTGAGCAGCCAATGCGCGGCGACGCCGTCGCGGAAAGGTTCGAACGCCAGCTCGCGCCAGCCGCCGCCGATGAGGCCGGCAAAGGCAAGATTAGGCATTCGCAATTCCCTCGAGGACCTGATCGGTGGTCGCCGTCCAGCCGACAATTGCGCCCTGCGCCCTGATCATGGCGAGCGCGGCCGCCTTGAATTCGGGAAAATAGCTTTCCGTCGCATCTTCGGCGACCAGGCATTCAAAGCCGCGGTCGTTGGCCTCGCGCACCGTCGTCTGCACGCAGACTTCGGTCGTCACGCCGGCAAAGACCAGTTGCCTTGCGCCGAGCCGCTTCAGGTCGTCGCCGAGGCCGGTCGCGTAGAAGGCGCCCTTGCCGGGCTTTTCGATGACGATCTCGCCAGGCAAGGGCGCAACGTCCTCGAGGATCGCGGTGCCGGGTTCGCCGGCGATCAGCACGCGTCCCATCGGGCCGACATCGCCGATGCGGATCGAGGGATTGCCGCGGTCGCGCTTGGCGAGCGGCAGGTCCGAAAGGTCGGGCCGGTGGCACTCCATGGTATGGATCACCGGCAGGCCTGCAGCGCGAAAACCTTCGATCAGCCGCCTCACCGTCGGCACGATCGCCGTGACCCGGCTGACATCGTTGCCGAGGCTGGCGCCGAAGCCGCCGGGCTCGGCGAAATCGCGTTGCATGTCGATAACGATGAGCGCCGTCGTCTCGGGCCGGAAGGCAAAGGCGAAGGGCCGCGCTTCGATTTCGGCCATCAGTGATGCCCCGCCATGTGCTCGCCGATGGTCTGCACGCTCGCCTGCGCGATCTGCGTCTCGTAAACCAGCGCGCCGTCGGACATGACGAGGATGCGGTCGGAGAGCTCCAGGAGCTCGTCGAGGTCTTCGGACATCAGGAGCACCGCGGTCCCGGCATTGCGCGCCTTCATGATGCGGGCGCGGATCTCGGCGACGGCGGAGAAGTCGAGGCCGAAGCAGGGGTTCGACACGATGAGCAGGTCGACCTCGCCGGTGAGCTCGCGGGCGAGCACGGCGCGCTGCACGTTGCCGCCCGACAGCGAAGCGATCGGCGAGGAGAGCGATGCGGTCTTGACCTTGAACTGCTCGACCAGCCGGGCGCTGAAGGCCTTGATGGCGGCGGCGCTGATCCAGCTCACCGGCCTGCCGTTGCCGTCGATGTCGAAGGTGCGGAAGGCGATGTTCTCTGCGACCGTCATTCTCGGCGCGCAGGCATTCTTCAGCGGCTCCTCCGGGATCAGGCGGACATTGAGCGCGCGCGCCTCGGTGCGCGTTGCCGCATAGGCGGTGCCGCGAACCATTATTTCACCCCGGTCACGGGCGCGCTGGCCGGCCAGCACCTCCAGGAATTCCTTCTGGCCGTTGCCGGAGATGCCGGCGATGCCGACGATCTCGCCGGAGCGCACGCCGAGATCGGCGATGTCGATCGATTTGAGGCCCGTGCGGTCCGGCGCCTTGAGCGCCTTCACCTTGAGCACGATCTCGGCGTCCGGATTCGGCTCGGAGCGGCTGTCGAGTGCCGCGATCGGCTGGTCGCCGATCATCATCGCGGCCATGGCTTTGTGAGAGAGGTCCGAGACCTTCCCGGTTCCGGTGAGCCTGCCCTTGCGCAGCACAGTGATGTCGTCGGCGAATGCGGTGACCTCGTGGAACTTGTGCGAGATCATCAGCACAGTGAGGTCGCCGGCCTTCGTCATGCCGCGCACCAGGCCGAGCACTTCCTGCGCCTCGCCAGGGGTGAGCACGGATGTCGGCTCGTCCAGCACCAGGAAATTGCGGCCAAGATAAAGCTGCTTGATGATCTCCAGCTTCTGCTTCTCGCCGGCGGCGAGCTCGGCAACCTTGACGTCGAGCGGCACGTTGAACGGCATGCCGCTCATGAAGGCGGCCAGCGCGCTGCGCTCCTTGCGCCAGTCGATGACGCCGGGCACCTTCTCGCGCGAAATCACCAGGTTCTCCGCGCCGGTGAGCGAAGGCACGAGCGTGAAATGCTGATAGACCATGCCGAGGCCGAGCGCCGAGGCATCCCTGGGGCTGGCGATCGCGACCTCGCGTCCGTCGACCAGCATGTCGCCGGAGGTCGGGTGGTAGAATCCCATCATGCATTTGACCAGCGTCGACTTGCCGGCGCCGTTCTCGCCGAGCAGGGCATGAAACGAGCCTGCCGGCACCTTGATGGAAACGTCATCAAGCGCCGTGAAGGCGCCGAAGCGCATGGTCATGCCGATGGTCTCGACGCCGATCGCCCTGCCGTGGGGAGTTCCGCTCATCGCCGGTTCCTCACGGCAGCTGGGCGACGAGCGCGGCGGAGTTCGACACCGCGCCGAAAACGCCGCCCTGCATCTTGATCATCTTGATCGCCGCCAGATGGTTGCCGTAGTCGGTCGCACCGCAGCAGTCCTCCAGCATCACGCATTCGAAGCCGCGATCGTTGGCCTCGCGCATGGTGGTGTGCACGCAGACGTCGGTGGTGATGCCGGTGAGCACGATGTTTTCGACGCCGCGCCGGTTGAGGATCAGCTCGAGATCGGTGGCGCAGAACGAACCCTTGCCGGGCTTGTCGATGATCGGTTCGCCCTCGACCGGGTAGAGGTCAGGGATGATGTCCCAGCCGGGTTCACCTCGCACCAGGATCCGTCCGCACGGGCCTGGATCGCCGATGCCGGCATTGATGCGGCGTGAGCGCCAGCGCTTGTTGGCCGGCAGGTCGGCGAGGTCGGGCCGGTGGCCCTCGCGCGTGTGGATGATGGTGTAGCCCTTGGCTCGCATGGCCGACAGCACCGCCTTGATAGGCTCGATCGGTGCGCGGACCAGCGACAGGTCGTAGCCCATATGGTCGACATAGCCGCCCGGCCCGCAGAAATCGGTCTGCATGTCGATGATGATCAGCGCCGTGTTGTCCGGCCTCAGATCGCCATTGTAGGGCCAGGGATAGGGATCGGCTTCGATATAGCGCTGGGTGATCTCGGCTCTGGCGTTCATGGCAAAAACTCCGGTCTCGCGAGCGGTTCGTGGTGCGCGGTCATTTGGTAATCGACAGTTCGCCGGGCGCGCCGGCGAGCGTGCGGCTCGGCGACGAGGTGGCGATCATGATGACGAGGGTGAGGATGTAGGGCGCGGCGTAGAAGAGGTAGTAGCCTTGGGTGACGCCGACCGACTGCAACGCCGGGCCCAGGGCGCCGGCGCCGCCGAACAAAAGCGCTGCGGCAAAGCAGCCGAGCGGGTTCCAGCGCGCGAAGATGACCAGCGCCACCGCCATCAGCCCCTGGCCCGACGAGATGCGCTCGGTCCAGCTGCCTGGATAGTAGAGCGACAGGTAGGCACCGCCGATGCCGGCGAGCGCGCCGCCGACTCCGGTGGCGAGAAGCCGCACCGTGTTGGGATTGAGGCCCATGGCACGCGCGGCATCGGCACTGTCGCCGACGACGCGCACGATCAGGCCGATGCGCGTGTTGCGGAAGGCCCACCAGAGGAAGACGGCGAGCGCCGCGCCGATCAGGAACAGCACGTTGACGTTGAGCGCCGCTTGCACCTGCGGGATGTCGGACCAGGCGCCGAAAGAGATCGCCGGCAGGTCCGGCGCCGAGGGCTGGATGAAGGGCTTGCCGAAGAAGAAGGCGAGGCCGGTGCCGAACAGCATCAGGGCGATGCCGATGGCGATGTCGTTGACCTTCGGGAATTTGCAGATCCAGCCGTGGAAGAGGCCGAAGCAGAGGCCGGCGACCGCTGCGGCCAAAAGGCCGAGCCAGGGCGACCCGGTCATCACCGCCACCGCGTAGGCGCTCATGGCGCCGAACACCAGCGTGCCTTCGAGGCCGAGATTGATGCGGCCGGAACGCTCGGTGATGGCTTCGCCGAGCGACACGAAGATGAAGGGGGTCGAGACGCGGATGGCGCCGCCAAGCATGGCGAGCGGAACACCCCAGAGGCCGATGTCGGTCGTCTCCATCAGACATTTCCCTTCAAGAAATCGGGCCTCTGCCAGAGATCGGGGTTGAAGAGCTTGAAGCGGCCGTAGAAGGTCTCGCTGAACAGGATGACGATGAAGAGCATGCCCTGCAGCACCAGAACGGTTGCGTCCGGCAGGTCCATGCGGCGCTGGATCAGGCCGCCGGACGCGTCGATGCCGCCAAGCAGAATGGCGACGGGGATGATGGCGAGCGGATTGTGGCGGGCGAGGAAGGCGACGAGGATGCCGGTGTAGCCATAGCCCGCGGCAAGCGAGCCGTTGGCGCTGCCCTGCACGGCCGCGACTTCCAGCATGCCGGCAAGGCCGGCGAACCCGCCAGCAAGCGCGGTGAAGCCGACGATCAGCGGCCCGACGGCCAACCCCTGCACCTGCGCGGCCCTGACATTGCCGCCGGCGATGCGGGCAGCAAAACCCCAGCGGGTCTTTTCGATCAGCAGCCAGGAGAGAACGCAGGCGAGGGCGCCGACGACGAGGCCCCAATGCACCTCCATGCCCGGGATGTTGCCGACGCGGTAGATGTCGGCCAGCGGCTGGGTCGAGGGCTTGTTGAGCGAGGCGGGATCGCGCAGCGGCCCTTCCACCAGATGGTTCATCAGGGCGATGGCGATGTAGGCCATCAGCAGGCTGGAGATGGTTTCGTTGACGGCGCGGTAATGGCGGAGCGCGCCGACGGCACCAATCCAGATGCCGCCGGCGGCCACGCCCCCCACGCCCATGAGAAGGATGACGAGAAAAGACGGCGCGCCGTTCAGCGCCACGCCGATGGCGGCCGCGGCGACGCCGCCCAGCACGATGGCGCCTTCGCCGCCGATGACCACCAGGCCAAGGCGTGCCGGCAGCGCCACGCAGAGCGCCGCAAGCAAGAGCGGCGCGCTGCGCGACAACGAATTCTGGATCGAGAACCAGGAGCCGAAACCGCCCCGCCAAATCGTCTCGTAGAGCTGGACCGGCGATTTGCCGACAGCCAGGATGAACAGGCTGAACAGCACCATGCCGACGACCAGCGCCGCGAGCGGAATGACGAAGGCTTCCGCCCGCCTGGCGATCCATTCGAGCGTCGCCCGATATCCCCCGGCATCGAGGATGGTCCGCATGTCCGGGCCGCTCACGGTGTCCGCCATGTCCCGTCTCCCTCGGCTTGCGACTGACTCAAGCGGTCGAGCCGACGACGCCCTCGACGAGATAGTCCATGCTTTCGAGCTCGATGGCGGTCTCGACGAAGGCCTGGCCTTCGGTCGCGACGACGGCGCCCTTGTTGCTCTTCAGCGGTCCCTTGATGACCGAAAAGCCACCCTTCATCATTTCGGCCAGCGTGGCGTCGAACTGCTTGCGCGCGGGTTCGCCGACGGCGGGGCCGAGCGGGCTCATCTTGACGAAGCCGTCGGCCAGTCCGCCACGCGTGAAATTGGGCAGCGGCTTGCCGGCGATAAGGTCGTCGACGAACATCTTGTAGACCTTGGCCCAGTTCCACTCCGCGCCGGTCAGGTATTTTTCCGGGGCCAGCGGGCTCTGGTTGGCGTGGTAGCCGCAGACGAAGGCGCCGCGTCCGGCGGCTGTTTCGACCACCACCTTGGGGCTGTCGACATGGCAGGTGACGACGTCGGCGCCCTGGTCGACCAGCGCGTTGGTGGCCTCGGCCTCCTTGACCGCCAGCGACCATTCGCCGGTGAAGATCACCTGGCAGGTGATCGCCGGATCGAACGATCGCGCACCGAGCAGGAAGGAATTGATGTTGAGCAAAACCTGCGGGATCGGCTTGGCGGCGACGAAGCCGAGCTTCTTCGACTTGGTGGTGTGGCCGGCGACGACGCCGTTCAGATACTGGCCCATGCCGATATAGCCGAAATAGGAGCCGGCGTTCATCGGGTGCTTGTCCTTGTTCCACATGCCGCCGCAGTGGCGGAACTGCACGTCAGGGAACTTGGCGCACATGGCGAGCATATGCGGGTCGAAATAGCCGAAGGAGGTCGGGAAGATCAGCGAGGCGCCGTCGAGATTGATCATCGATTCCATCGTCTTCTGGACGTCGACCGTCTCGGGGACGTTCTCTTCCTCGACGATGGAAATGCCCTCGACGCCCTTCAGCGACGCAGCGCCTTCGGCATGCGCCTGGTTGTAGCCATAGTCGTCCTTCGGGCCGACATAGATGAAGCCGACGGTTGCGGCGGCGGCGCGCGCCGCGCGGATCGGAAACGCCGCCGAAGCCAGACCGAGCGCCGCCCCGGCGGCGGAGGACTTGAGCAGGTCGCGGCGGCTAAGCATGAATTTGTCGGTCATATCGAATGCTCCCCTTTCTTGGACCCTGACGGGGTCTGTTGTCGTGCTGTCGAGAAAGTGCATGCAATCGCTGTGCCAGTTCCTTGGCGCGATTTTCTGTAATAAAATCAATCGGTGACTTTGGAGAACCTGCATAAACCAGAGGCAAGTGCATGCACTTTTTGCCTGAAAAGAGACCAGTTTGACAATGAGGTCAAAATCTAGGCATACAGGGATGCGGCCTTGAGTCGAAACAGCCCGTGGGCCGTCCACCTTGCGGGCCGGCCGCAATAACTGGACGGGAGGAGACGTGTCGGGAAAGCGCAGCTTGGTCAGGTCGGGAACGACCGTGGATCAGATGGTGAGGGCGATCGCGGACCGCATCGTCACCGGCTATCTGCGTCCCGGCGAAAGGCTCGACGAGGTCTCGCTCGCCGCCCGCTTCGACGTTTCGCGCACGCCGGTCCGGGAGGCGCTCGGCCAGTTGAGCGCCATCGGCCTGGTCGAGAGGCGGCCCAACCGGGGCGCGATCGTTGCCGTGGTCACGCAGGAGCATCTCGCCTCGATGTTCGAGAGCATGGCCGAGCTGGAAGCGATCTGTGCCCGCTTTTCCGCCGAGCGCATGACCGGCGCCGAGCGCCGCGCGCTGGAGATGGAGCATCAGGCATCGGCGCGCCTCGTGCAACTCGGCGCCGAGGAGGACTACGAGTATTTCAACACCGAGTTCCACAGCAGGCTCTATCGAGGCGCCCATAACACGCATATCCATGATTTGACCGTGGCGACCCGCAGCCGGCTGGCGCCGTTCCGGCGCGCGCAGTTCATGCTGCCGGGCCGGCTGGCCAAATCCTGGCAGGAACACGACCTGATCGTCACCGCCATCATGCGCGGTAACGCGGCTGCGGCGGGCAAGGCGGCCCGGGATCATGTTTCGATCGTCAGCGAGGCGAGCGCGGTGTTTGCGGCCGTCGACCCGGTGGAGCCGGAGCTCAGCCGGTCCGCGCGTCGATAATCTCGACGAAACGCGCGAAGAGGCCGGCCTGCGACTTGATCTTGAGCTTGCGATAGATGTTGCGGCGATGGACCTTCACGGTTCCGGGCACGATCCTGAGCGCCCTGGCGATCGATTCCGTCGAGTGCCCCTGGAGCACGAGGTCGACCACCTGTTTCTCGCGCGAGGTCAGCGACAGGCTCTTCCAGATATGCGCGCGATCCAATTCGTTGGCCGTTGCGACGGCCTCGCCCGGGGGCGGGACCGCTACCTCTTCGGCCGGCAGAGCCCGCCAGCGCAGCCGGCAGAAGCCGACCACCGCCGGCGCCATGTCGCGCAGCAGCCTGGCATCGGCGGTTCCGAACGGCCCTGAAGCGCGCAGCCGCATCAGCGACAGCACCAGCGCATCCTTGCCGGCCAGCGGGACGAAGAAGCCGACCTCCTCGGCGAGCCGGGTCTGGCTGTAATAGGAGCGGTAGTATTCGCTGGCATAGAAGCGGTCGGGCGCAAGCTCGCGCATCCGCCAGAAACCCTCCTTGCGTTCGACCGCGGCGTGATGAAAGGGGTCGAGCAGGTAGGGGCCTTCCTGATAGAGCGCGACGAAGATGTGGCTCTCCGCCGGCGAGAAGGTCTCGAACAAGAGCGGCGGCCGCGCAGCGCCCCGATAGCCGAAGATCACGCAGTGGTCGAAGCGGACATGTGCGCGCAGCCAGCCGACGATTGCCCTGCCGAAATGATCGCCGCCGGTCTCGCGTGTCGCGGCGATTACGGCGGCCAAGGCATTGTAGTCGTCACTGCGGGAGGCCAATTCATACCCCTCTAAACGATAAAATCAGCTAAATATACCACCCGCGAGGTATATACTAGCTGCTATTGGCTCTGCTAGCGTCACGACATTGCCTCACGCTGTCACTGGAGCCCGTGGCTTGACCGCAGTGCCCGATATCGAGTTTCGCGCGGTCACCAAGCGCTACGGCGCCGTCACGGCGGTCAGCGGCATCGACCTTGCCATCCCGTCCTCCGCCTTCGTCGCGCTGCTCGGACCGTCCGGCTGCGGCAAGACGACGTGCCTGCGCATGATCGGCGGCTTCGAGCAGCCGAGCGAAGGCCAGGTGCTGATCCGCGGCCGCGACATGGCCGGCACGCCGCCCTACCGGCGCCCGGTCAACATGGTCTTCCAGCAATATGCGCTCTTTCCGCATCTCGATGTCGAGGAGAACATCTCCTACGGGCTGCGCCAGGCGAGGCCGCGCCTGTCGTCGCGCGAGATCGCCTCACGGGCCGGCGAGGCGCTGGCGATGGTGCAGCTCGCCGGCTACGGACGCCGCAAGATCCACGAGCTTTCGGGCGGCCAGCAGCAGCGCGTGGCGCTCGCCCGCGCGCTGGTCAACAAGCCGGCGGTGCTGCTTCTCGACGAGCCGCTGGCGGCGCTGGACAAGAAGCTGCGCACCGACATGCAGATCGAGTTGCAGAACCTGCAACGCGAGATCGGCATCACCTTCGTGCTGGTCACCCACGACCAGGAGGAAGCGCTGTCGATGAGCGACTTCGTCTGCGTCATGAATGGCGGCCGTGTCATCCAGCTCGGACAGCCGAGCGAAATCTATGACGAGCCGGCGGACCTGTTCGTCGCCGACTTCGTCGGCAAGACCAATCTCTTGAGCGGCGAGGTGGCGGGCTTGTCAGGTGACCTCGTCGAGGTCGCGCTTGCCGACGGCACTGTCATCGCTGCACGCAAGCGGGTACCACTCAGCAGGGGCGAGGCGGTATCCGTCAGCCTGCGACCGGAATCGCTCAGTCTCTCGGCGCCCGATGGCGGCAGCCTCAAGGGCATCGTGCGCAACCGGATTTTCCTCGGCTCGACGGCGGAATACGCGATCGAGGTCCAGGGCATCGGATCACTGCTCGCCAAGGCCGACCACCTGATCGGCCAGGGCAATCTTTTCAAGCCGGGCGAACCCGTCGCCATCGGCTTTGCCGCCGGAGCGCCGCTGGCGTTCCCGCACCCCAAGAACAACGGGACCAACCAGAGGGAAGACCAACATGCCGAAATCCTATCGTGACGGACTGCCGATAAGCCCCGAAAAATTCGTCGACCAGCTGATGCGCCTCAAGCGTGGCTCGATCAGCCGGCGCGACTTCCTCGGCATCACCGGCCTTGGTGTCGCCACTGCGGTCATGGCGCGCGAGCTCGGCATCATGCCGACGCCGGCGTTCGCCGCCGCGAGCCTCGGCGACCGCATGTCGATCGCCACCTGGCCGAACTACCACGACCCGCAGACCTTCGAGAATTTCAAGGCCGAGACGGGTGTGGCCGTCGAGGTCAACGTCTTCGGATCGAACGAGGAGATGCTTGCCAAGCTGCAGGCCGGCGGCTCGGGCTGGAGCCTGTTCGTGCCGACCAACTACACCATCTCGACCTACAAGAAGCTCGGCATCATCGAGGCGCTCGACATGGCCAAGCTCGGCAATTTCGACGGCTCGCAGGAAGATGCCCGTTTCACGGCGGAAGGCACGATCGACGGGACGATCTATGCCGTGCCGAAAAACTGGGGCACGACCGGTATTGCGATCAACACCAAGAAGCTCGCCAAGCCGATGACGAGCTGGAAGGAGTTCTGGGACACGGCCATGGCGGAAGGCGACGGCCGAACCATGGTGCATGACTATCAGCTGACCACGATCGGCAATGCGCTGAAATATTACGGCTATTCCTTCAACTCGCTGAAGCAGGACGAGCTCGCCAAGGCCGAGGAGCTGCTGCTCAAGGTCAAGCCGCATCTGTTCGCGGTGTCGAGCGACTACCAGCCGGGAATGCGCGCCGGCGATGCGTGGATGACGATGTGCTGGACCAATGACGGCGCGCAGCTCCACCGCGACATCCCGGAGATCGCCTATGTGCTGGGCAAGGAGGGCGGCGAGATCTGGACCGACTTCTACGCCATCCCGAAGGATGCGCCGAACAAGCCGGCCGGCTACGCGCTGCTCAACTACCTGATGAACCCGAAGGTCGCGGTGAAGGAGCATCTTGCCAATGGCGCGCCCTCGACCGACGCGCGCGTCAACGCGCTGCTGCCGAAGGAGGTGCTGGACAATCCGATCCTCTATCCGGCCGCCGATCTTCTGAAGCCGCTCGAGTTCGGCGCCGCCGCGACGCTGACCGATCCGGGCCGCGCCGAATTGATGGCGCGCTTCAAGTCGGCTTGAACGGCGCCGGCCACAAACCCGATCCAGGCAATGCGGCCGGCGGACGATTGTCCGCCGGCACTGAAGCGGCTTTCTCGATGCGCGGCAGTCTCGTTCACAAAAATCTCCTGACCGCGCTGCTGCTTGCCCCGGCGACGCTGTGGCTGGTCGTCTTCCTGGTTTTGCCCTTTGTCGCGATCGCCATCTTCAGCGTTGGCGAGCGGGCGCCCGAGGGCGGCTATCAGGCCGCGCTCACCTTCGCGCAATATGCCAACCTGCCGGCGCGCGCGACCGCCTTCTGGAACACCATGGTGCTGGCGCCGATCGGGGCGCTCGCCTGCCTGCTCGTCGCCTATCCGGTTGCCTACTACCTTGCTTTGCGCGCCCCGCAGCGCTGGCGGCTGATCCTGCTCGCACTGATCGTCATCCCGTTCTGGACCAGCCTTTTGATGCGCACCTATGCGTGGATGTATATCCTCGGCGGGCGCGGCATTCCGGCGCTGCTCGCCTATGTCGGTATCGAGGATCTCAGGCTGATCAACACGCCGGGCGCGGTGCTTCTCGGCATCGTCTACGGCTACCTGCCGCTGATGATCCTGCCGATCTATGTCAGCCTCGAGCGGCTCGACCGCCGGCTGCTGGAGGCGTCCGCCGATCTGGGTGCTGCGCCGCTGTCGACGTTCATCGGCGTGACGCTCAGGCTGTCGCTGCCCGGCGTGATGACCGGCTTCTCGCTGGTGATGATCCTGTTGCTCGGCGAATATCTGATCCCGACGCTGCTCGGCGGCGGCAAGGTGTTCTTCATCGGCAACGCGCTGGTCGACCTCTTTCTGCAGTCGCGGAACTGGCCGTTCGGATCGGCCATCGCCATCACGCTGGTGCTGGTCTCGGTGGTGGTGCTGATCGCGGCCAATCGCATCTCGACCCGGCTTTCCGGCGCACGCCGGGTGGACCTGATCTGATGCGCGCCTTCGTCGTTGCCGTCTTTGCCTTCCTTTATCTGCCGATCGCGCTGGTCGTGCTGTTCTCCTTCAATGCCGGCCACCATGCCAGCGAGTTCACCGGCTTTTCCGTGCAGTGGTACGGCAAGGCGCTGTCGAACCCGTTCCTGGTCGAGGCGCTCAAGAACAGCCTGTTCATCGCCACCACCAGCGCGCTGCTCGCGGCCTTCTGCGGCACGGCCGCGGCGCTCGGGCTGCAGCGCGTCGGCGTACGCACGCGGGCGCTCTTCGATGCGCTGCTGGGCGCCGCGATCGTGGTGCCTGGCGTGGTCATCGGCATCTCGACGCTGGTGGCGCTGGTGCAGCTTTTCGCCGTCGTCAATCCGTTCCTCGCCTCGCTGTGGCCGACCGACCAGCCGCCGCGGCTTGCGCTCGGCTATGGCTCGATCATCGCCGCGCACGGCCTGTTCTCTATGGCATTGGTGACGATGATCGTCGGCACGCGGCTCAGCAGCCTCGACCGCAATCTGGTCGAGGCCTCGAGCGATCTCTACGCCACGCCGCTGACGACGTTCCGCTCGATCGTGCTGCCGCAGATCATGCCGGCGGTGATCGCCGGCTTCCTGCTCGCCTTCACCTTCTCCTTCGACGATTTCATCATCGCCTTCTTCGTCGCCGGCGCGCAGACGACGCTGCCGATCTATGTCTTTGCCTCGATCCGGCGCGGCGTGACGCCGGAGATCAACGCCATCGCGACGATCGTGCTCGCCGCCTCGGTCCTGCTCGTCCTGCTCGCGCAATGGCAGCTCGGCCGACGAAAACCATCGCCTTGAAAGACAGATCCATGATTTTGAAAGATCGCATCGCCGTGGTGACGGGCGCCGGATCGGGCATCGGGCGCGCCGGGGCCATGATCATGGCGCGGGAAGGGGCGGTCGTGGTGATCGCCGACCGCGACCCGACGGCAGGCGAGGCCACCGCGTCCGGCATCCGCGACGCCGGCGGCCGCGCCGAAGCGGTCGCCACCGATGTCGGCGACGACACGGCTGTCGAGGGCTTGATCGCGGGAACGCTCGGCAGGCATGGCCGGATCGACATCCTGCATAGCCATGCCGGCATCCAGGTCGGCGGCACGCTGACCGAAGTCAGCACCGACGGCATGGACGCCTCGTGGCGGATCAATGTGCGGGCCCAATTCCTCGCGGCGAAGACCGTCATGCCTACGATGATCGCGCAGGGCGGCGGCGTCATCCTCAACACCGCATCCAATTCCGGCGTCTTCTACGACCGCGAGATGATCGCCTATGCCACGTCCAAGCACGCCGTGGTGGCGATGACCAGGCAGATGTCGCTCGACTACGCAAAGCACAATGTGCGCATCAACGCGCTCTGCCCGGGCTGGGTGGACACGCCGTTCAACGAGCCGTTCATCGCCCAGATGGGCGGACGCGACGCGATCGAGAACTATGTCCGCACCAAGATCCCGATGGGGCGCTGGGCGAGTGCGCAGGAGATCGCCGAGGCGATTCTGTTCCTCGTCTCCGACCGCTCATCCTTCATGACCGGCCAGGCGCTGGTGGTTGACGGCGGCGAGAGCATCGGCTGAGCTGTCTCAACGGTGCGGGCTTGCGCCGGCAGCCAGGATCGGTCAAACCATAGGCTCCACCTTGATGAGACCCGTCATGCAGGCTGCAAAACAGCGATACCGCGCGAGGCATTCGTTTGTTGCCGGCGGTACTTCGTTCGCGCGGGCAGGGCGCCGCTGATCATGCGCTGCTGCCGCCACGAGAACCTGCAGCGCGCGGAGGAGACGAAGGTCGGCTCGCATGTCGTTCGCGACGGCTGGACCGAGGGGGTATGCGGCGCGCTCGATCCGGCCTCTGGGCCGGCCATCAGGCGGGCGTCCGTCATTCAGACAATTTAGCTTATTCAACGCTCAAACCGAAACGGACTTGCCCGCCGAAGCGATCTCTCCTTCGTACGGACATGACCGATGCCTGACAAACAAGACACTTCCCTCTCCGGCAACGCAGACACGCAAAGCTGGCTCAAAACGCATGGAATAAACGAGGTCGAGTGCCTCGTGCCCGACGTCAACGGTGTGCTGCGCGGCAAGGCCCTGCCGGCGGCGAAATTCCTCAAGTCGCTCGAAGACCGCGCGCTTTACCTGCCGAGCAGCGCCTTCCTGGTCGCCATCGACGGCCGCTATTCCGGCTCCATCGATGAGGGGTTCGCCTACCAGGACCCTGACATGCGCATGGTGCCCGACCTTTCGACGCTCAGTCTCGCGCCCGCCGCCGGCAGGGCCTATGTCTTCGCCGACGCCTTTCACATGGACGACCGGCCGTGGATGGCCTCGCCGCGCCATATGCTGAGGGCCGTGCTCGACCTCTATCGCCGGCGCGGCTGGCGCGCGGTGATGGCGCCGGAGATCGAATTCTATCTCACCGCGCCCAATCCCGACCCGGACCGGCCCGTGACCGCGCCTGTCGGGCGCAACGGCCGGCCGGAAAGCGTGCAGCATCCTTACGACATGCAGGCGCTGGAGGAGTTCGAAGAGGTGACGCGACGCCTCTACGACCACGCCGCGGCCGCCAGCCTGCCGCTCGACACGCTGATCCATGAATCCGGCACCGCGCAGCTCGAGATCAACTTCCTGCATGGCGATCCGCTGGCGCTGGCCGACAAGGTGCTTTTGTTCAAGCGCCTGGCGCGGCAAGTGGCACAGGCGAGCGGCATGCACGCCACCTTCATGGCCAAGCCGATCGCGGCCCAGGCCGGCAGCTCGATGCATCTGCACATGTCGATCGTCGACGAGAGGGGCGACCCCCTGTTTGCCGGAAGCGACGGCGACGATACGCAGATGTTCAGCCAGTTCATCGGCGGCTGCAGAAATATATTCCGCAGGTGATGCCGCTGTTCGCGCCCAACGTGAATTCATATCGCCGCATCCGGCCGGGCCACAGTGCGCCGGCCAATGTCGAGTGGTCGCACGACAACCGCTCCTGCGGTCTGCGCGTGCCGATGGGCGGGCGCGCGGCCCGGCGGGTGGAGAACCGGCTGCCCGGCGCAGACGCCAATCCGTATCTCGCCATGGCCGGCTCGCTGATCGCCGGCTATCTCGGCATCGAGGAGAAGCTTGCCCGCTCCGCCGAAGCCTTCGGCAACGCCTATCGCAGCAAGAGCACGCTGCCGAAAACCATGGAGGAAGCGCTCGACCGCTTCGCCGCCTGCGAACCGGTGCGGGCGCTGCTCGGCGAGGATTTCTTTCAGACCTATCTGCGGGTGAAGAGCGTCGAGCTCGACCTGTTCCAGACCGTGGTGACGTCGTGGGAACGCGACCATCTGCTGCTCAAGGTGTGACCATGGCTTCCACGGGTTTCAATTCCGGTCTCGATATCGCCAAGTCCTACTATGTCGCCACCGCCAATCCGGCGCCGGACCATCCGGCGCTCATCGGCGATGTCGAGGCCGACCTTGTCGTCGTCGGCGGCGGCTGCACCGGCCTGTCGGCGGCGCTTCATGCCGCCGAGCGCGGACTGAAGGTGGTGCTGCTCGAAGGCGGCAGGATCGGCTGGGGCGCATCCGGGCGCAATGGGGGCCAGATGATCCCCGGCCTGCGCAAGGGCGCCAAGGGACTGGTCAAGGCGTTCGGTCCGGAACGGGCCAAGGCGCTGTTCGACCTCGCCTTCGAGGCGCGCGGGCTGGTGCTCGACATCATAGAGCGCCATGGCATTGATTGCGATCTGCGGCTGACCGGCCATCTGGTCGGCGCAGTCAACGGCTCGGACATCCGCGACTTCGAGGAAGAAGCAGAATGCCTCGCCAAGGTGATGAACTTTACGGATATCGAGATCCTCTCGGCGGCGCAGGCGCGGCAGAAGGTGGACACCCCCTATCAGGGGGCGGTCTTCGAGAGGCTCGGCGGCCATATGCATCCGCTGAACTACACGCTGGGGCTCGCGCGCGCCGCGTCCGCCGCCGGCGTCACCATTCACGAGAACTCGGTTGCGGTGCGTCTCGAACGCGAGCCGTCCATCCGCGTCTTCACCGACAAGGGCTCGGTCCGCGCCCGGCATGTCGTGCTGGCCGGCGATGCGCTGCTCACAGGGCTCGAGCCGCGCGTCAACAGCCGCATCATGCCGATCGGCAACTACATCGTCGCCACCGAGCCTTTGGGCGAGCGCAACGTCATCCCGTCCAATGTCGCGGTTTCGGACACGCTTTTCGTGGTCAACTATTACCGCATGTCGGCGGACGGCCGCCTGCTGTTCGGCGGCGGCGAACGCTACACGCCTTCGCCGCCGGCCGACATCGCCGGCTTCGTGCGGCCGCATGTGGAAAAGACCTTTCCGCAGCTCAGGGGCTGCCGCATCGATCTCGCCTGGGGCGGGCTGGTGTCGGTGACGACGTCGCGCCTGCCGCATGTCGCGCACTACGGCGAGGTCTATTTCGCGCATGGCTATTCCGGCAAGGGCGTCATCCTGTCGACGCTGTCGGGCAAACTGCTGGCGGAAGCGATCACGGGCGATGCCTCGCGGCTCGACCTGTTCTCGACGCTGACGCCCCTGCCGTTCCCCGGCGGCACGGCGCTGCGCGGGCCGCTCTATGTGCTCGGCATGCTATGGTACGCGATGCGCGATCGCTTGAGGCATTAGGTCTGTCGATATTCAGGTGAGGCCGGCCTGACCTGATTCTCAACAGACCCTGGGCTGGCTTTCCCGGCCTCGGCGTGGCTAATGTCCTCACGCCGGGGCCGCGATCCCGGTAAGGAAGAGCGATGAACATCGAGCCTGGACGGCTGACGAAGAAGGAGCGACATGAGCTGATCCTGTCGGAGGTCCGGCGCTCGGCATCGATCCGCATTTCGAAGCTTGCCCGGCGCATCGGCGTCGCCGGCGAGACCATCCGCCGCGATCTCATCGAGCTTGGTGAGGCGGGGTTGATCAACCGCACCTATGGCGGCGCGACGATTGCGCTGATGACGTCGGAACCCGTGATCGCCGAACGCGGCCTGATGTTGACCGAGGAGCGCGCCCGCATCGGACGCGGCGCGGCCGGCCTGATCGAGAACGGCCGCATCGTGATGATCGACGGCGGCTCGACGACCTACGAGGTTGCGCGCAACATCGCCCAATTGAGGCGGGACCTGACTGTCATCACCAACTCGGTCGGCATCGCCTCGGTCGCCGGCGCCAATCCGAGCTTCCGCGTCATCCTTTGCCCCGGCACCTATGACGGCCGCGAGGCCAGCGTGCTCGGCGAGGACACGGTCGAATTCGTGCGCCGCTACAATGCCGACGTCGCCATCATCGGCGCCTCGGCCGTCAATGCCGAGGGGCCGAGCGACATGGTCTCGGGCGCGGCGGCGGTGAAGCGCGCGATGATGGCGCGGTCGCTGTCGACGATGCTTGTCGTCACCAACGACAAGTTTGGTCGCAACAGCCTCGAACGCGTCTGCGCGCTGAGCGATATTTCCGATGTCGTCACCGATAGCGAACCGGCGGTCGAAATGCGCGCCGCGATCGACGAGGCGGCCGCGGAATTGCACGTCTTCGCCGGCGACTGACGGAACTGCCGCAGGCAGGTGGTGTCAGCCCGGAAACAGGAATGCCGAAGCGGGATCGAAGAAGATTTGCCGGCTCGACGCGGCGTTGGCACCGTCTGACTCCGCACTGTCCGATGTCGGCCTGACATCGATCTCGTCCCCTGACGCGGTACGCGCCACGACACGCCGCCGGTCGCCAAAGAAGGCGGCATCGACGATCTCGACGGCAAGGGATGCGTTGCCCGGCACGGGCGTCAGGCGCAATGCTTCCGGCCGCACCATCAGCCTGGCCTTCTGGCCGCGATCGAGCTTGTGTGTCGCCTTGACGCCCTTGACGATCGAGCCGTCGGCCAGCCGCACGCTGGCCGTGCCATTCTCGGTTTCGAGATGCTCGGCGGGCAGGAAATTGGAGTTGCCGATGAAGCCGGCGACAAACTCGCTCGCGGGCCGCAAATACAGATCCTCGCCGGTGCCGATCTGCTCGATACGGCCGTCCTTGAACAGGGCGATGCGGTCGGAAAGATGCAGCGCCTCTTCCTGGTCGTGCGTGACATAGAGGATAGTGACGCCTGTCTCGCGGTGGATTCGTCGGATCTCGGCCTGGATTTCCTGGCGCAATTTCTTGTCGAGCGCCGACAGCGGCTCGTCCATCAACAGGATCGGCGGATCGTAGGCGAGCGCGCGGGCAAGCGCCACCCGCTGCTGCTGGCCGCCGGACAGCGCGCCCGGATGGCGGTCGGCGAATTTTTCCAGGCGCACCAGCGCCAGCATGTCGGCGACCTTGCGCTTCACTTCGGCATCCGGCCGGCGACGCACCCGCAGCGGAAAGGCTACGTTCTCGGCGACGCTGAGATGCGGGAACAGCGTGTAGCGCTGGAAGACCATGCCGATGTTGCGCTTGTGCGACGGCACCGAGAGCAGCGACTTGTCTTCCAGGAGCACATCGCCCGATGTCGGGTCCTGGAAGCCGGCGATCGCGTAGAGCGTCGTCGACTTGCCGGATCCGGACGGCCCGAGAAAGGTCAGGAATTCGCCCTTGGGCACGTCGATGGTGACGTCATGGACGGCGACGAAGGCGCCAAACGCCTTCCTTACCGCGCGGATGGACAGGAATGGCCGGGTCATCTCGATAGTTTTCTGCGAAGGAGTGCGGTCACGATCATCAGGGCGAGCGTCAGGCCGACGAGCAGGCTGGAGGCGGCGGCGACGACAGGGCTCAAATCAGCGCGCAGGCTGCCCCAGATCTTCACCGGCAAGGTCTGCAGGATCGGGCTCGCCATGAAGATCGCCACCACCACCTCGTCCCACGAGGCGAGAAAGGAAAAGATCGCCGCCGAGAAGATGCCGATGCGGATCGAGGGCAGGGTGATCCTGAGCCTTGCCTGCAGCGGGCTTGCCCCGCAAACGATCGCCGCATCCTCGATGGATTTGTCGAAGCCTTCGAGCGCGGTGGCGATCGGAATGATGGCGAAGGGCAGCGCCAGGATGGTGTGGGCGATGACGAAGCCGATCGTGGTGCCGGCGAGCCCGATGCGCAGGAAGAGGGCGTAGATGGCGATGGCGAAAACCACCACCGGCAGCACCATCGGTGTGAGCAGGAGGCCGCGCAGCAAATGCCGTCCGCGAAATTCACCCCTGACCAGGCTGAAGGAGGCGAGCAAGCCGATCAGCACCGACAGGATGGCGGCCATCGCCGCGATGCGGGCGCTCGTCAATGCCGCTTCGATCCAGGCCGGATCGGCAAGCAATTCCCGATACCATTTCAACGTCCAGCCGGGTGGCGGAAAGGCCAGCCAACGCGACGAGCCGAACGACAAAAGGATTATGAAGACCACCGGCAGCAGGAGGAAAGCGGCGACCAGCGCGGTGAAGCCGGCAAGCCCCGCACGCAGCCAACCGAGCCGGTCGTAATCGAGAAGCATCTCAGAGCCCTCCGGCCGGACGCCTGGCGCCGACAATGCGAAGCTGGATCGCATAGAGCGCCATGGTGACGACAAGCAGCACGAAGGCGGCCGCGCTTCCGAGTCCCCAGTTGAGCAGCGACTGCACCGTCTGTGCGATCATTTCGGCCAGCATCATGTTCGACGTGCCGCCGAGCAGGGCAGGCGTGACGAAATAGCCGAGCGACATGACGAAGACCATCAGCCCGCCGGCGCCTATGCCGGGAAGCGACAGCGGCAGGAGAATGCGGCGGAACGCTTGAAACGGGCTCGCGCCGCACAGGGCGGCGGCGCGCAGCGTCATCGGGTCGATGGCGCGCAGCGTGCCAACCAGCGGCAGGATCATGAAGGGCAGCATGATGTAGACCATGCCGATGGTGACGCCGGTCAGGTTGTTGATGAGCGGCAGCGGCTCATGGATGACGCCGAGCCCCATCAGCGCCCTGTTGATGACCCCGGTGCGCTGCAGCAGCACCATCCACGCATAGGTGCGGGTGAGAAGGTTGGTCCACATCGACAGGATGATGATGCCGAAGACGATCGAGCCGAGCGCCGGCGGCATGATCGCCAGCATCCATGCGACCGGAAACGCAACGACGATGGTCACGACAGTGACGACGGCGGCGACCAGGAAGGTGTTGAGGAACACCCGCACATAGGTGCCGCTGCCAAAAAGGGCGGCGTAGTTCTGCAGACCCGGCTCGGGATCGGTGACGCTGCGCAGCAGCAAGGCGACGACCGGCACGATGAAGAACAGGCCGACCAGGGTGAGCGCTGGCAGGGCGCCGGCGCTGCCGGCCGGCAAGCCGGCACGAGACCGGCGTCTGAAAGCAGTTCCCGTCATGGAACGTCCCGTCCTTCAAACGGGGCGCAGTTAGCGCGCCCCGCTCCTGTCGTGGCGGCTATTTGGTCTGCCAGGCGTACCAGCGCGTGGCGATCTCGTCGCGATGCTCGGCCCAGTAGCTCATGTCGAGGTTGATCTGGCCGTCGACATGCGCGTCCGGCAGGCCCTTGACCACGTCCGCTGGCATCTCGGCCTTGGCCTTGGTGTTGATCGGCGCGTAGCCGCTTGCCTCGGCGAATTTCGCCTGGCCTGTCGGGCTGGTCGCGGCAGCGAGGAACTTCATCGCGCCGTCCTTGTTCTTGGCGCCCTTCGGCACGACGAGAACGTCGGCGGCGGTGAGGTTCTGGTTCCACGAGACGCCGACATCGGCGCCGTCCTTCTCCAGCGCGAAGACGCGGCCGTTCCAGAGCTGGCCGAAGGCGGCTTCGCCAGAGGCGATCAGCTGCTGCGATTCCGCGCCGCCGCCCCACCAGACGATGTCCGACTTGATCGTGTCGAGCTTCTTGAAGGCGCGCTCGAGGTCGAGCGGGTAGAGCTTGTCGGCCGGCACGCCGTCAGCCAACAGGGCGATCTCGATCACGCCCGGCGCCGACCATTTGTAGAAGGTTCGTTTGCCGGGAAACTTCTTCGTGTCGAACATGTCGGCCCAGCTTGTCGGTTCGCCCGAAACGGCGCCTTTGTTCCAGGCAAGCACGAAGGAATAGTAAAAGCTGCCGACCGCATGTTCGTTGCTGAAGCGCGGGTCGAGGGCGTCCTTGGGCACGACGGCGAAGTCGATCGGCTCGAGCAGCCCGTCCTTGGCCGCCTTGATGGCGAAGTCCATCTCCACGTCGACGACATCCCAGGTGACGTTCTTGGCGTCGACCATGGCCTTCAGCTTGCCGTAATCGGTCGGGCCGTCCTGCAGCACCTTGATGCCGGAGCTCGCCGTGAATGGCTCCGCCCAGGACTTGGTCTGCGCTTCCTGCGTGGTGCCGCCCCAGCTGGTGAACACCATTTCATCGGCCTTGGCGGCGGTCGCCGCCAGCAGCCCGGCGAGGACGCCGGCTAAGATCAGTTTCATGTCATTCTCCTCTGATTTCGCTGTTCCGTTTCTTGTTCTTGTCAGTGCACCCTCGTCATGGCGTTCTCAGCGCATGACGAAGGGATCGGGGATCGGCTCGTCCGAGGTCTTGATCCAAACGGATTTCGAGCGCGTGTAGTCTCTGATGGCGTCGAGCCCGCCCTCGCGGCCGAGGCCCGACAGGCCGTAGCCGCCGAAGGGAACGAGCGGCGACACGGCACGGTAGGTGTTGACCCAGACGACGCCGGCATGGATGTCGCGCGCCATGCGGTGCGCCTTGCCGAGATTTGAGGTGAAGACGCCGGAGGCGAGGCCAAAGGGCGTGTCGTTGGCAAGCGCCAGCGCCTCGGCCTCGGTGTCGAAGGAAAGCACGCTCAGCACCGGGCCAAACAGTTCCTCGCGCACGCAGGGCAGGTCGGTATTGCCGGCATCGATGATGGTCGGCGCGTAATAGAAGCCGCCGCCGCCGATGCCCGGCCGCGTCCCGCCGGTGACCAGCGTGCCGCCTGCAGCAAGGCTCTCGGCCACCACCTTCTCGATCCAGTCGCGCTGGCGCGGCGTGGCTAAAGGCCCCATTTCGGTGGCCGGGTCCTGCGGGTCGCCGATGCGGATCGCTTCGGCCTTGCCCTTCAGGCGGCCAAGAAAATCATCCTTCACCGAACGCTCGATCAGCAGCCGCGAACCGGCGACGCAGCTCTGTCCCGTCGCAGCGAAGATGCCGGCGACGACGGCATTGGCGGCGCTGTCGAGATCGGCATCGGCGAAGACAACGACGGGGCTCTTTCCGCCCAGTTCAAGGGTTGTGCAGGCGAGGTTCTCCGCCGTGTTCCTGACGATCGCGCGGGCCGTCGACGGGCCGCCGGTGAAGGCGACGCGCGAGACAAGCGGGTGGCTGGTCAGGCGCCGCCCGCAGTCCTGGCCGAAGCCGGTGAGGATGTTGACAGCGCCGGCTGGAAAGCCGGCTTCGTGAACGAGCTCGGCGAAGGCGAGCAGCGGCGCCGGACCGTCCTCGGAGGCCTTGAGCACCACCGTGCAGCCCGCCGCAAGCGCCGGGCCGAGCTTGACGGCCGATAGGAAGAGCTGCGAGTTCCATGGCACCACCGCGGCGACGACGCCGATCGGCTCGCGGCGGATGGTGACGTCGAGGTCTGCCTTGTCGATCGGCACATGCGCGCCTTCGTGCTTGTCGGCAAGCCCGCCATAGTAGCGGTAGTAGTCGCCGACATAGGCGATCTGGGCGCGGGTCTCGCGGATGATCTTGCCGGTGTCGCGCGTCTCCAGCTCGGCCAGGCGCGCTGCATTGGCGGCGACGAGGTCGCCGAGTTTCACCAGCAGCTTTCCGCGCGCGGTTGCCGTCATCGTCCGCCACGGACCCGAGCGCAGCGCGCGGTGCGCCGCCTCAACGGCGCGGTCGACATCGGCTTCGGACGCCGCCGGCATCTTCGCCCATGGCGCGCCGGTCGACGGGTCGATGCTGTCGAAGGTCGCGGACGGCTCGTCGAAACGGCCGTCGATGAAGTTCCTGAAGAGAGCGTCGGTCATGGGCTCGCGATCAGAGGAAGGCCGGCTTCACCCGGTCGATGAACAGTTGCAGCGATTTCTTCTTACGTTCGTGCGAAAGGCCGCTGTCGATCCAGATCGAATACTGGTCGTAGCCGAGCGCCTCATAGGCTTTCAGCCGCGCGATCACTTCGTCCGCTTCGCCGATCACCAGGTTCTGGCGCATCTTGTCCGCCGCATATTGCGGCATGGCGGCAATCTCGTCGGCGGTGAGCGGCTCCAACACGCCCTGGTGCACCGGCTTCTTGTTCTGGAACCAGGCGCCGAACTGACAGTAGAAGCTCGACAGATCCTGGCTGAGGCGATCGGATTCGGCTGCGTCCGCGGCGACGAATGTGTGCATCAAGAGCATGATCTCCGGGCGCGCGATGTCGGGATGGGCGGCGCAGGCCGTGTTGAAGCGCTGCATCAGGCTCGCGACCTCGTCGTCACCGGACGCCAGCGGCGTCACCTGCACCTTGCACCTGTTGGCGACCGCGAAGTCGTGCGAGTTCGGGTCGCGTGCCGCCACCCAGATCGGCGGATAGGGTTTCTGCAGGGGCTTGGGCGAGGAGGTGGTCGGCGGGAACTGCCAAAATTCGCCGGAGTGCTCGTAGTCGCCATCCCAAAGGCCACGGATCGCCGGTATCATTTCGCGCATGCGCTGGCCGGCGCCCCAGGCGTCGAGCCCTGGAAAGACGCGCTGGTATTCGTAGCTGTAGGCGCCGCGCGCGATGCCGACATCCAACCGGCCGCCGGTGATGATGTCGGTCATCGCCGCCTCGCCCGCAAGCTTGATCGGGTGCCAGAAGGGCGCGATGATTGTTCCGGTGCCGAGGCGGATGCGGGTCGTCTTTGCCGCCAGATAGGCGATATTGATGAATGGATTGGGCGAGATGGTGAACTCCATCCCGTGATGCTCGCCGATCCACGCCGTCTCGAAGCCTGCCTCCTCGGCGAGTAGCACCAGCTCTCCCAACTCGTCCAGAAGCTGCGAATGCGGCTTGTCGAGATCCGAGCGTTCCATGTGCACGAAAAGCGAGAACTTCATCCCTGGTCACCTGTACTGAGCGAAGCGGCATCGGATCGAGCGAGCGGCCGCACCTCGCCTTCGACCTCGTTGCCGACATAGACGCCGAACGCGTCCTCGGTGCATTCGCGCACGTAACGGGCGAGCATCGAGCGGATGGCCGGATCGGCGATCTTCAAGCCGTCGATCGTGTCGATGTCGATCAACCGGATGCCGCGATCACTGGAGGCCGGCACGTCGAACGTGCCGCGATAGTAGACATGCGTGCGCGATTGATTTCCAGCATCGTCCCAGACGGCGTAAAGGAAGCCGAGTTGCGCTTCGATGGCCTTTGCGGCCAGAAGCCCGTTGAGGCTCTTGCCGTCGCTTGCCGAGCCCAATCCCCGGCCGCGCGGCAGTTCGAGGAAGCCGTCCGGCGTTTCCAGGAACAGGATGCGCCCGCCGTTTTCGAGGATGGCGCCGACATCGGTGCCGGGTTGGGCGGCGGCCAGCGCCTCCTGGCTCAGGCCGGGCGTGACGTAGGCGCCGCGGCAATAGCCAAGGGGTTGCGCGGAGTTTTGCTGGAAGGCGCGAACGCGGCCGATGAGGATCGAATGGTCGCCTGCCTCGACCAGCCGCTCCAAGTCGCAGTCGAAGAAGGCGACGGAGCCGTCGAGAACCGGACTGCCGGTCTGCCCCGGTTGCCACACGACGGAAGCGAACTTATCCGCCGCCTTCGATGCGAAGATGCCGGAGGCTGCCTTCTGGTCTTCGCTGAGCACATTGATGGCGAAGCTTTTCGATGTCGCGAACACCGGGTGGCCGAGCGCCTTGTGGGCGACGCAGACGAGCACCAGCGGCGGGTCGAGCGATACCGAGGTGAAGGAATTGGCGGTGAAGCCGCGCGGCTCGCCTTCCGGACCGATGGTGGTGACGATGGTGACGCCGGTCAGGAAGGAGCCCAGCGCGCGGCGGAACTCGCCGCTGTCGAAGCTGCCGTCTGCTGCCGGTTCATCGCTTTGGCCTATGCTTTCACCTTCGCTGAGGAAGTCGACGATGTGGCGCGTGGTCAGATCGGGTGCTGCCACCGCCATCATGTGCCTTTGGCTGGAGAGCACGGTGCAGCGCCCTTGCGGCGCGAGTCTGGCCATGGCGGCCGACATTGCCGGCGAGGAGTTCCTGTCCTGCGAACCGGTCATGAACAAGGCGGGCACGGCCAGCGTGCGCAGGAGGTCGGCGTGGTCGCTGTCGGCGCGGGCGAACAGCCGGTAGGTGCGGGCATAGCCTTCGGGGTCGACCTCGCTCAAGGCGGCCGCCGTCTTCCCGGCCGCCACCATGAGCTCAGCCGGAACCGGATCGCCGAACCAGCGCGCGATGGTCTGCGCGGCACCTGCCGCGTCGCCGCGACCGGTGAGCGCCGCAGCGCGCTCGCGAACGGCTTCGGCGAGCTCGGGCGGGCGGCGAAACACGGCGTTGAGCGAGACGATGCGGCCGACGCGCTGCGGCGCAAGCAGCGCAAGCTCCTGCGCGACAAGCGCGCCCATCGAGTGACCGACGACCGACACGCTTTCGAGACCGAGATGATCGAGCAGCCGGACCGCCTGCCAGGCATAGTCGGCCAACTCCGGAGCCTGCGGCGGCAGCGGCGACCCGCCGTGGCCAAGCATATCGATGGCGATAACGTCGAAGCGGCCAACCATGCGCTCGAACTGCGGCTGCCAGATCGCCGCGTTCATGCCGACACCGTGAATGAAAAGCACCGGCGCGCCCGATCCGGCACGAAGGAAGCTGGTGCCGTCGGGCGCGGTGGCCCGGGTCCATTCAGGGGCGACGGTGTCAGCCATGCAGGTCCCCGAGCTCCTTGAGGTCCTGGTAGCGGTCGCCGATGCGGTGATGCGGGCGGCCGCCGATGGACGCGCCAAGCGCCACGACCAGCTCGTCCGGCGCGGGCGCATCGCCTATCTGGAAATGCACGGTCAGGTAATGCGAGCGCCGCCCCGCGTCGTTCTTGTCCATCAGCGGGATCATGATCGGCGTGTTTGGCCCGCCGCGCAGATTGGTGAAGGCAAGATAGGTCTTGGCGCCGACGGCGCGACGGTAGTGGTTGCCGAAATGCAGCGTGTGGATGAGGGCCGAGGCGTGCTCGATCTCGCCCGAGGTGCCGCAGATGGCGGCTTTGCCGTAACCTTCGATCGCCTCGCCCGAGCCGGCGGCTGCGATGATCTCGCGCGTCAGGGTCTCTCCGAGCACCGGCGCACAAGCGCGGATCTCGGGCGAAAGATCCTCGGTGAAACCCCGTCCCGCCCAAGGGTTCGCCAGCACGGCGGCGACACCGATCAGGCGCAGCGGCCGTGGCGCTGCCTTGCCGCCCTCGATTAGCGTGTTCTCGGTGTAGGTGACGATCTTGCGAATGGCCGGCTGCATGAAAAACCTCTGTCGGGCGGCGCCTCGCGAGAAGCGCCTTTCCTGCGTCGTCTTATGGTATACCATACTATGGAGCACCAAATACCTTGTCAATCGGCTATCGAATCTGTTTTCGTGGCGGCGCAGGGAGCAATGACATGCAGGACGATACGCTTCGCATCGATCGCAGCGCCAAGACCTTGAGAACATTGGCTCTCGAACGCATGCGCGAAGCCATCATGGATTTTCATTTCCAGCCCGGCGAAAGGCTGGTCGAGCGGCCGCTGTGCGATCAGCTCGGCGTCAGCCGCTCGGTTGTACGTGAGGTTTTGCGGCAGCTGGAGGCCGAGGGGCTCGTTCAGATGATCCCCGGTCACGGGCCGGCGGTGGCACGGCCGGATCCTGGCCGCACCGACGAGATCTATGAACTGAGAGCGCTGCTCGAAGGGATCGCGGCCCGCGCTTGCGCGCTATCGGCAACCAATGGGCAGCTGGCGATACTGGAGCGTGCGCTCGGCGAGCTCTTCGAAGCCTGGGCCTCGGGCAAGCCGCCGGCGGTGATGCGCGCCACGACGAAGTTCTACGAAGCGCTGTTCGAGGCCGCCGACAAGCGTGTCGCTTGGGAGATCGTCAGCGGGCTCAACGTGCGCATCAACCAGTTGCGTTCGATGACAATCGCCTCGGCGAACCGGCGTGAGCCGGCGATCGCCGAGATGAACGCAATCATGGATGCAATCCGGGCGCGCAAGCCCGAAGAGGCGGAAGCGGCGGCGCGGCGGCATGTCGAATCCGCCTGGAAGATCGCCCGCACAGCCCTGCAGCCGCATGGTTAGGTCGCGTCTCTGTTAGTCAGCGCGATGTGGCAGCAGCCGGAGCCGTGGCCGGGCGTCCAGGTGACATTGGCGAAGCGCACGCCGGTCGCCTCGAACAGGCCGCGATCGAAGGCGCCGGCAATGCGGCAGAGCGTGGCGAGCTTTTCGTCACCGACGCCGGCCTCGATCCAGGCATCCTTCAACGGGCAACGTTTCACCTTGAAAGCGATGCGGTCCGGTCCGCGCTCGACATGGGTCGGGTACATGCGGCCGTCGTCCGGGCTGACGGCGAGGAAGGCCTCGCCGATCGCCGGCGCATCATTGGGGCCGAAATCGGTGAAAGCTGCCGCCGCGACCTCCCGGCCGCGTTTTTCGATGGTGCGGATCATAACCGCTTCGGCCTTTTCGGCGCCCATCTCGGCGGTCAGCTCGTCGAGCAAGAGACGGTAGAGATCGGCCCGGTTGCGGAAGGCGGAGTCGAGCTCGCGCGACAGTTTTTCGGCTCGGGCTGTCGGATCGGTCATGGCGTTGTGTTCCTGGTCAATCTGGGCGTCGCTGCCACCAGCGCATTGCCGATCGCCGATTGCGGGTTGGCGATGACGGCGCGGGCATCGCCGCTTTCGGCGATCCGGCCGGCGTCGAGAATGACGATGCGGTGCGCGACGGCGCGGATGACGCCGAGATCATGCGAAATGAAAAGATAGGCGATCCGTTCCTGTCTTTGCAGGTCGAGCAGCAATTCCAGGATCTGCCCGCGCACCGAGACGTCGAGCGCCGAGACGGCTTCGTCGAGCACGATCAGCGAGGGTTTCGTGGCGATGGCGCGGGCGATTGCCACGCGCTGGCGCTGACCGCCGGAAATCTCGTGGATGGCGCGCCCGGCAATGCCGGCATCGAGGCCGACGCGCTCCAGCAGCGCCGCGATACGCCGTGGTCGCTCGGTGCGCGAGGCAAGCCCATGGATGCGCAACGGATCGTCCAGGATGCGAGCCACGGTGGCGCGCGGATTGAAGGCGGCGAGCGGATCCTGGAACACCATCTGGAGGCGGGCGCGGCGCGCGCGCAGCGCGGCGCCCGACAGCGCGAGGAAATCCGCGCCTTCGAATTCGATGCGGCCGGCGTCGGGCGCGATCAGCCGCAGCACCAGCCGCGCGATCGTCGACTTGCCGCTGCCCGATGGGCCGGCCAACGCCAGCGTCTCGGCCGGCCCGATCTCGAATGAGACATCATCGACAGCGGGAAAAGGCTTGCCGCCGCGGCGGTAGCGCTTGGCCAGGCTGGAGACCGCGAGCAGGCTCATGCCGGGGCGCCTTGCTTGTCGAGCAGCGGTTCAGCATCGAGGCCGAGATGGGCATCGAGGAGGGCGCGCGTATAGGCGTGGCGCGGCTCGTTGATGGTTTCTTCTGTCTCGCCAAGTTCGACCAGCTCGCCATGGCGCAGCACGGCGATGCGCTCGGCAAGCGTGGCGGCGAGCGCGATGTCGTGGCTGATGAACAGCAGCGTCATGCCGTCCTCGGCAACCAACCGGCGGATCAGGGCGACGATCTCGGCCTGCACGATGGTGTCGAGCGCGCTGGTCGCTTCGTCGGCGATCAACAGCCTCGGCCCGGCGGCGATTGCCGCGGCGATCGCGACGCGTTGCTTCTGACCGCCGGAAAGCTGGTGCGGGTAGGCATGCAGGGCGGCCTCCGGCAGGCGGACGCGGTCGAGCAGGGTCTTGGTCCCGGCGTAGGCTTGCGGCCAGGTCAAGCCGAGATGCGTGCGGGCGACCTCGGCGATCTGCTTGCCGACCGGCATGACCGGGTCAAGGCTGGAGGAGGGGTCCTGGAAGACGAAGCCGATGTCGCGGCCAAGGAGGGGAGTATAGCTTGCTCTAATGGCAGATGGTCGGCGTTCTACGGCGAAGGAGCGAGACGTTTGTAGTTGGCTTGCTGACCACTCAATCGAACCGCCAATCCCGGCACCTCCCGCCAACAGCCCCGCCACCGCCAGCGCCAGCGTGCTCTTGCCGGAGCCGCTTTCGCCGATGATCGCGAGACGCTCGCCCGCCTCGACGTCCAGGCTGATGCCTTTCAGCGCCGCCACCTCCACGCCGTCGCGGCGATATCGCACCGAAAGATCGCGGATCGAGAGCAGCGTCGTCACGACAGGCTCCGGCGCACCGCCGTGCTTTCCACCAAGCCTTCGCCGGCGAGGTAGACGCCGAGCACGGTCAGCACCAGCGCGATGCCGGGAAAAATCGACAGATATGGCGCGGTGCGCAGCACGGCGCGGCCTTCGGCGATCATGCCGCCCCAGGTGACACGGTTGGGGTCGCCGAGGCCAAGGAAGGAAAGTGCCGCCTCGGTGAGGATCGCCGCCGCGATGATCACCGAGGACAGCGCCAGCACCGGCGGCAGAGCGTTTGGCAGCACCTCTCGGAAGGCAATTTCCAGCGGATGCATGCCGATGACGCGGGCGCCGGCGACATAATCGCGCTCGCGGATTGACAGCACTTCCGCGCGAGCAACGCGCCCAGGACCGGTCCATGCGCCCAGCGCTATTGCTCCGACGACGACGCCGAGCGAGGGGCCGACGATGCTGACGAAGGCCAGCGCCAGAAGGAAACTCGGCACGGTCTGGAAGGCATCGGTGATGCGCATCAGCACCTCGTCGATCAGGCCTCCCGCGAAGCCGGCCAGCGTGCCGACAACCGCGCCGATCAGAAGCGCCGCGGCCGCCACCGCCAGACCGACGGCCAGCGAGGTGCGGGCGCCATGGAAGAGCTCGGCCAGCACGTCGCGGCCGAGCCGGTCGGTGCCGAGCGGCAGCGACCATTCCTGGAATGGCGGCAGCAGCGCCGGGCCGGCAATCGACTGCGGATCGCCCGGAAAAAGCAACGGCGCCGCCAGCGCCATGGCGATGAGCAAGGCGAGGATGAGCGCGCCGGCGATCGCCTCCGGCGTGCGGAAGAAACGAAGCAGTCGGTTCATGCGCCTGCCTCGCCTGCGCCGAGGCGCGGATCGAGGAAGGCGTAGGTGAGGTCGACCACGAGATTGATGACGATGACCAGAACCGCGCTCACCAGGATGATGCCGAGCAGCAGCGGCGTGTCGCGTCCGGCGACGGCTTCCTGCGCCAAGCGGCCGAGGCCTGGCACGGCAAAGACGCTTTCGATGACGACGCTGCCGCCCAGCATCTGCGCAGATTGCAGGCCGAGCATGGTGACCAGAGGCAGGAGCGCGTTGCGGGCAACATGCGCAAGCACGATGCGGCGGCGCGGGAGACCCCTGGCGCGGGCGGCAAGGATAAAATCCTGTCGCCAGGCCTCGGCCATGCCGGCGCGCATCATGCGCAGATAGAGCGCGAGATAGATGAAGCCGAGCGCCGACACCGGCAGCACGAGATGGGTGGCGATGTCGGCGGCCCGCGCCAGCCCGGTTTTGCCGGAAGCGATGGTCTCGATGCCGCCGATCGGCAGCCAGCGCAGGTCGACGGCGAAGACGACGATGAGCACCAGGCCGAGCCAGAAGCCGGGCACCGCGTAGAGCGCCAGCGAACCGATCGACAGGAAGCGGTCGCGGAAGCTGCCGGGCGCAGCACCTGCATAGATGCCGAGCGCCGAGCCGAGACCGAAGGACAGCGCTGTGGCGCTCCCCATCAGGATGAGCGTGGTCGGCAGGCGCTCCAGGATGACGTCGCGGATCGGCCGCGAGAAGGTGACGGACCGGCCGAGATCGAGATGCAACAGCGCCCAAAGGTAGTTGGCGAGCCGCGTCAGTTCGGATTGGTCGAGGCCCCAGCGGTGGCGCAGCAGTTCGATCATGCCGGCATCGCCGCCGGTCGAGACGATGTAGGCGTCGACCGCGTCGCCGGGAGCGGCTTCAAGCAGCAGGAAGCTGCCGATGACGACGATGAGGAGGACGAAGACACTGCCGACGAGACGGCGGCGGAGGAGGGTGAGGGCACGGGTCATGGCGAAGCCATATGAGGGCCAAGCCTTGGACGTCGAGCTCTACGGCGCCCCCCTCTGGCCTGCCGGCCATCTCCCCCACTTGGGGGGAGATCAGCTGTCATCGCGGGTTTCGCTAATCTCCACCGTTGCGGGAAGAGCGTCGGGGGCGAAACTGCCAATCTCCCCCCTTGTGGGGGAGATGTCCGGCAGGACAGAGGGGGGCGCGAAGGAACTCTCATTCTCAAAGCTGAGCACCCGAACCGTCAATCGGCAAGCGCGAGATCAGCCCGCCAAAAAAGTGTCCGCCCAGTTGGACACAGCCCAGCGCGGATTGTTGGCGATGTTGCCGACGGTGTCGCGGGCGACGGAAATGAAGCTCCATTCGGCGACGTTGATCAGCGGCAGATCCGCCGCCACCTTCTTCTGGAATTCCTTGTAAAGCTCGGTGCGGGCTGATGTGTCGAGCGTCTCCGATGCCTTGACGATCAGCGCGTCGAGGTCGGCATTCTTGTAGCCGCCCTGGTTGGAGAAGGGCACGCCGTCGGGAATGCCGCTCTGCACCAGGATGGTGGTCGAGATCGCGGGGTCGCCGCGGAACACCGGCGGGCCGACGGCGAGGTCGAAGGCATGGTCGGTGTAGACGGCCTTGATATGGGCGGCGGAATCGTTGTTGACGATCTCGGCGTCGATGCCGATAGCGGCCAGCGCCTGGCGAAGATAATCGCCGAACTGTTTCGTCTCGTTGAAATAGGGCGCCGGCAACAGTTTCAGCGCAAACCGCTTGCCGTCGTCGGCCCGCCTGTAGCCGGCCTCGTCGAGCAGGTCGTTGGCCTTGGCGACGTCGAACGGATAGATCGGGACATCGGCGGTGTAGAATTGCGGATCGTTCTTCGGCACCGGGCCGGTCGCGGTCGCGGCGTAGCCGAGGAAGATCGTCTTGACGACGAAGTCCTTGTCGACGGCATGCGCGATCGCCTGGCGCACTTTCAGGTCGGCCAGTTCCTTGCGGCGGTGGTTGATCTCGACGACGAGCTGATAGGTCAGCCCCTCATAGCCCTTGGTGACGACCTTCAGGCCAGGCACCTTTGAGATGCGATCGAGGTCGGCGAGCGGCACGGCGGAGAGGGCGGCAAGCTGGATTTCTTCCGCTTCGAGCGCGGCCGCCGCCGAGGTGCGATCGGGGAGCACCTGGTAGACGATCTCGTCGAGATAGGGTTCGTCCTTGCCCCAATAGTCTGCGTTCTTCGCGAGCCGGTAGTACTGGCCGGCCTTGTATTCGGCGAATTTGAACGGACCGGTGCCGACCGGCGCATTGTTGGCCGGGTTGTCCTCGATCTTGCCGCTCTCATAAACATGTTTCGGCACGACGCTCGACAGCGCGGGCAGCGCGTTGCGGATCAGCTGGAACGGCGTCGGCTTGGCGAATTTGAAGACGGCGGTCAAATCGTCGGGCGTGTCGACGGCGGCAAGATCCTTGAACACGGTGCGACCGAGATTCTGCAGCGGCTTCCAGACCTCAAGCGCCGAAAAGGCGACGTCGGCGGAGGTGAAGGGCTTGCCGTCATGCCACTTCACGCCGTCGCGCAGCTTGAAGGTCACCGACAATCCGTCGGCGGCACCTTGCCAGGAAAGCGCGAGGCGCGGCTGAAGCCCATCCCTGCCGTCGAAGGAGGCTTCGGCCAGCGTCTCGACAACCTTGCTGGAAATGAAGAAGACGCCGTTGGAGGCGACGATTGCCGGGTTGAGATTGCGAGGTTCGGAGTCGGCGGCGACGATCAATCGCCCGCCCTTCTTCGGCGCCTGCGCCCGGCCGATGGTTGGCAACGCCGTCGATGCCAAGAGCAACGCCGAGCCGGCCAGCAGGCCGCGGCGTGAAATCGTCAGTTCGGACATCGCTCAAACTCCCCTCTTCACCTGTGCCGGGCGCGGGCGGCCTCGAATGGGCGGGATTATGGCCCTTGGCAAAGGTTTCGCCAGAGACGGTTTTGGCGCAGGATGGCTTGGCTTTGAAATTTTCGTCTGCTGGACCAGTTATGTTCGGGCTAACGTTACCACAATCTGGTAGGACCAGATAGGGAGCTTAAGGCCGCCAAGAGCCGCTATGTAGGCCGCCATCAGGCGGACGCTCCGGATACTGGCTGGACCAGAGCAGACAAAATGGTGCAGATTTGGCCGACAGCCAAAAAGTTCAAGAAGATCGGCCGCTCGAGCGGCCGGGAAAATCAGGGAGAGTTCGATGAACGTCGCTCCGGGCAAAACCGAGATCAGCAGCATTCCGTTCGACCAGACGCGGGTGGACCGGCTGATGGAGGAGGCCGGGATCGACGTGCTCTTCGCCACCTCCAAGCACAACACGCAATACCTGCTCGGCGGCTACAAGTTCATCTTCTTTTCCGCGATGGATGCGATCGGCCACAGCCGCTACCTGCCGATCGTGCTTTATGAGAAGGGCGGGCCGGAGCACGCGGCCTATATCGGCAACAAGATGGAAGGCGGCGAGCATCAGAACCATCCGTTCTGGACGCCGACCTTGCATGCCGCCTGCTGGGGCACGCTCGACGCCGCCAATCTTGCGGTCGAGCATCTGCAGAAGATCGGCAAGGGCGCGGCCCGTATCGGCATCGAGCCGAGCTTCCTGCCGTCGGATGCCTATACGCTGATCCGCAAGGCGCTGCCGGACGCCAAGCTGGTCGACGCGACCGGCATGCTGGAGACCATGCGCGCGATCAAGACCGAGGCCGAGCTCGAACAGTTGCGCATCGCCTCCGAGCTCATCACCGATTCCATGCTGGCGACGATCGCCTGGGCGCGCGAGGGCACGACCAAGGCGGACATCATCGAGCAGCTGCGGCGCGAGGAGACCAATCGCGGCGCGCATTTCGAATATTGCCTGCTGACGCTGGGATCGAGCCACAACCGCGCCGCTTCGAGCCAGGCGTGGAAGAAGGGCGAGGTGCTGTCGATCGATTCCGGCGGCAACTATCACGGCTATATCGGCGACCTCTGCCGCATGGGTGTGCTCGGCGAGCCGGATGCCGAGCTGGAGGATCTTTTGGCCGAAGTGGAAACGGTGCAGCAGGCGGCCTTTTCCAAAGTCAGGGCAGGCACGCTCGGCGGCGATGTGATCGCGCATGCCGGGAGCGTGCTGAAAGCCTCGAAGGTAGCGCCCTATACGGATTTCTTCGCCCACGGCATGGGGCTGATCACGCATGAGGCGCCGTTCCTGATGACCAACCATCCGGTCACCTATGAAGGCACCTATGCATCCAAGCCGCTGGAAAAGAACATGGTGCTTTCGGTCGAGACGACCATGCTCCACCCGACGCGCGGTTTCATCAAGCTGGAAGATACGATCGCGGTGACCGACACGGGCTACGTCATGTTCGGCGATCGCGGGCGGGGGTGGAACAGAGGCGGCGCGTAAGCCCCGATGTCTCGGCGCCTAGTGCGTTTCACCGTTTCACGGAAACGGCGAAACGCCCTATCTCCTTGTTTTTACGCAATTCCGGACGGAAAACCGCTCACACTTTTCCTGGAATTGCTTTAGCGCCGAGCCAGTACTTCGACAACCTCACTTGCCCGCCGGCAGCAGCCTGAAATCCGGCAGGTCGCGCAGCGCCAGTTCCGGTCCCGCCGGCGAATAGACGACGAAGAGCTGCATCGGCTGGTCGCCGGTGTTGAGCGTCGAATGGAAGCGGCTCTCGGGAACATAGATGGTGCAGCCGGGGCCGACCTTCGCGACGACTGGATTGCCCTTCTCGTCCTCGACCATCTGTTCGCCGTTGCCCGAGATGACGAAGATGATCTCCTCCGCGCCCGGGTGATTGTGGCGGGTGTGGCCCTTGCCGGGCGGCAGGTCGACGACGCCGCCGGAAAAGCGCTCCGCGCCGTTCACTTCGGGCGCGACGGTGAGGGCCAGCTTGCCCCAGTCGAAGCCGAATGCGCTGACGTCCTTCGGGTAGACGAACACTTTCTCTCTGTCGGCCATTGCCTCATCCCTCCCTGATGTTCGCGACGGCCACTCAGCCGCCAATCTTGACCGCCTTGAACTCCGCCGTCTGCCTCGCGATCGCCGCTTCCGCCGGCAGCCGCTCCATCGAGCTTGCGCCGTAGAAGCCGTGCAGACCCTCGCAGCGCTCCAGGATGTAGCGCGCATCGTCGGGCATCGATATCGGTCCGCCATGGCAGAGCAGGATGACGTCCTTGCGCACCGAGCGCGCGGCGTCGGCGATGGCGTCGATCTCGTTGACGCAGGCATCGAGCGACTTCGCCGACGTGGCGCCGATCGAGCCGCCGGTCGTCACGCCCATATGGGCGACAACGATGTCGGCGTCGGCTCGTGCCATGGCGCGCGCCTCGTCGGGGTTGAAGACGTAAGGCGTGGTCAGCAGGTCGAGCTTGTGCGCCTCCGCGATCATATCGACCTCGAGGCCGAAACCCATGCCGGTCTCTTCAAAACTCTGGCGCATGGTGCCGTCGAACAGGCCGACGGTCGGAAAATTCTGCACGCCGGAAAAACCCATCGTCTTCAGCTCGGCGAGCAGCAGCGGCATGATGACGAAGGGGTCGGTGCCGTTGACGCCGGCCAGCACAGGCGTCTTCTTCACCACCGGCAGCACCTCACTAGCCATTTCCTTGACGATCTCGTTGGCGTTGCCATAGGCGAGCAGGCCGGCGGCCGAGCCGCGCCCGGCCATGCGGTAGCGGCCGGAGTTGTAGATGATGATGAGGTCGATGCCGCCGGCTTCCTCTGCCTTGGCCGACAGGCCGGTGCCGGCGCCGCCGCCGACGATCGGCACGCCGTCGGCGATCATCTTGCGGAATTTTTCCAGTATCGTTTTGCGCGGGATGGCGGCCATGCTTGTCAGGTCTCACTTCTTGGCAATGTCGAGGAAAGCCTCGGCTGCGGCCTTGGCGAATGTGGGATCGTTGATGTGCAGCGGCAGGCGCGTCACGGCGCGGTGCTTCGTCGGCTTGATCGTGCGCTCGATGGCCTCGAACAGGACAGCACCGGCTTCCGAGTCGAAGAAAGCGCCGCCCTCGATGTCGAGCGCCGAGACGCCCTTTTCCGGGATGAGGAAGCGGATCGGGCCTTCGCACGCGGCGAGGCGTGTGCCGATCCATTCGCCGATCCTGCGGCATTCATCGGCCGTTGTGCGCATCAGCGTGACGTTCGGATTGTGCTCGTAGAACAGGCGTCCCCGGTATTTTTCGGGAATGGTCGGCGGCGCCCAGAAGTTGACCATGTCGAGCGCGCCGACCGAGCCGACATAGGGCAGCTTCGTGCGCGCAATGGCGCCGAAGCGATCCTCGGTCGCCGGCAGCACGCCGCCGAACAAAAGATCGCAGACTTCCGTTGTGGTGATGTCGAGGACGCCGGCGAGCAGGCCTGAATCGGCGAGCTTCTCCATCGATCGGCCGCCTGTGCCGGTGGCATGGAAGACCATGCAGTCATAGTCGGCGCGCAGCCGTTCGACGATGGCCGTGACGCATGGCGTGGTGACGCCGAACATGGTCAAGCCCAGCGCCGGCTTGCCTGCGGCGGAGGGCGCCGGCTTCGCCGCCATGCCGGCGACCGCCTGGGCGGCATTGTGCAGCACGACGCGCGACAGGCGGTTGAGTCCGGCCATGTCGGTCACCGACGGCATCATGATGATGTCGGAGACGTCGACATAGGGCGCGGTGTCGCCGGAAGCGAGCGTCGAGACCATGATCTTCGGCGGGCCGAGCGGCAGCGCACGCATGCCGGCGGTGACGATCGAGGTGCCGCCGCCGCCGCCGATGCCGATCACGCCGGCGACGTCGTCGCGAGCCTGGATGAAGCGGGCAAACGCGACGCCCATGCCGGCGACGGCCGTGCCGCGATCGTCGATGCCGAGCACCGCGCCGGCTCCGTCCGGATGATGCGCGGCGACCTCGCCTGCCTCGATGTCGACCGGAACGGTCGCGCCGCGCGTACCGATATCGACGCGGACGGCCATGCCGCCGGCGGCGGCCACGGCATCGGCCAGGAAGGCGAGCTCTTCGCCCTTGGTGTCGGCGGTGCCGACCACATAGATGCGCTTCATCAGCGTTTCCCCGTCGTCTCTATCGTTGTCTTGCGCGCCTGGCGTTGCCGCTTGTCGCTTCTTGCCTGGCCCGGTCGCCAAGGCGTGGGCCATTGCATTTTTTTGAGACGCGCGTATCGTATTGATATGGATGTCTCACGTCAACAAGCTGCCGCCAACGACGACGCCGAGCAGACGCCGGCAGTCGAGAAGGGGCCGCGCGCCCGCACGAGGCGGCTGATGCTGGAGACGGCGACGCGGCTGATGCAGTCCGGCGTGACGCCTTCGGTCAGCGAAGTCGCGGAGGCTGCGGAGGTGTCGCGCGCGACCGCCTATCGCTATTTCCCGAGCCAGGCGGCGCTGGTGCAGGCGGTCGTCGATGAGGGGCTTGGCCCGATCCTGACGTGGAAATCCGCCTCGAACGATCCGCAGCGACGGGTGGCCGACCTGTTCGCCAGCGCCATGCCGCGCATCGAGGCTTTCGAGGCGACGTTCAAGGCGGCGCTCAAGCTTTCGCTCGACCAATGGGCGCGGCGGCAGGCGGGCACGCTGGGGACAGAGCCGGCTTTCACGCGCGGCCACCGCGTCGATCTCCTGAAAGATGCGATCGCGCCGCTCAAGGGTCAGCTCAGGCCGCGTCAATTCAAGCGTCTTGCCCAGGCGCTGTCGCTGATGTTCGGCGTCGAAGTGCTGATCGTGCTGAAGGATATATGGGGCCTGGACAGCCGTGACATGATGTCGGTCGCCGAGTGGGCGGCGGCGGCGCTGGTGCGCGCGGCGATGGCGGAATCGGAGGCGAAAGCGAGTAGGGTTTCGGCATCGCCCGGAATAGGGATGTCCTAGAATCTGGTTCGACCAGATTGAGGGGCCAGCTACCAGTAATAATTGTGATACATCGCCGGAAACAAGGCCACCATGTATCAAGGAGTAGGAAAAATAAGGGAAAACAGACAGATACCATCCCAATCCGCTTGCGGGGTGGCTTTTGAGCGTCCAAGAAAGAGCTTGACGGCCCTCTTGAATTGGTAATACCAGATCAGTACGCATAAAGCGGATCGAACGTGAGGGCTGCGATCCATCTTTCCGGCAGGGCGAGGAGGCTCGAAACCGGAACGTGCCATCACCGGAGGAACTACCAGGGCCGACCAAGCTGGCGGCTCGCATGACAAGGTAGAATGCGCACAAGGGAGGAAAACTATGCGCAAGATAGTGACCAGCGTGGTCGCTGGTATCGGCTTGGCGCTTGCCTGCGGAACATCCGTCCGCGCGCAAGACAAGGAACTCACCATCTTCTGGGCGGAATGGGATCCGGCGAACTATCTGCAGGAACTCGTCAACGACTACACGGCCGAGACCGGCGTGAAGGTCACGGTGCAGACCACGCCGTGGCCTGACTTCCAGACCAAGGCCTTCACCGAGTTCAACGCGCATGGAGACGCCTACGACATGGTGGTCGGCGACTCGCAATGGCTGGGCGCCGGTTCGACGCAGGGCCACTATGTCGACCTGACCGACTTCTTCAACCAGCACAAGCTCGGCGACGTGATGGCGCCCGCGACCATCAAGTACTACGCCGAATACCCCGGCGGCTCCGGCAAATACTGGGCGATTCCGCTGGAAGGCGACGCGATCGGCTGGTCCTACCGCAAGGACTGGTTCGAGGACCCGAAGGAGAAGGAAGCCTTCAAGGCGAAGTACGGCTACGACCTCGCCGTACCGACGACCTATGCGCAGCTGCGCGACATCGCCGAATTCTTCCACCGTCCGGACCAGAAGCGCTACGGCGTCGCCATCTACACCGATAATTCCTATGACGCGATGGCGATGGGCGTCGAAAGCGCCATCTTCAGCTACGGCGGCGACCTCGGCGACTATGCGACCTACAAGGTCGACGGCATCACCAATTCGAAAGAGGCCGCAGCCGGCCTCGACATGTACAAGGAGCTCTACAAGTTCACGCCTCCCGGCTGGGGCAAGACCTTCTTCGTGGAGGACAACCAGGCGATCACCGGCGGCCTCGCCGCGATGAGCATGAACTTCTTCGCCTTCTTCCCGCCGCTGGTGAACAAGGCCACCAACCCCTATGCCGACGCCACCGGCTTCTTCGCCAATCCGGCCGGCCCGGACGGCAAGCGCTTCGCCGCTCTCGGCGGCCAGGGAATTTCGATTGTCTCGTATTCGAAGAACAAGGACGAGGCGATGAAGTTCCTGGAGTGGTTCATCAAGGACGAGACCCAGAAGAAGTGGGCCGACCTCGGCGGCTACACCTGCAGCCAGGCCGTGCTGAAGTCGGAAGCCTTCCAGAACGCCACGCCCTACAACAAGGCGTTCTACGACACGATGTTCATGGTCAAGGATTTCTGGGCGACGCCTGAATATGCCGAGGTGCTCGATCAGCTGAACCAGAACATCTATCCGTTCGTGGTCGGCGGCAAGGGCACCGCCCAGGAAGCGCTCGACAAGACCGCCGCCGACTGGAAGGCGACGTTCACCAAGTACAATCGCTACAAGTAAGCATCACAGTCAGAATGCCGGAGGAGGGTTTCCCCTCCGGCATTCCTGTTTTCAGGGAGACATTCGTTGGCTTCGGTAGCCCTTGCCCATCTCGATCCTGCCTCAAGGGCCGCCGCGCGCGGCTGGTCGGATCTGACCATCCGCAACATGTTCATCATCCCGACGCTGGTTTTCCTGATCGTCTTCAACATTTTCCCGCTGATCTATTCGCTGGGCTATTCCTTCACCAATTTCGCCGCGAACCGCAGCGAGCCCTGGCAGTTCGTCGGCTTGCAGAACTATCGCGAGCTGCTCAGCGACGACCACATCTGGTCGAATTTCATCATCACGGCGAAATACGTCATCGTATCGGTGGCCGGACAGATGATAGTCGGCTTCGGCCTCGCCCTGTTGCTCAACCGCAGCTTCCCGATGAAGGGCCTGATTACCACGCTGCTCCTGTTGCCGATGATGATGTCGGCGGCGGTGGTCGGCCTGTTCTGGCAGTTGCTCTACAGCCCGTCCTGGGGGCCGATCAACTACGTCTTCGGCCTGGGCGACTTCGCCTGGCTCTCCAATCCCGACAGCGCGCTCTACGCCGTCGCGATCACCGACGTCTGGATGTGGTCGCCATTCGTAATGCTGCTGTCGCTCGCCGGCCTGTCGGCCGTGCCGCAGCACCTCTACGAGGCCGCCGCGATCGACCGTGCCAGCTGGTGGTACACCTTCACCCGCATCACCCTGCCGCTGGTCTCGCCGATCCTTCTGATCGCGCTGATCTTCCGCACCATGGAAGCCTTCAAGACCTTCGACATCGCCTACACGATGACGACCCAGCCGACCGCCGAACTGATTGCGATCCGGCTCTACAAGCAGGCCTTCCAGCAGTGGGATACCGGCAAATCCTGCGCGCTGGCCTACATCGTGCTGATCATGGTGCTGGCCATCACCAACCTCTACGTGAAGTACCTCAACAAGGTGAAGGAGCGCTGAGATGGCCGCCGTCCGCACTTCTTCCGAGGTCGCCCTCAACCGCGTCGCAATCGCCGCGGTGCTGATCGCGACGCTGGTGTTCCTGGCGCCGATCTACTGGATCGCCTCCACCGCGTTCAAGCCGAAGGAGCTGGCGGTCAGCGTTCCCCCTACTGTTCTCTTCGAGCCGGAGGTTACGCCATTCGTCCGCCTCTTCACCAAACGCGTGCAGATGCAGAAGACCGTCGACCCGCAAGTCTACGAGGCCGCGCCCTGGTGGGAAAAGCGCATCTATGACGGCGGCGAGCGGGTGCTGAAGGTCGGCAAGGACGTGCAGCTGTCGCAATATCCCGACCGCTTCATGAACAGCCTTATCGTGGCGGTCATCAGCACGGTGCTTGCGGTGGGCATGGGGACCTTCACCGCCTACGGCTTCTCGCGCTTCAAGATCGCGGGCGAGGCGGACCTTCTCTTCTTCATCCTGTCGACGCGCATGCTGCCGCCGGTGGTGGTCGCGATCCCGATGTTCCTGATGTACCGGGCGGTCGGCCTCAACGATTCGCATATCGGGCTGATCATCCTCTACGTCGCCTTCAACCTGTCCTTCTCGGTCTGGCTGATGAAGGGCTTCATGGACGAGATACCGAAGGAATATGAGGAGGCGGCGCTGGTCGACGGCTACACGCGCATGCAGGCCTTCTTCAAGATCGTGCTGCCGGAAGCGGCGACCGGCATCGCCGCCACCGCGGTATTCTGCTTCATCACCGCCTGGAACGAGTACGCCTTCGCGCTGATCATGACGAACCGGCGCGCCCAGACGGCGCCGCCCTTCATTCCGTCGCAGATCGGTTCCGGCCTGCCGGACTGGACCACGATCGCGGCGGGCACCTTCCTGTTTCTGCTGCCGGTCGCGATCTTCACCTTCCTGCTGCGCAACCACCTGCTTCGCGGCGTGACCTTCGGAGCGATCCGCAAATGAGTTTCCGAGCCGTCAACGAGAAGTACCTTTTGCCGGCCTCGCAGATCCTGATGGTGCTCGGCATCGTCGCGCTCTGCCAGCCATGGAGCCTCAGCCTGCATTCCTATGGCGTGACGATCATCCTGGTCGGGCTGATCGGCTTCAACATCACCTCCAAGATTGCGCCGGAGCGCAGCGAGGAAACCGGCGTCGCGACGCATGAGGGGGCCCGGCAGTGACGCAGATCGAACTTCGCGGCATCGAAAAATTCTTCGGTGCCGTCCAGGTCATCCACAATCTCAACCTCGCCATCGCCGACAACGAGTTCATCGTGCTGCTTGGCCAGTCGGGCTGCGGCAAGACGACGACGCTGCGCGCGATTGCGGGGCTGGAGACGATCGATCAGGGCGACATCCTGATCGACGGCAAGGCCGTGCAGCACCTCAAGGCCGCCGACCGCGATATCGCCATGGTGTTCCAGTCCTTCTCGCTCTACCCGCACATGACGGTGTTCGAGAACATCGCCTTTCCGCTGCGCGCAACGCGCATGAGCAGCGGCGAGGTCGACAAGGCCGTGCGCGAGATCGCCCGGATCCTGCGCATAACCGACCTGCTCGACAAGAGGCCGTCGGCGCTCTCGGGCGGCGACATGCAGCGCGTGGCGATCGGCCGGGCGCTGGTGCGTCGCCCGAAGGCGATGCTGATGGACGAGCCGATCGGCGCGCTGGACGCCAAGCTGCGCGAGGAGATGCGGGCCGAGATCAAGCGCCTGCACGTCAAGCAGGGGTCGACCACGATCTACGTCACCCACGACCAGATCGAGGCGATGAGTCTCGCCGACCGCATCGTCATCATGCATGAGGGCTTCATCCAGCAGGTCGGCACGCCGGACGACGTCTATTCGCATCCGGCCAATCTTTTCGTTGCCCAGTTCGTCGGCAGCCCGGTGATGAACATCGCGGAGGCCGGCGTCTCCGAGGAGGCCAGCGCCGCGCGCGTCACGATTGGCGAGGCGCAGACCGGTTTCGAGTTCCCGCGCGAGCTGCTGTCCAAGCTCAACGGGCATTCCAACGGCGGCTTGACGCTCGGCATCCGTCCGGAGGGTGTGCTGGTCCGGCACGATGCCTCGCCCGGTTACATACCGGTGGAGGCGCAGATCATCGAGCCGCTCGGTTCCTTCGATATCGTCGATCTCAAGGTCGGCTCAAAGATGCTGCGCGCCCGCACCAAGGCCGGATATGTTTCGGGGCCGGGCGAGAAGGTCCATGCCCGCATCGATCCCGAGCAGGCGCATTTCTTCGACACGGCAAGCGGCAAGTCGCTAGGAGTAAGGCTGTAATGGCCCACATCGAACTCAAGAACATCACCAAGAAGTTCGGTGGCCACACCGCGCTGACGGGCCTCAACCTGGACATCGCCGACGGCGAATTCTTCGTGCTGCTCGGCGAGACCGGCGCCGGCAAGACGACGACACTGCGGCTGATCGCCGGGCTCGAGAAGCCGACCGAGGGCCAAGTCTTCATCGACGGCGTCGACGTTGCCCGATGGGGCGCCGCCGAGCGCGACGTGGCGCTGGTGCTGCAGCAATACTCGCTCTACCCGCGCTACACCGTGCGGCAGAATCTGGAGTTTCCGCTGAAGCCGAAAATCCGTCGCCTGCCCGATGCCGAGATCAAGGACCGCGTAGCGCGTGCCGCCCGCACGCTGCGCATTGAGCATCTGCTCGACCGCAAGACGGACCGGCTTTCGGGCGGCGAAATGCAGCGCGTCTCGATCGGCCGGGCGATCGTGCGCAAGCCGCGCGTGTTCCTGATGGACGAGCCGCTGTCGGCGCTCGACGCGAAGCTGCGCGAGGCGTTGCGGACGGAGCTGAAGAACCTGCAGATGCAGCTCGGCGCCACCTTCCTGTTCGTCACCCACGACCAGATCGAGGCGATGTCGATGGGCGACAAGGTCGGCGTGCTCAACCATGGTCGCATCGTCCAGACCGGCACGCCGCAGGATATCTACAACAATCCGCGCGACACCTATGTCGCAAGCTTCGTCGGTTCGCCGCCGATGAACCTCATCGACGGCAAATTGGTGGAAAACCGCGCAGTGATGGCGCCGATGAATTTCGAATTGCCGCTCTCAGGGGGAGCCAGGACTTTTCTGGGGGAGAAGGCGGGCGGTGCGGCCGACGGTCGCCCGCTCGTCTTCGGCATCCGTCCGGAGGATGTCTATCTGGAGAGCGGCGCGCCGGTCGAGGCACGCGTCCACGACGTCGAGAACCACGGCGTCGAGAAGATCGTGACGCTGAGGGTCGGCGACGCGATGCTGAGGGCCACAGTGCCGGCAAGGACCGCCGTCGAGATCGAGCAGCCCGTCCGCTTTGCCTGGAATCCGGACAAGGTGGTGATGTTCGACAAGGGCAGCGGGGTGAGCCTGCGGCACGCCGGCTGACGAGCCTGCCGTTCGCCCGGCGGGACTTTGGCCGGCGCTGTGCTATTGCGGCAGATAGGTCTCGTAGGGCGTGTCGTTGATCAGCAGGATCACGCATTCGGTGTCGGACAGGCAGGCATCGTCATGCATCTCGTCGGCCTTTTGGGTCCAGTAGGAGCCCGGCGGCAATTCGACCTTGGTCGCTTCGCCGCCTTGCATCTGCCAATGCGCCCACAGTCCCTTTATGACCACGGCGCGATAGTCGGCGGTGTGGGCATGGACCGGCGCGCGCCAGTTGCCGGGAACCTTGAGCAGCGTGCCGGCCGGACCCTTGGCCCTCGAGCCCCATAGCGGGCCGAGGCGCTGCGGCTGGTCCGGCGCTTCGACGACATAAGGGATCTTGTCGGCGGGCAGGTAGCTGTCTTCGAGCGCCGATGCCCGTCCCGGAAGGACGGCCAGCGCGGCAAGCGCAAGCGGTGCAAGGTGTTTGGCCATGGCGGTTTCCTCCTCCGGTCAGCTTACGCCGCCGCTATGGGAGAGGAATAGCGCTCCGTCCAAAAGACCTCGCAATTCCTCCAGCTTGACCGCCGGGTGTCAGGGTTGCTCGCCTGGGCCATTGCGCAGATGGCTCGGCGCGATGCCCATGACCCGCTTGAAGGCGCGGCTGAAGGACGCTTCCGAATCGTAGCCGAGCTTCGCGGCCGCCACCGACACCCGCATGCCGTCGCGGGCGAGCCATTGCCGTGCCTGGTGCATGCGCACGCGCAGCACATATTTGGCCGGCGTCTCGCCGACCACGGAGGCGAAGCGCTGCGCGAAGGCGGAGCGTGACGCTCCCATCATTCGCGCCAGGGATTCGACCGTCCAGTCGCGATCGGGCTGCAGATGAATGGCGGCGAGCACCTTGCCGACGTCCGGGTTGCGGACTGCGGCGATCCATCCGGTGGCGTCGCCGCAACCATTCTCCACCCAGGAGCGAATGATGGTGGCGGCGAGCACGTCAGCCAGACGCGCCAGAATGCCGCCGGAGCCGACCCGGTCCATCGTCACCTCGCCGGCCATGGCGTCGAGCAGATGCTGGATGCCCGGCGCGTTCGCCATCAGCTTATGCGCCTGCATCAGGTCGGGCATCATGTCGAGCAGCGGATGCGAGCCGTCGAGATTGAAATGCATGCTGCCGCAAAACAGCAGGGTCTTGCAGCCGTCGCAGCCGTTGGAGACGTCGAAGACGTTCTCGCAGACCGGCTCGATGGTGTAGCGGCCGATCGGCACCGGCGGCACGCCCGGCGCGCTCGCCAGCACATGCTCGTCGCCGCGCGGGATCAGAAGCGCGTCGCCCACCGACAGCTCGATCCATTCCCTGGCCGGCGAGAACAGCCAGCAGCCCTGCTGTCCGATGAAATGGAAGCGCGCCGCCTTCTGCGCGGGGAAGGAAACGGCCCACGGCTCGCCCAGCACGCAGCGGCCATAGTCGACGCCGTCGAGACGCAGGCCGCGCAGCATGTCGGTCAGCGGGTCGCCGGATGCCAGCAGTGTCGTTTTGGACGAATTGTAATTCATTTCGGCGTTTCTAGCATGGAAACTCCAGCCAGTCACTCCCTATGTTGCGCTGCAGCCAAATGTTGCGCCGCAACTTTCCGGAGATTTGCCATGACCGAACCCGCCACGGGCGTCATCGACGCCGCCGTTCTCGACAGGACCGAACCCGAGGAACGAACCGAGCCCGTATGGGGCGCGGTGGTGTCGCTAGCGCTCGGCGTGTTCGGCCTGGTGACCGCCGAATTCCTGCCCGCCAGCCTGCTGACGCGACTGGCGCAGGACCTCGGCGTCAGCGAAGGTTCCGCCGGCCAGGCGGTCACGGCGACAGCCGTCGTCGGCGCGATCGCAGCACCCACGATGGCCATCGTCACCAAGCGGCTCGACCGCAGGCTGGTGATGTGGATGCTCACCGTGCTTCTGATCGTCTCCAATCTGCTTGCCGCCTTCGCCTCCTCGCTCACGATGCTGCTTCTGGCTCGCGTTGTCCTTGGTGTCGCGCTCGGCGGCTTCTGGTCGATGTCGGCCGCCATGGCGATGCGTCTCGTGCCGATGCGATTGATGCCGCGCGCCATGTCGATCATCCTGACCGGCGTCTCGGTCGCCACTGTCACCGCGGCGCCCGTCGGCGCCTATGTCGGCGACATCTGGGGCTGGCGCACGGCCTTCATGATCGCAGCCGTCGTCGGTGCGCTGACCCTGCTGGTGCAGCTTGCCACCATTCCCAGCCTGCCGCCGACGGCCGTGGCAAGCTTCCGCACCCTGATCGAGGTGCTGAAAAGGCCGACGATCCGCGCGGCTCTCATGGTGGTGCTGCTCGTCGCCTCGGGACAGTTTGCCGGCTTCACTTATGTGCGGCCATTCCTGGAGACGGTGCCGGTGATGCCGATCGAGACCATCTCGCTGGTGCTGCTCGCCTATGGCGTCGGCGGCTTCTTCGGCAACTTCGCCGGCGCCTTCCTTGCCGAGCGCAACCTGAAGCTCGCGGTCGGGCTGGCGCCGCTGCTGATCGCGCTGTCGGCTCTGGCGCTGCTTACGCTTGGCGCCTCGCCAGTAACGGCAGCCGTCGCCGTCACGAGCTGGGGTTTTGCCTTCGGCGCCGTGCCGGTCGGGCTGCAGACCTGGCTGGTGCGTGCCGCGCCCGACCAGGCCGAGAGCGCCGGCGGGCTAATGGTCGCAACGTTCCAGGTGGCGATCGCGCTGGGCGCGGTCTTCGGCGGCCTGCTGGTCGACCATGCCGGCGTGGCGAGCGCCTTCGCCTACGGCGCCGTGGCGACGCTGCTCGCGGCGCTGGTGACTTTCGCCATCGGCCCCAAACAGGCCGAATAGTCCCGGATGCCGACAAGCCGGCCGACATGGCCGGCTTGTCGGCAGGGCGATGCGGTCCGGTCTAGGCAGAGCGGCCGTCGAATTCGAAGACCTGCACTGCGGTGAGGTCGACGTCCTCGAGGCAGTTGATGTTGATGTAGGCGCTGCGTTCGCTGCCTTGGCTGGCGTCCTCGGCGAAGGGATGGATGCCGCAGGTCCGGCAGAAGCGATGCGCAATGGCGCTCCTGCCAAAAGTGTATTTGCCGAGGTCGTCGCCCCAGGCGACCAGCCGCATGCTGCCATGCGGCACGGCCCAAAGCAGCGCGCCCTTGCGCGCGCAGATCGAGCAATTGCAGCGCACCGCGCCGCCGATCTCGCCTTCGACCTCGAAAGCCACCTTGCCGCAATGACAGCTGCCTTTGTACAGCATCAGTCTCTTCCTATCGCTGGCAGGGTGCAAAGGCACGCTTGCCGGGTTATCCCTTTCGCCGGCCTTCCCAGCCGGCATTATTGCGGTTCAGCTTTCACAGAATCGCTGATCCGCTCTAAGCATTTGTTTTTGCGCAATTCCGGACGGAAAACCGCGACGCACGTGCTGGAATTGCTTTAAAGTCGTTGCATCCTTGCGGAGTCCGACGCCGACATGCAATCCGTCCGCGACCGTCTCGAAATCATCCTGTCACGTCTTGCCAGTCGCGCCTCCGGGGAGAAGGTCTACACCAAGCTCTACGTCGAAGCGGCGCGGGCAGCCGCCGATGTATCCGACGCCCGCCGGAAGGCCGGCGTGAGCCTCGGGCCGCTCGACGGCGCGATCGTCTCGATCAAGGATCTGTTCGACGTCGCCGGCGAGCCGACCCGGGCGGGCTCGCTTATGCTCGCCAGCGCCCAGTCTGCCGCGCAGGACGCGGCGATCGTGCGCCGGCTGCGCCAGGCGGGCGCGCTTATCCTCGGCAAGACCAACATGACCGAATTCGCCTTCACCGCGATCGGCGACAATCCGCATTACGGCACGCCGGGCAATGCGGCCGATGCGAGCCTTATTCCGGGCGGCTCCTCATCCGGCGCCGGCGTCGCGGTGGGCGAGGGTACGAGCACGATCTCGATCGGCTCGGATACCGGCGGCTCGGTGCGCATCCCGGCCTCGCTCAACGGTGCCGTCGGTTTCAAACCGACGGCAAGGCGCGTGCCTCTGGCCGGCGCCTTTCCCTTGTCGGCGACGCTGGATTCGATCGGGCCGCTCGCCCGCAGCGTTGCCGACTGCGCGGCGACCGACGCGATCATGGCCGGCGAGGAGCCAGTTGCGCTTCAGCCCGTCTCGCTAGCCGGGTTGCGCATCGGCATCCCCCGCGGCGTGCTCTTTGGCGAGACGCAGCCTGAGGTTCTCGATGCTTTCGACCGAAGTCTTCAGCGGATGGAGCAGGCGGGCGCGCGCATTGCCGACTTTCCGATCGACGACCTCATTGCCGAGATGCGCGCAGCGACCAAGCGCGCCTCGATCGCATCGATGGAAGGTGCGGAAGTGCACGCCGACTGGCTGGCAGCCGGCGCGTCGGTGCCGGTCGATCCGCATGTCAGCGGGCCGTTGTCGCGCGCGCTGACGGTTCCCGCTTCCGTCTATATCAGGACGATCCGCCGCCGTGGGGAATTGGTCGCGGCCATGGAGGAGCGGCTGCAAGGGGTTGACGTGCTCGCGCTGCCGACCGTGCCGATAGTCGCGCCGTCGATCGCCGCCATGGCCGGCGATGAGGCGCTACGCGACCGGACGGAAGGCCTGCTGCTGCGCAACACCCAGGTCGCCAACCAGTTCGACCTCTGCGCGGTCTCGCTGCCGATGCCCGGCACGAGGCTGCCGGCCGGGCTGATGCTGGCGGGGAGACATGGGCATGACCGGCATCTGCTTGCCGTTGCGGCGGCAGTGGAGGTTTTGCTGAAAGATTGAAGGCCGGAATTTGGGCGGCTTAGCGGGATGAGCAGTGGCCGCGTTCGCTGTCCTTTGCCACGCGCTCGATTCCGGTGGCGACCAGCGTCGGCAGGCTGTAACGCTTGCCGTTGAAAATATGCGGCCGGTTCTCGATCGTGCCGGCGACGACGAGCTTGCCGGCATAGAGCTTGTCGGCGAGGTCGAGCGCCTTGTCCTGTTGCGGCAGGCCGTCGATGTCGACCAAGATGCCCTTGACGATCTTGCCGGAGGCAAGGTCGAGCGCGCTGTTCGAAGGGCAGGGCGCCATCACGCAGCGCAGGCCGTTGTCGCAGGGTACGTAGCTGCCCTGCCCGGCGGCGCGAACCTCGGCCGCGGACAGGCAGAAACCGGCGATCAGAAGGGCACGCGCGACACTTTTGGTCATCGCAGGAAGGTCGTCGTCAAATCCGGGAAAATTGAGGCGGGCGGGGAAGCGTCAGTCCGCCGGAAAGCGCCGCCGGTAATGCTCGATGACGTCCGCATTGCGCAGATTGACCGGCAGCTTGCCGGCGAGCACCAGCAGCGCCTCGCCGGCAGCGCCGGTGCCCATGCGCATCATCGATTCCTCGGTGATGCCGGCCATATGCGGGGTGACGATGACGTTGTCGAAGCCGAAATAGGGATGGTTCGGCGGCAGCGGCTGGGTCGCGAAGACGTCGAGCGCCGCACCCCCGATGCGGCCCTTTCGCAGGGCTTCGATCAGCGCCTCGTCGTCGACCACAGGCCCACGCGAGACATTGATCAAAAGCGCATGGGGCTTCATGCGGGCGACGCGCTCGCGGCTGATCAGGCCGCGCGTCTCCTCGGTCAGCGGGCAGCAGAGCACGATGATGTCGCTCTGCTCGACCAGCGCGTCGATCGACAGGAAGCCGACACGCTCGGGCGCCGGGCGCAGGCTGCGCGTGGTCGCAACGACGTTGAGATCAAAACCATGCGCCGCGATGTGGCCGACCGCCTGGCCGACCGCGCCGAGGCCGACGATGCCGATGGTCTTGCCGGCCAGCTCGCTGCTCGAATTGGCGTGCTCGCGCCCGGCAAGCCAGCCCTTGGCCCGCAAGTCCCGGTCGACCACGCGAAATCGCCGAAGCAGGGCGAGCGTCACGAACATCACATGCTCGGCGACCGAGCGGGCGTTGACCGCCGGCACATTCGCCACCAGCACGCCGGCGGCGGTCGCCGCTTCGAGCGGGATCATGTCCAGCCCCGCGCCGTGGCGGATCGCGGCGCGCAGACTCTTGGCGCCGGCAAAGAGCTCCGGCGGCAGCGGCGCGCGCACGATGACGATGTCGGCATCACTGGCTTCGGCGATCAGCGTCCCGGCGTCGAGGGCGGGGGCGATCGCAAGCCTGCCGGCGCCCGCCAGCATGGCCGTGGCGCGTGGGTGCAGCGGGTGCGTCGACAGGATCTTGCGCATCGGGGTCCTGGTTGTTTCAGCCGCATTTGCGCGAAGCCAAGCAATAACGCAGCAAAATGCTCCAAAGCGGGTCGCGCTGAAAAGGGCTCAAGCGGCCGGGTTTGGTTCTTTTTTGTGCATGTCGCTTTCCCAAGACCGCTGCGCGCTTTTGGGCGACTTGCGCTAGGCCTTTTCGAGCGCCGCGCTTTTCGGTTCCGCCCCTCGGCCTTCGATCAGGCCCTTCCAGTAGCTCTCGGCGCCCTGCAGGTGGGCGCTCATCAGCGCCTGCGCCAGATTGCCGTCGCGGCGCAGCAGCGCCTCGTAGATCTGGATGTGCTCGGCATGCGAACGCAGATTGCGCTCGGGATCGTTGAAATAGATGGGCAGGCGTTGCTCGCCCATCAGGTAGTAGACGCTGCAGATGTTGTGGAAGACGCCGTTCTTGGTCGCCCGCACGATCTCGAGGTGGAACTCGCGGTCCTCCTTGGCGAGGCCTTCGCCGGCGGCGATGCGTTCCTCGGAGGCTTTGAGGATCTCGCGCAGCCGCTCGAAATTCTCCTCGGTGGCGCGCGAGCAGGCAAGCTCGGCCGCCTTGATCTCATGGATCTTGCGCAGCTCGACCGTCTCGTAGATCTGCACCGGATCGAGCGGCAGGCCGGCGCGGGCGAAAAGCGCCAGCGCTTCCACGCTCGCCTGCTTGGTGTCGATATAGATGCCGGATTTGGCGCGGCGCTCGACGATGCGCATGGCTTCGAGGATCGCCAGCGCCTCGCGGATCTGGCCGCGGCTGACGCCGAAATGCTCCGCCAGCTCGCGCTCCGACGGCGTGCGGCCCGACTCCTTGTCCGAGTTGGAGAACAGATAGGCGGCGAGTTCCGCGAGAAGGTTCTTTTCTTTCATCGTCAAATGCGTTGCGCGTGCGCCTCCAGGAATCGCTCCGAAACGGTGAATCCCAACCCAGGCTTTTCAGGGATCGCTATCATACCGTCCTTTGCTTCGACAGTCTCCTCGACGAGGTCGTGGATCATCGGATTGGCGCCCAGCGAGTATTCGACGGTGAAGCTCGCGGGCGAGGCCGCGCAGACATGCAAGCCGGCGAAGAAGCAGGGCGCGCCGGCCCACAGATGCGGCGCGAAGCGCAGGTTGAAGGCGCTGGCGATGGTGCCGATCTTCATCGCCTCGCTGATGCCGCCGCAGAAGGCGGGATCGGGCTGGAAGATGTCGGCCGATTTCAACACCGCGAGATCGCGGAAGGCATAGCGCGTCGCCTCGCTCTCGCCGGTGGCGATCGGTGTTGAGCCCGAGGCGCGCACCTCGGCCATGCCTGGCTTGTCGTCGGCGATCACCGGTTCCTCGAACCAGGCGAGGTCGAGATCGGCAGTGAGGCCGATGAAGCGCTTGGCTTCGGCCACGGTGTAGGTGCCGTGCGCGTCGACCATCAGATCGATGCCGGGGCCGATCGCTTCCCTGGCGGCGCGCACGCGCGCGGCCGAGATATGCGGTGCGCCGTCCATCGCGCCGACGCGCATCTTCAGCGCCTTGAAGCCGCCTTTGTCGATGTAGGATTTGAGCTGCTCGCCGATGGCATCGGCCGAAGCCCAGCCGCCGGAGGCATAGGCCTGCATGCGCTCGACCTTGCGGCCGCCGAGCAGCCGCCAGACCGGCTGCCCCAGCGACTTGCCGAGGATGTCCCAGAGCGCGATGTCGACGGCGCTGATCGCCGCCACGCTCATGCCGCGCCGCGCCAGTTGCGGCATGGCATGCCCGGCATGGGCTGCCGTGTTGTGGCGCACGCCGTTGTAGAGCATCTCCCAGATGATGCCGATATCGGCCGGGTCGCGGCCGATGAGCTGCGGCGCAATCTCGTGATTCAGCATGTGGACAAGCGCGCCGTAGCTGCCGGCGCTGCCGGCGGCATTCTTGCCCTCGCCCCAGCCGACCAGGCCGTCATCGGTTTCGATGCGCAAAATCGCGGCGTCGAACGTCGTCACCTGACCGAAGTCGCTGCGATGCTGCTTCGCGACTTCGATCGGTATGCGGACCCACCAGGCCTGGACGCTTTTGATACGCATCTTCATCCCCGGCCCCGCCGCCCCGGCGAGGGCGGAAGGGCTAAGCTTCGATCGAACTACTTGATCAGCGGCAGCAGCGTTTCGGCGGTGATGCGCATCTGATCTGTATAGAACTTCTCGGTGAGCAGGCTGGAGCCGTGATCCTGGATGAATTTGAGCTGCTCGGGCGAGATGTCGACCGGGTTGCGCTCCACCATCTCCGGATAGGGCGCGGCCGGCGTGCGGTCGACGGGCGCGACGAACTCGTTGGTCAGCGCGCCGTCATAGCCGATCTCCTTCAGCGTGCCGACGATCTTCGGCCAGTCGATCTGGCCGAGGCCGGCGGCGAAGCGGTTGTTGTCGGCGACATGGAAGTCGAAAAGACGTTTTCCCACCTGACGGATGGCGTCGTAGACGTTAAATTCCTCCATGTGGATGTGGTAGGCGTCGAGGCAGACGCCGCATTCCGGGCTCACCGCATCGGCAAGCGCGAGCGCCTGGGCGCCGCGGTTGAACAGATAGGTCTCGAAGCGGTTGAGCGGCTCGACGGCTATCTTGACGCCGACCTTCTTGGCATGGGCGAAGCATTCGCGCGTGGCGTCCACCACCCAGCCCCACTCTTCCGCTTCGGTGCCGTCGGGCACCACCTTGCCGACGGTGGCCGGAACGAGCGTGATGATCTCTCCGTCGAGCTCGCTCACCATGGTGAGCACGTCCTTGACGTATTGCACCGAGCGCTCGCGCTGGCCCTGGTTCTTGGCGGCAAGGTTGCGTTCGCCCAGCATCAGCGTCACCGAGCCCCAGCAGCGGATGCCGTGTTCCTTCAAGAGCGCGCGCGTCTCCTTGGTCTTGTACTGCTCGGGCTCGCCGGAAATCTCGATCGACTCATAGCCAAGTTTCTTGATGCGCTTGAGCGTCACCTCCAGCGGCTCCGCCCGCATCCAGTTGTGCGTCGAAAGATGCATGGTCTATCCTTCCCAGAATTCGCCTGTCTTTTTTTGGCGGCGTTCTCCAACGAGCCCGCCGCATGTTCTCCTCCCCACGGCGTTCCAGCGGTTTTTCTCGAAACTGGTTCGACCAATTGGGCCTGACAAGACCTCTACAGCAAATTCACATGAACGGCAAGGAGACCGGGAGACGGGCTCGGAGTGTCAAGTAATTTATTGATTTTTATCGACTAAATTCTACAGGCGCGACCCTGCCCGGCGCTTTTGGCGCGTTTCCGACCGCTTGACCAAACGGCCATATTTGGTAATACCAGAATGGCGCCGCGCTCTGGCGTCGATATCAAATGACCGAACGGGCTGGCCCTCACTTCAATCGGCGCTATGCTTGGTCGCGAAAATCAGAGAGGGAGGATGCCGATGCCGACGACGATGAAGGGTCCCGGCCTGTTTCTGGCGCAGTTCGCGGGCGACGCCGCTCCATTCAATTCGCTGGCCTCGATCACCAAATGGGCGGCCGGACTCGGCTACATAGGCGTGCAGATCCCGACCTGGGACGGCCGCCTGTTCGACCTTAAGAAGGCGGCCTCGTCGAAAGCCTATTGCGACGAGGTGAAGGGGATATGCGCCGACGCGGGCGTCGAGATCACCGAGCTATCGACTCACCTGCAGGGTCAGCTGGTCGCAGTGCATCCGGCCTATGACGCGCAGTTCGACGGTTTCGCGCCGGCGGCGGTGCACAACAATCCGAAAGCCAGGCAGAAATGGGCCGTCGAGCAGATGGAGTTCGGCGCCAAGGCGTCGAAGAATCTCGGCCTCAAGGCGTCGGTTTCCTTCAGCGGCGCGCTCGCCTTCCCGTACCTGTATCCGTGGCCGCAGCGGCCGCCGGGGCTGATCGAGGAGGCATTCGCCGAGCTCGGCAAGCGGTGGAAGCCGATCCTCGACGTCTATGACGAGAACGGCGTCGATGTCGGCTACGAGATCCATCCGGGCGAGGACGTGTTCGACGGCGCGACGTTCGAGATGTTCCTCGACGCGGTCGGCGGGCACAAGCGCTGCAACATCAACTACGATCCGTCGCACTTCCTGTTGCAGCAGCTCGACTATCTCGACTTCATCGACATCTACCACGAGCGGATCAAGGCCTTCCACGTCAAGGATGCCGAGTTCAACCCGACGGGGCGTCAGGGCGTCTATTCGGGTTATCAGGGCTGGGTCAACCGCGCGGGACGCTTCCGCTCGCTCGGCGACGGCCAGGTGGATTTCAGCGGCATCTTCTCAAAGCTCACCCAGTACAATTACGATTCCTGGGCGGTGCTGGAATGGGAATGCTGCCTGAAGCATCCGGAAGACGGCGCTGCCGAAGGCGCCCCCTTCATCCAGCACCACATCATCCGGGTCACGGAGAGGGCTTTCGACGATTTCGCCGGCGGCACCAGCGACAAGAAGCTTTTGCGCGCGATGATGGGGATCTAGCACCGCTTTCCCTCCCCCTTCAGGGGAGGGTCGATCCGCAAAGTGGATCGGGTGGGGTCGCGGGGCGTGGAGCCCGGCATGAACCGACCCTTCCCGGCCTTTCGGGCCACCCTCTCCTCGATGGGAGGGTATTTCAGACAAGGGAGACAAAAATGGTCGGCGCATCGAAGTCGGAAACGGGAGGCGGCCCGATCCGCTACGGCATGGTCGGCGGCGGGCAGGGCGCCTTCATCGGCGCGGTGCACCGGATCGCGGCGCGCATGGACAACGACTTCGTGCTGGTGGCCGGAGCGCTGTCGTCTGACCCGGAACGGGCAAAGGCTTCGGCCGAAGAACTCGGGCTCGATCCGGCGCGCAGCTACGGCTCCTATGCCGAGATGGCCAAGGCCGAGGCGAAGCGTCCGGACGGCATCGAGGCGGTGGCGATCGTCACGCCCAACAATGTCCATGTGCCGGCGGCCAAGGCCTTTCTCGAGGCCGGCATCCATGTCATCTGCGACAAACCGCTGGCGACCACGCTGGCCGAGGCGAAGAAGCTTGCAGCCTTGGTCGAGAAGACCGGCAAGGTGTTCGTGCTCACGCACAACTACACCGCCTATCCGATGATCCGCCAGGCGCGCGAGATGGTGGCCAAGGGCATGCTCGGCGACATCCGCATCGTGCAGTCGGAATATCCGCAGGACTGGCTGACCGAGGACCTCGCCGCCACCGGGCAGAAGCAGGCGTCGTGGCGCTCCGATCCCAAGCAGGCCGGCGCCGGCGGCGCGCTCGGCGACATCGGCACGCATGCCTACAACCTTGCCCGCTTCGTCTCCGGGCTCGAGCTCGATACGCTCTCGGCCGATCTCGACGCCTTCGTGCCGGGCCGTCAGCTCGACGACAACGTCAACGTCATGCTGCGCTTCAAGCCGCTCGGCCAAGCGCATCCGGCCAAGGGTATGATCTGGGCGAGCCAGGTGGCGCCCGGCCACGAGAACGGGCTGAAGCTGCGCATCTACGGCTCGAAGGGCGGGCTCGAATGGGTGCAGGCCGACCCGAACTATCTCTGGTATACGCCGTTCGGCCAGCCGAAGCAGTTGCTCACCCGCGCCGGCGCGGGCGCGATGCCGGTGGCTGGGCGCGTGACACGCGTGCCGTCCGGCCATCCGGAAGGCTATCTCGAAGGTTTCGCCAACATCTACCAGGAGGCGGCCCGCGCCATCCGCGCGGCGCGCAAGAAGGGCGGCAAGCTTGCCAAGGATGTCGTCTTCCCCACGATCGCGGACGGCGTCGAGGGCATGGCCTTCATCGAGGCCTGCGTGAAGTCGTCGAAGAAGAATGGGGCGTGGACGAAGCTCTAGGGGTGTCGATATTCAGGTGAGGCTGGTCTGCGAACGGCGGCTTCCTGCGCTTCCGGTGCTCACGTACTTAAGTACGCTCCGCTCCGGTTCTCGTAAGCCACCGTTCTCGACTCGGCCTGACCTGAATCTCATCCCCCCTTGATCGAAGGTGATGGGGAGGGGTCGATGAAAATCGGCATGTGCATGTTCTTGTGGACGACGAGCGTCTCGAAGAAGCACGAGGCGCTGCTCAAAGACATCAAGGCGACAGGCTTCGACGGCGTCGAGATCCCGGTCTTCGCGGGGCAACCGGACGACTACAGGAAGCTCGGCGAGATGCTCGACCGTATCGGCCTGGAGCGCACGGCAGTCTCGGCCATGGGCGATCCGGCGATGAATCTGATCGCGCCGGATGCCGCGACGCGCAGGGCCGGCATCGACTACATGAAATGGGCGATCGACTGCAGCGCGGCGCTCGGCGCGAACAGGCTGAGCGGGCCGCTGCACTCGACGCTCGGCGCCTTCTCCGGCAGCGGACCGACGGCGGCGGAGAAGAAGCGTTCGGTCGCCTCGCAGCGCGCCATCGGCGACCATGCCGGCAAGAAGGGCGTCACCATCGGGCTCGAAGCGCTCAACCGCTTCGAATGCTATCTGCTGAACACAATGGACGATCTGTGCGAGCATATCGATGCGATCGACCGGCCGCACATCAAGGCGATGTATGACACCTTCCATGCCAATATCGAGGAGGCCGACCCGATCGGCGCCTATACGCGCAACCGCAAGAATGTCGTCCATATCCATATTTCGGAGAACGACCGCGGCGTGCCGGGGCGCGGCAACATCCCGTGGAGGGAGACGTTTTCCGCCATCCGCAAGAGCGGCTATGACGACTGGCTGACCATCGAGTCCTTCGGCCGCTCGCTCAAGGACCTGGCGGCGGCGACCAAGGTTTGGCGCGATTTTGCCGAGAGCCCGGAGGCGGTCTATCGCGAGGGGTATAGGCATATCAGGGATGGATGGAGGAAGGCGGCTTAGGTCCTCCCTTCGTCATCCTCGGGCGGAGCGGGAGCGAAGCGGACGCGGAGACCCGAGGATCCATTCCGTGACGTCGACGCGCCGCAGCGATGCAGAATTCTGCACCGCTGCATTCTACGGCTCAGGTAACGGAATGGATCCTCGGGTCTGCGCCGCGTCGCTTCGCTCCTTGCTCCGCCCGTGGATGACGAAGGCGCGAAATTACCCCCGCTCGCCCTGCAATCTGTTGTAATCATGCAGCGTGCGGCTCAGCCTTCGGCGCAGGAAGTTCGAGATGTTGTCGAAGACGAAGACGACGAACAGCGTCAAAAGCACCATGTAGAAGACGTTGGCCCAGTTCGAGTTGGTGCGCATGGCTTCCCATAGCTTCAGGCCGATGCCGCCGGCGCCGACAGCGCCGATGATGGTCGCGCCGCGGGTGTTCGATTCCCACTGGTAGAGCGTCTGGCTGATGAAGATCGGCACCACTTCCGGCAGCACGCCGTAGCGTTGCACAAGCAGGCCGTTGGCGCCGGTCGACAGCACGCCTTCGCGCGGCTTGTCGTCGATGTTTTCCAATGCCTCGGAATAGGTTTTGCCGAGCGTGCCGATCTCGGTGAAGAAGATCGCGGCACTTCCGGCCAGCGGGCCGGGGCCGAAGGCGCGCGTGAAGAACAGCGCCCAGATCAGCATGTCGACCGAGCGCATGAAGTCGAAGAAGCGCTTCAGCACCTGGCTGAGCAGACCGCTCGGCGTGATGTTGCGGGCGGCGAAGAAGGCCAGCGGGAAGGCGACGATGCCGCCGAGCAGCGTGCCCAGGAAGGCCATGACGATGGTCTGCAAGAGCTTCGTCCAGACGTCGCCATGCTGCCACTGCGCGTTGTTCCAGATGTTGTCGGCGGCCAAAGCAAGGTTCGACGTGCCCGGCTTGAGATCGGGTCCGGAAACGATCAGCGATAACACCTCGCCTGCCGATTTGCCGAAGAAGGGCGAGCGGGTGTCGAAGACAAAGTTCGCCCAGCCAAGAAAGCGCTTGCGCACCTTGACGCGGTCGACGGTTACGCGCACCTCGCCGACGAAGCCCATCTTGGCGACGACCTCGTCGTCATGCACTGTCACCCAGTCCGGCACCGGGCCTTCCACCAGCGGTTTGCCGCCGGTGAGCGACACCGGCACCGTCTGGCCGTTGGCGACGATCGTCGCCCTTGTCTTGTCGAAGGTGACGGACTTTGCCTCGCCGTCGATCCGCACGGTGAAGCTGCCGTCCGGATTCCTGATCACCCAGTCCGGATTGGGGTTTTCGCCGAGCGCGGAGAAGCGCGGATATTTCGGCGTGATCTGAGGCTGGTCGAGGCGGAATTCCGGCTGCAGGTCGTAGCTGATCCATTGCGACAGGAAGAGCGGCAGGCGCTCCCAATGCGACTCCTTAAGCACCTGCGGCAGGCTGAAGAACCACAGGGCATAGGCGAGATAGAGCAGCGTGCCCGCGATCAGGAAAAGCGGCCAGAAGCGCTTGTAGGCGGGCCGGTGGAATATCTGCGGGTGCCGTTCCTCGATCGCACTGATTTCGTTGACAGTAAGGGCTGCCATATCAAGCGCTCATCAGAAATGCCTGCTCGCCGACGAGCTTGCGGCGCAGCCAGGCGGAGAACTGGTCGACGAGGAAGATGGTGACGAAGAGAAGCAGCACCAGCGCCAGCGTCTTGGCGCCGAAACCGCGCGAAATTGCAAGCTTCAGCTCCTCGCCGATGCCGCCGCCGCCGACCGCGCCCATGATGGTCGAGATGCGCACGTTGATCTCGATTCTGAGCAGCGTGTAGGACATGAAGTTCGGCAGCACCTGCGGCAGGTCGGCGAAGCGCACGCGCTCGATCCAGTTGGCGCCGACCGCGCGCAGGCCCTCCTCGGGGCGCATGTCGATGTTTTCGTTGATCTCGTAGAACAGTTTGCCCAGCGCGCCGATCGAATGCAGGCCGATCGCAATGATGGCCGCGACCGGGCCGATCGAGACGATGGCGGCGAACAGACCGGCAATGACGATCTCGGGGAAGGCGCGCAGCAGTTCCATGAAACGCTTGACGATGAGCCGCAGGATCGGGCTAGGCGTCAGGTTGCGTGCGGCGATGAAGGAGAAAGGCACGGCAAAGACGAAGCCGATGAAGGTCGAGACCAGCGCCACGTTGACGGTGGTCAGCATCAGCTCGAAATATTCGGGGATGTAGAAGCCGTCCCAGACATGGACGCGGCCGAGCGGGAAATTGAATTCCTGCGTGCCCTTGTCGTGCGGCGAGGCGATGTCGAACAGCGCCCGCCAGACGTCGTTCCAGTCCTTCGGGATCAGCCAGCTCAGGAAATCGAGAATATGCGGCAGGCGGTCGAAGAAGTGGCCGGCATTGGCCTCGTCGGCGAACCACATGGTCGCAAGCATGGCAACCAGCAGCAGACCGACCCCGAACGCCGTGTAGAAGCGGCGCAGCGATGTCTGACGCCGCCAGGCGTCGGCCTGTTGCCTTGTCGCATCGGAATGGATTGTCGCTGAGGCTGTCATGATCGGAGCATGCAAAAAGGGCGGCGCTTTGGAGTCGCCGCCCCTTTTTCCTGATGCCGTCAGCCGCCGATCGCGGCTTTGCGGGCTTCGACGATGACGCTGTAGAAGTCCGGCTTCACCGGCACGTAGCCGGTGAAATCGCCGCCCTCGACGCCCTCGAAGCAGGCCTTGTCCTTGACCGGCAGGGCGGTGAAGAAATCGGTGAGCTTGGCGGTCATCTCAGCGCCGAGCGCGGTGCGCACGACCAGCGGACCGTTCGGGATCAGGCCCGAGCGCCACACTTCGACGAAGTCGTTCGGGTCGACGGCGTCCTTGGCGACTTCCTTATGGAAGGTGCCGGAGGTGTAGCCGTTCTTGAAGTCGCCGATGCCGGAGGAATCGTCCACCGCCACGTCGACCTTGCCGTCGCGGACGGCAAGCACGTTGTTCTCATGGCCGCCGTTGAACTGCGTCGAGGCGAAGTAGGTCTCGTTGGAGGCGCCGGTGTCCTTCGGAATCTGGGTCAGCGGGATCAGGTAGCCCGAGGTCGAATCCGGGTCGGCATAGCCGAGCTTCTTGCCCTTGGCCGACTTGATGTCGGTGATGCCGGAGGTCTTCAGCGCCAGGCCGATCGAATAGTAGCCGGTCGAGCCGTCGGTCTGCTTGGTGGTGAGGATCGGGGTGACGGCCTTCGGGTCCTTGAGGTAGACGCTGGCGTAGCCGGACGCGCCGAGCTCGGCGAAGTCGAGCGTGCCACCGAGCAGGCCCTGGATGACGCCGTCATAGTCGGCGGCCGGGAACAGCGACACCTTCTCGAAGCCGAATTCGGCCTTCAGTTGGTCGGCAAGGCACTGGTAGTTGCGCAGGCGGTCGGTTTCGTTCTCGCCGCCGAGGATGCCGACGCGGAACTCCTTGACGTCTGCGGCGTGGGCAGCGCTTGCCGCCATGGCCAGTATCGATACGGCACTGAAAACCATTTTCCTGAACATTTTGACCTCTCTCCTGTTTTGCCGGCTTCGCGCCGGCAGCGTCCGAATTCTTGAATTCAGCCTTTGACGCGGGCGGGCGATCCGGGTTGCTCTTGTCGAAATCCACGATTTGCCCGGAACCATTTCGGCCCCGGGGTGGACTCAGTAGCCAGGGAAGGCCGGTTCGAGCGGTCCGGCGGATGCGGTGATCTTCGGCTTGATGCTCACGCTGGTCGACGTGATGGCCTCGGAGATATCGAAGCCGTTGGCGTCGGCGCCATAGACCGTGCGTACGGCGTCGCGGTCGAGATCCTCGGGCGCGCCGTCGAACACGACCTTGCCGGCGGCCATGCCGATGATGCGGTTGCAATAGGCGCGGGCGGTGTCCAGCGTGTGCAGGTTGGTGACGACGGTGATGCCTTCGCGCAGATTGATGTCGCGCAGCGAGTCCATCACCACCTTGGCGTTGAGCGGGTCGAGCGAGGCGATCGGCTCGTCGGCCAGCAGTACCTTCGGCTGCTGCATCATGGCGCGCGCGATCGCCACGCGCTGCTGCTGGCCGCCGGACAGCGTGCCGGCCGGCTGCAGCGCGGTGCGGGCGATGTCGAGGCGCTCGAGCGCGGCCACCGCCTCGGCGCATTCGGCGCGCGAGAACATGCCGAGCAGATTGGAAAGCGTGGAGCGATGATTGAGGCGGCCAAGCAGGACGTTGGTCAGCACGTCGAGGCGCGGCACAAGGTTGAACTGTTGGAAGATCATGGCGCAGTCGCGCTGCCAGCGGCGCAGCGGCGAGCCTTGCAGTCTGGAAACCTCGGCGCCGTCAAAAAAAATCGACCCCTGGCTGGGATCGATAAGACGGTTGATCATACGCAGCAACGTCGACTTACCGGCGCCGGAGCGGCCGATGATGCCGACCATCTGCCCCTGCGGGATCGAGATGTTGATGTCGCTGACAGCGGTGTTCTTGCCAAATCGTCGGGTTACGCCGCGGATTTCCAGCGTGGCCGATAGTGCTGACATGGCAGGGCTCCGGTACGTCGCGGTTTTGAAGGTCCGTTAACCTTCGCTAGCGCAGCCCGATGAAGCTGGGGTGTCGGATTGATGTCAGTTTTGTTACGTCCCACAGGCCATTCTTGTTTATGCATGTCGTCGTCCCAAAACCGCTGCGCAGTTTTGGGCGAAGTCCATGGGGTCAGCCGAGGACCAGCAATTCCTCGAAATGCTTCATATCCTTGAAGCTGCAAAAGGCCGGCGGCCTGAACTCGATCACCGGAGCCTCGCGTTCGAGAAACGACAGGCAATCGTCGAACAGATCCTGCCAGGCGGACGCCCGCTCGTCGGCGAGGCGGCGGATCTGGTAGGCAAAAGTGATGTGGAAAACATAGGTGTCGTGGTCGGGGTGACGATAGCCGAACGGGACGGTCAGCGCGTCGCGCCACAGACGCAGGGTGCGTTCGTCCTCGTCGGAAGCACCGGCGACCGTGAGGCCGTTCGGCGTGACGCCGATGGTCTTGACGCGGAAAGGCGGGCAAGGCTGAAAGCCCTGCAGCCGCTCTAGATAGAGACGCGTCATATCGTCGATGCTGGTGTCGAGCGGTATGTCGGCCGGCCAGTAAGGAAGGCGGCGCCGGTATTCGATGATGCCCTGGAACAGGGTCATGTGCAGGCTGGAGACCGGCGTGAAGGCCAGGCGATCGGCGTCGGGCATGGCGCGCATGCGCTCGCGCACCTCGATGATTGCGGCTTCGGAAGGAGAGTCCTGGACGAGGTGGCTGACGACCGTGTTGCCGGGCTCGAGGAGGAAGTTGCCCGATGTGTCGTAGCGCGTGCCGAGATGCGCCGGCGCCGCCGGATTGCTGCCTTCGAAGAAGGCGGCGAGCGAAGGTCCGACTGTTGCGAGCATGGCAATCTCCTTGGGGAGATGGCCTCGTGTCCGAGTCCTGTGTCAGGGGTGTGAAAACTGTAGCGGACAGGCGTCAAAGGCAGGGGTTCGCCAAAGGTTCGCGATCGACTTCAAGGAGCTTATCCATCTCGGCAATGATCTGCCTGCGATCGAGCGACCTTATTGAATTGTAGAGCTGCATGCCGTCGCCCCCCGGCTGGCACGAGGCGCTGCGGCGCTTTGCGGCTATCTCGCGGACTTGACGCTGCTGGTCTTCCAGAGCCGACGGCGTGGTGTCCGAGTTCCGCACGATGAACGCTTTAATGCGGTCGATCTGGGACTGAACAAAGACAAGGAAGTCACGGTCCTGCTCGGGAGAGCAGGTCTCTCCGACGGCTTCGATCTCGGTATAAATCATCCAGGCGCAAAGGACAGCACCGCGAGGGTCGCTCTTTGGCTGCTCGGCAAGAGCGTGCCGAGGCAAAAAAGTCACCGACCCAAGCAGGCAAAGGCTAATCCATCGTTTCAGCATTCCGGCCTCCACAGCTTTCAAGGCGGCAAGAATAGTAGGCAAAATGCGGAGGCGGCGCCATTGCTGTTCGGCCACGCAGATGGGAGCCGGCGCCAATCATTAACCGCTGTGTTTCTCCAGGAAAGCCTCAGCCGAGAGTTCGCGAAAATCGTCGAGTGCTGCCCGCAGCCGGGCATGGTCCCAGTCCCACCAGGCGAGCGCCTGGTAGCGCTCGGCGGTGCGGCGGTCGAAGCGCTCGCGGATCGGTTTTGCCGGCACGCCGGCGACGATGGTGTAGGGCGCAACATCCTTGGATACTACTGCGCCCGCGCCGACCGCCGCGCCGTCGCCGACGGTCACGCCCGGCAGGATGGTCGAGCCATGGCCGAGCCAGGTGTCGTGGCCGATGGTGACGCGTTTGGCGCGACGCTGGGCGAAGAACTCGCTCTCATGCTCGGCGTCGTCCCAATAGTCGGAGGCGCGGTAGGTGAAGTGGTGCAGCGTCGGCCGCCAGGTCGGATGATTGGTGGCGTTGATGCGCACGCTTGCCGCGATGTTGGAGAATTTTCGAATGGTCGCGCACCAGACGGCGCAGTCCTGCATCATGTAGGAATAGTCGCCAAGCTCGCTTTCCGAGACGCGGCTGCGCTCGGCAATCTCGGTCCAGCGGCCGAGCTTGGAGTTTTCGACCTCGGCCGTTTCGTGCACCAGCGGCGCCTCGGAAAGCTTCCTCGTCATGCGGCGATCCTGCCTGCAGCGAAGGCGGTGACGTCGATGACGCGGTCGGCCACCCCGTCTCGCACATCCTGGTCGTGGAAGATGCCGAGGAGCGCAACGCCTGCCGCCTTCTTGGCGGCGATAAGCTCGACCACGACATCGCGGTTCCTGGCGTCGAGCGAAGCGGTGGGCTCGTCGAGCAAAAGGATCGGATGTTCGGTGATGAAGCCGCGGGCGATGTTGACGCGCTGCTGCTCGCCGCCGGAGAAGGTCGCGGGCGGCAGGGTCCAGAGCTTTTCCGGCAGGTTGAGCTTAGCCAATAGCGAACGCGCCTTCGCCCGCGCCGCCTCTCTGTCCTCGCCGCGCTCGACAAGTGGCTCGGCGACCACGTCGAGCGCGGAGACGCGCGGCACGGTGCGCAGGAACTGGCTAACATAACCGATGGTATGGCGGCGCACGGAGAGCACGGTGCGCGGGCTGGCGGAGGCGAGGTCGATCAACCCGCCACCATGCTGGACGATGATCTGCCCCGCGTCGACGGCGTAATTGCCGTAGAGCATTTTGAGGATCGAGCTTTTTCCCGCGCCGGACGGGCCGCCGAGCACCGCGCATTCGCCGGAGCGGATCGAGAAGGAGACGCCCGTCACCACCGGCAGCGTGACACCGTCGCGCAGATGCATGGTGAAGCTTTTCGCGACCTCGGAAACGACAAGCGGAGTAGCCATGATCACACCTGCAGGATGGAAGAAACAAGCAACTGAGTGTAAGGCGCCCGCGGGTCGTCGAGGACGCGGTCGGTGAGGCCGCTTTCGACGACGCGGCCGTCCTTCATCACCATCATGCGCTGCGAGAGCAGCCGCGCCACGGCCAGGTCATGGGTAACCACGATCGCGGCAAGGCCAAGATCGGTGACCAGGCCGCGCAGCAGGTCGAGCAGGCGCGCCTGCACGGAGACGTCGAGGCCGCCGGTCGGCTCGTCCATGAACACCAGGCGCGGCCCTGTCACCAGGTTGCGGGCGATCTGCAGGCGCTGGCGCATGCCGCCGGAAAAGGCGCGCGGCTCGTCGTCGATGCGGTCCTCGTCGATCTCGACGCGCGACAGCCAGTCGACCGCGGTGGCGCGGATCCTGCCGTAGTGGCGGTCGCCCACCGCCATCAGCCTCTCGCCGACATTGGCGCCGGCCGACACCGTCATGCGCAGCCCGTCGGCCGGGTTCTGATGGACAAAGCCCCAGTCGGTGCGCATCAGGAAGCGGCGCTCCGCCTCGCTCATCCGGTAGAGCTCGCGCCACTGGCCGTCGCGCATGCGGTAGCTCGCAGTGCCGGAGGAGGGCAGCAGCCGCGTCGACAGGCAGTTGAGCAGCGTCGTCTTGCCCGAGCCGGACTCACCGACCACCGCCAGGACCTCGCCCGGCCAGAGATCGAAGGAGATGCCCTCGCAGCCGACGCGCGAGCCGTAGAATTTGGAGAGCGCGGAGACGCGCAGCAGCGGTTCGTCGGTCATTCGGCCGGCTCCGTTTTTTCGAGAGCAAGTTGGGCGTCAGGCGCAAGGTGGCCGCGATGGCCATCGGCGCGGCGCTTCTCGCAGTGGTCGGTGTCCGAGCAGACGAACATGTGGCCGCCATGGTCGTCGAGGATGACCTCGTCGAGATAGACATTCTCGGCAGCGCAGAGCGCGCATGGCTGGTCGAAGGTCTGCACCTCGAAGGGATGGTCCTCGAAATCGAGGCTAACGACGTCGGTGAAGGGCGGCAGCGCATAGATGCGCTTCTCGCGTCCGGCGCCGAACAGCTGCAAGGCCGGCGAACGATGCATCTTCGGATTGTCGAATTTCGGCGTCGGCGAGGGATCCATCACATAGCGGCCCTCGACCTTGACCGGATAGGCATAGGTGGTGGCGATGCGGCCGTGCCTGGCGATGTCCTCATAGAGCTTCACATGCATGAGGCCGTATTCCTCCAGCGCATGCATCTTGCGCGTCTCGGTCTCGCGCGGCTCGAGGAAACGCAGCGGCTCGGGGATCGGCACCTGGAAGACCAGAATTTGGCCCGCGGTGAGCGGATGCTCGGGGATGCGGTGGCGGGTCTGGATGATCGTTGCCGCCGCCGTCTCGGTGGTGACGGCGACCTTGGCGACCTTCTTGAAGAAGGCGCGGATCGAGACGGCGTTGGTGGTGTCGTCGGCGCCTTGGTCGATGACCTTCAGCACGTCGTACGGGCCGATGATCGAGGCGGTAACCTGGACGCCGCCGGTACCCCAGCCATAGGGCATCGGCATCTCGCGCGAGGCGAAGGGCACCTGGTAGCCGGGGATGGCGATGCCCTTCAGGATGGCGCGGCGGATCATCCGCTTGGTCTGCTCGTCGAGATAGGCGAAGTTGTAGGTCGCGATGTCGGTCGATTGCGCGTTCATTCCGCGGCCTCCCTCTTCTCTTCGGCCTTGTCCTGGTTTTCCCGCGCCTCGTATTCGGCGCGCATGCGGCGGACCAGGTCGAGCTCGGCCTGGAAGTCGACATAATGCGGCAGCTTCAGATGCTCGACGAAGCCGGTCGCCTGGACGTTGTCGGAATGCGAGATGACGAACTCCTCGTCCTGCGCAGCGGCGACCACATCCTCGCCGAGCTCGCTCGCGCGCAGCGCCCGGTCGCATAGCGCCATGGCCATCGCCTTGCGCTCGCTCTGGCCGAAGACCAGGCCGTAGCCGCGGGTGAATTGCGGCGGCGCGTTGGCCGAACCCTTGAACTGGTTGACCATCTGGCATTCGGTGACGCGGATGGATCCCAAAGGCACGGCGAAGGGTAGCTCCGGCACATCCAGCTCCAGCTCGACCTCGCCGATGCGCACCTCGCCGACGAAAGGATGGTTGCGGGCATAGCCGCGCTGCGTCGAATAGCCGAGCGCCAGCAGAAAACCCTCGTCGCCGCGCGACAGCGCCTGCAAGCGGACGTCACGCGCCATCGGGAACTGCAGCGGCTCGCGGGTGATGTCGCCGGGAACATGCTCGCCGGGCATGTTGCCATCTGCCTCGATCAGGCCCTCGCGGGCGAGGATCGCCGAGACGCGCGGCATGGGCTCGGCCTCGGCCGGGCGCTGGGCCGGCGTTTCGACCTCGGCGTCGGCGGCGAGCTCGGGATCGAGCAAACGGTGTGTGTAGTCGAAGGTCGGGCCGAGCACCTGGCCGCCGGGCAGGTCCTTGTAGGTGGCCGACACCCGCCGCTCGACCTGCATGGCGCCGGTATCGAGCGGGTTGGTGTAGCCAAAGCGCGGCAGCGTGGTGCGGTAGGCGCGCACCAGGAAGATCGCCTCGATCATGTCTCCGCGCGCCTGGACGACGGCCAAAGCCGCGAGCTCGCGATCGTAGAGCGAGCCTTCGCTCATCACCCGGTCGACGCCGAGCGCCAGCTGCTCGACGATCTGGTCGAGGCGCAGCGCCGGAACCGACCGGTCGCCGCGCCGCCGGTCGGCCAGCAGGCGGTGCGCATTGGCGATTGCGGCCTCGCCGCCTTTCACCGCGACATACATGTCAGGCCTCCATCGTCTTGATGCGGGTGGTGCGCGGCAGGCAGGCGAGGCCGCTGGGCGCCGCCAGGATGATGTCGACGCCGCGCGGGAAACGCTGGTTGTTCTGCTTCCACTGCTCGACGAAATGGCGCGGCATGCCTGTCGGCGCGATCATCGCGGTCGTCTCGATGCCGGGGCCTTCGAGCAGCAGCGACTGACCGGAGGCGAGATCGTCGACCAAAAGGATCAGCGTCGTCGAGCGATCCGGGTATTCCTGCGTGCCTTGCGAAAAGCCGTCGAGCGCCGCCATCTCCGCAGGGTTGGCGATCAAAGCGAAATGCGCATCGGCCGGCGTGTTGGCCAAAGGCGCACCAGTGTGGAAGCCGAGCCACGCTTTTACGGCGGCTTCTGCCTGCAGCCGCAGGTCGAGCCAGATCGGCGTGTCGTTGTCGCAGAGGGCCAGCGCCACGGCGCCTGCGGTCGCCGACAGCGGCGCCGGCGGATGGGCGAGCGGCGACAGAGCCTGAACGCTGCCGGGGCGCGCCATCGCGTCCATGACGGCGCGGAACACGGTTTGCGCGTTGAAGACCGGATCGGCGAAGCCGCCTTCGACCGATTGCGTGGCGATACCCATCAGTCCTCTCCGCGCACCATGGTGAAGAAATCGACTTTCGTGGCCGCCGTTTCGACGCGGCGTTTGTCGCGCGATGCATCGAGCGCTGCGCGCAGCGGCGCGACGAGCTTGGTCTCGACCGCTTCGCGATGGGCCGGGTCCTGCCAGAGCGCGTCGGCGATCGCCGCGAGCTTTGCCTTGGCCTTGTCGCGGCCGAGCGCATAGGAATGGCCGACCTGTCCCGAGGGCAGCCGGACAGTGGCGCGGGTGACGGTCGCCTCGCCGACATTGAACGGCGCGCCGCCGCCGCCGATCCGTCCGCGCACCGTCACCAGTCCGGTTTCGGGGCCGCGCAGCAGTTCGGCTTCCGAGGGCAGGCCGGAGCCGTTCCAAAGGCGCGCGATCTCATGGGGCGCCGCGTGCGCGAGCGTCGCCATCACGGCCTTCCGCTCGGTCTGCTCGCGCGCTTCCTGTCCTCGCATCGCTTTCACTCCTCGTATGGGATAATTTGTCTATTGATATAGACAACTATACAAATTATATTCATCTCCTAGCGGGAGTCCATGACGGGTGGATGACAAGAGGCGCAAAAGTTAGGGCGAAGACGTTGGGGGCGGGAAAATGACGGGGCTGGCAAGCAGCATCGAAAGGCGCAGCGGCGTCTCGCTGTGGCGGCAGATCGCCGACAAGATATTGCAGGGCATCGCGAGCGGCGATTTCGTCGAGAATGCGGCGCTGCCGCCCGAGGTCGTCCTGGCCGAGCGCTACGGTGTCAACCGTCACACGGTGCGCAGCGCCATTGCCGCGCTGGTGCAGGAAGGTGTGCTGAGGGCCGAGCAGGGGCGCGGCACCTTCGTCCTGTCGCGCAAGCGGCTGTCCTATCCGATCGGCGCCCGCACGCGCTTCTCGACCGGGCTGCAGGGGCAGACGAGCGAGCGCCACATCGCGTTGCTGTCGTCATCGACCGAGCCGGCCGACCGGCGCATCGCCGAGGCGCTCGGCATCGCCAGGGGGGTAGCGGTTATCCGTTTGGAAACGCGCGGAGAGGCCGACGGGCATCCGGTGTCGCGGGCAACGACGTGGTTCGATGCACAACGTTTCGCCGGCATCGAGGCGGCGATGGCGGAGACGGGATCGATCACTGCTTCGCTCAAGCGCTTCGGCATCAATGATTACCTGCGGCAATCAACCGTGCTCTCGGCGCGCCACGCCGACGCCGACGACCTCGCCGATCTCGACCTGCAGCCGGGCGCCATCGTGCTGGTTACGGTCGCCGTCAACGTCACGCTGGACGGCCAGCCGATCCAGTTCGCCGAATCGCGGTTTCCGGCGGAGCGGGTGGAACTGAGGCTTTCGGCCAACGATTAGTTGGTCTACCCGACCTCGATGACGGCCTTGATCAGCCCTGATTTCTCATGCGCCCAGCGTGCGAGATCGCGCGGCGTGCCGGCAAGCGTCGTGCGGTGGGTGACGAGTTTGGCCAGCGGCACGGCGCCGTCGCGGATCGAGGCGGCGACATGGTCGAAATCGGCTTTGAGCGCATTGCGGCTGCCGACCAGCGTCATCTCGCGCTTGTGGAACTCGGGGTCGGAGAAGGTGATATCGTCCTTGACGACGCTGACCAGCACCAGCGTGCCGCCATGCGCGACATGGGCGAAGGCCGACTGCACCGACTGGGTGTTGCCGGTGGCGTCGAACACCAGGTCGAAGCCTTCGCCGCCGGTCGACTGCCGCACCAGTTCGGCCGCCGGGGCTTTCGAGGCGTCGAGCGCCGCAAAGCCGAGCGCGCTTTCGGCGAAGCCGAGCCGTTCGGTGCTCATGTCGAGCAGGCTGACGTCGAGCCCGGCGATGCGTGCAAACAGGGCCGTGCCGAGGCCGATCGGGCCGGCGCCGATGACCAGCGTGCGCTGGCCGGGCGCGCCAAGCGAGCGCCGCACCGCGTGCGCGCCGATCGCCAGGAATTCGACCGCGGCCGCATCGGCCAGCGACAGGCCGTTTGCCGGGTAAAGGTTTTGCGCCGGCACGAGGACCTCGTCGCACATGGCGCCGTCGCGATGCACGCCGAGCACCTCGATCCGGACGCAGCAGTTCGGCTTGCCGTGCCGGCAGGCGATGCACTTGCCGCATGCGAGATAGGGGTTGATGATCACCGGTTCGCCGATGGCAAGGTCGACGCCGTCACTCCTCTCCACGACCGTACCCGAGACCTCGTGGCCCATGATGCGCGGGTAGGCGAGGAACGGGTGCTTGCCTTCGAAGATATGATAGTCGGTGCCGCAGATGCCGACATGGCTGACCGCGACCCGCGCCCAACCGGGGGGCGGCGCGGCGGGCTCAGGGCGGTCTTCGAGGACAAGTTCGCCGGGCGAGCGGCAGACGACGGCTTTCATGCGCTGATCCAGTATTTGCGAGAACGCCGGCCTCGGTCGGTCGAGGTCGGCGTTCTGGTTCAGGAACGACTATTTGCCGCGACGGCGCAGGCCGTCGAAGTAGACGATGACGATGATAAGGACGCCGGTGATGACGCGCTGCCAGAAGGTGTTGACGTTGAGCAGGTTGGCGCCGTTGTTGATCGTCGAAAGGATGAAGGAGCCGATCAGCGGTCCATGCACCGAGCCGATGGCGCCGAACAGCGAGGTGCCGCCGATCACCGAGGAGGCGATAGCCTGCAGCTCGTAGGTGTCGCCCTGCGTCGGGTTGCCGATGCCGATGCGCGATGCCAGCAGCACGCCGACGAAAGCGGCGAGCAGGCCGGACAGGATATAGGCCATGAAGATGGTGCGCGGCACGTTCACGCCCGACAGGCGAGCGGCCTCCGCGTTGGAGCCGACCGAGAACAGATAGCGGCCCCAGCGCGTGTGATGCAGGAAGACATAGGACGGTATCGCGACCAGGATCACCATCCAGAACAGATAGGGGATGCCGAGCAAGGAGCCGCGCGAGAAAGCCTGGAACGGATCGCTGTTGATCGAGATCGAGTTGCCGTTGGTCATCAGCAAGCCGATGCCGCGCAGCGAGGTCATGGTGGCCAGCGTGATGATGAAGGGCGGCAGGCCCATCTTGACGATGCCGAAGCCATGGAACAGGCCGATGGCGACGCCGGTCAGCAAGGTGATCAGCACCGCCGCCCAGATCGGCCAGCCGGCATTGATCAGAAGCGCGACGATGACGGTGGTGAAGCCGACGACGGCGCCGACCGAAAGGTCGATGCCGCCGGTGATGATGACGAAGGTCTGGCCGACCGCCAGGATGGCGATCAGCGAGCCCTGGCGCAAAAGGTTGGTGATGTTGAGCGCCGTGGCGAAGGATGGCGTGGCGAGGGCCAGCACGATCCACATCAGGAGCAGCAGGCCAAGCAGCGTCAGCCCGAACAGGGCATTGAAATTGCGCTTGGATTTTTCGGCGGGGATCGCCTCGGTGCTCATTTTTGTCCTCCCGACTTTTCTTGTTTCTCGGCCAGTGCCTGACCCAAAATGTCCTCGTGGCTGGCGGTGCGGAAACCATGCGTGGCGACCAGCTTGCCGCGCCGGAACACGTGCAGCGTGTCGGCGAGCTCGTAGACTTCCGGCAGATAGGACGAGATCAGGATGATGCCGGCGCCCTTCGACAGCAGCGTCGAGAACAGGCGGTAGATCTCGGCCTTGGTGCCGACATCGACGCCGACCGTCGGCTCGTCGAAGATGAACAGCTTGGCGCCATGCGCCAGCCATTTGCCGATGACGATCTTCTGCTGGTTGCCGCCCGACAGGCTGGAGGCAAGCGCGTGGCGTGTCGGCGTCTTGATCCTGAGATCCGCGATTTGGCGGTCGGCCTCGGCCTTCTCGCGCGAGCCGGAGATCAGAAGGTTGTTCGAGATGCGCTTGTAGATCGGCAGGTTGAGGTTCATGCCGACCGGCAGGTTGAGGCAAAGGCCCTGGTCGCGGCGGCTTTCCGGCGCCAGCGCCATTCCGAGCCTTATCGCGTCATGCTCGGAATTGACCTGCACCTCCTTGCCTTGCCAAAACACCTGGCCGGCCGACTTCCTGTGACGACCGTAGAGCGTGGTGACGAACTCGCTGCGGCCGGCGCCGATCAGGCCGTAGAGGCCGACGATCTCGCCGGCGCGGACGGTCACCGAGACGTTCTCGAAACCCTTGCCGGAAAGGTTCCGGGTCTCGGCGATAGCAGCGCCCGGCGTGAAATGCTCCTTGTGGTAGATCTGCTCGATCGAGCGGTTGATCATCAGCTTGACCAACTCCGGCTCGCTGGTCTCGGCGATGTCGCGGGTGCCGACGAGGGTGCCGTCGCGCAGCACCGAGACGCGGTCGGCGAGCTCGAACACTTCCTCCATGCGATGGCTGATATAGATGATGGTGACGCCTTCGCCCTTCAGCCGGCGGATCAGCTTGAAAAGCTGGTCGGCTTCCTTGCGGGTGAGATAGGCGGTCGGCTCGTCGAAGATCAGGAATTTTGTGCCGCGCACGGTGGCGCGAGCGGCGGCGATCAGCTGCTGCTGGCCGATGGTGAGGTCGCCGAGAACGACATGCGCCGGCAGATCGAAGCCGAGGCCGTCGATGATCTTCTGCGCTTCCTTGACCATGGCGCGCTGCTGCAACAGGCCGAAGCGGGAATTCTCCTCGCCGAGGAACATGTTGGCGGCGACGGTCAGGTGGCGGCACAGCACCACCTCCTGGTGGACGGCATTGATGCCGAGCGCCATCGCCTCATGCGGCGTGGCGAGCGCCTCGGGCTTGCCTTCCCAGATGACCTCGCCGGAGGTGCGCGGCATGACGCCGGTGAGCAACTTGATGAGCGTCGATTTGCCGGCGCCGTTCTCGCCGACGATGGCGTGGATCTCGGCCGCCTTGAAGGCAAGGTTCACGGGCTTCAGCGCATGCGTGCCGGGGTAGCGCTTTTCGAGCCCCCGCAGTTCGAGGATCGTCCTGCCGGGCTCCAGCGTGGGTGCGGGGTGCAGTTCCTGCGCCGTCGACGTCATGACAATCCTCCCAGATTGATCCTAACTGTAGGATACGCAGCGATGCGTCTAGCGCGCATCCAGAATGCGCAGCGTAAACCAAGCGGGCAAATTGCCAAGCCGCCGCTAACGGATGTTTCCGGGGCGCCGAGGCCCCGGAAACGACTTGTCGCGAAGATCTCAGTTCAGCTTCGGGTTGAGCAGCGCGTCGATCTTCGGTTCCTTCATGTTGTCCTTGGTGACGAGGTTGGCGCCGGTGTCGACATTGGCCTCGACCTTCTCGCCCTTCGAGGCGGCTAAAGCGGTCTTGATGCCGTCGTAACCCATCCGGTATGGATCCTGGACGACGAGGCCGGAGATGACGCCGTCGTTCAAGAACTTGATCAGCTTCTCGTCGCTGTCGAAGCCGATCAGCGCCACCTTGCCGGCAAGGTTGTTCTCGGCGATCGCCTGGCCGACGCCCTGCGCCATGATCAGGTTCGAGGCGAAGATGCCCTTGAGGTCCGGATTGGCGGTGATCAGGTCGGTCGCGATGTTGAGGCCGGTCGTGGCCTGGCCGTCGGCGTACTTGTCGGCGACGAGCTCGAGGCCGGGATATTTCGCCTTGAGCTGCTCCTTGAAGCCTTGCGCGCGCTGCTCGAGGGAGCCAGCGCCGGGGAGAGCGGTGATCAGCGCCACCTTGCCTTCGACCTTGCCGCCATTGGCCGCGCCGATCGCTGCCGCCAGACCGTCAGCCGCGACGCGACCGCCCTGGACGTTGTCGGTGGTCAGGAAGGAGGTGAAGGCCTTGGATTCGGCGCTGGAGTCGATGCCGATGACCTTGACCTTGGAAGCTGCCTCATCGATCGGCTTGCCGAGCGCCTTGGCCTCGGTCGGCGCGATCACGACCGCGGCGGGATTGCCGGCGACGGCGTTCTCGAGGATCGAGATCTGGCCGTTGACGTCGGTCTCGGCCTGGGCGCCGAGCTCCGGCACGTTGACGCCGAGATCCTTGCCGGCCTTGCGGGCGCCGGCCAGCACGATCTGCCAGTAGAAGGAAGTGGTGTCCTTGACGATGATCGGAATGGTTACGTCTGCGGCCGAAGCCGGCGCTGAATGCAGCGCGCCTGCGAGCATCGAGGCGGCAGCAAGCGCCACGAAAGCGCGGCGGTTGAGAAGGCTGGTCACGAATTTCATTTAGGATCCTCCCTAGGTCGCCTGGTTAGGGTTGCAGATGTTCCGTCTGGATAGGCGCGGCCCAAACAGAACTTTATCAATAAAAAACATTTGCTATATTTTGATAGTGCAAAGGTCGGGCGGATGCAAGCGCTGTTTGGTGCCGTTTGCGTGATGGCGGGCGGGAGCGCGGCACCGGATCTCAGCCGAGCTGCTGCACGATCGTATAGGGATCGTATTTGGCGAACTCCGTCGGCGGCACCTCGACGTCAAGCAGTTCGAGGTTGCGCGTCAGATTGGCGGGCTTGGCCGTGCCGGTGAGCACCGAGGCGACGACCGGCTCGTGCAGCGGGAACTGGAACGCGGCGGCGGCCAGCGGGTATCCGCCTTCTCCCGCGATCCTTTCCATAGCGCCGACCCGGTCGAGTACATCCTTGCTCGCCGGCAGGTAATCGAAATGCGCGCCGTGCACCGGGCCCGTCGCCAATATGCCCGAGTTGAAGACACCGCCGATGATCAGCGAGGTCTTGCGCTCGCGGCAGAGCGGCAGCAGCTCGGCTTCGGCGCTGCGGTCGAGCAGCGAATAGCGGCTGGCAAGCAGGATGCAGTCGAGCGGCGCGCGCCGAAGCACGTCGAGGCAGATCCGGACCTCGTTGACGCCGAGGCCGTAGGCCGAGATCGTGCCGGACGATTTCAGCTCCTCCAGCGCCTTCAGCCCGCCTTCCATCAACTGGCGGAAATGGATTTTCGTCGCCTCGACGCCATGCGTGTAGGTGCCGATGTCGTGGACGAACAGGATGTCTATTCTGTTGAGGCCGAGCCGCGCGTAGGAAAAATCCACCGAGCGCATGATGCCGTCGTAGGAATAGTCGTAGTCGAGCGCGAACGGCAGCGGATCGACATAGGAGTGATCGGGAACCTGATCCTGCGGCACCGGCCGGAACAGGCGCCCGACCTTGGTCGAAAGCACGTAGGAGGAGCGCGGCTTCTCACGCAGGAAATCGCCGGTCCGGCGCTCCGACAGGCCGAAGCCGTAGAAGGGCGCGGTGTCGAAGTAGCGCAGGCCGCCATCCCAGGCCGTCTGCAGCGTTTCCATGGCGGGCTCGCGCGGACAGGCGCGATAGAGCCCGCCGATGGCAGCGCCGCCGAAGCTGATCTCGGTAACTTCGAGCGCGGTCTCGCCGATCCGGCGTTTGTTCATCAAAGCCTCCCATTTGCCGACTGCGTTCCTCAGCCAGCGATCTTTTGCTGCAGGCGATCTAGAGCGTCGCGCCGAGATGCCAGGGCACGAACTCGTTGTCGCCGTAGCCGAACGCTTCGCTCTTGGTCTTGCGGCCGGATGCCGTCTCGATGATCAGTTCGAAGATCTCGCGGCCCATGCCGGCGATGGTCTTCTCGCCCGAGGCGATGGCGCCGCAATTGACGTCCATGTCCTCTTCCATCTGGTGGTACATGGTCGAGTTGGTGGCGACCTTGATCGACGGCGTCGGCCGGCAGCCGAAGCAGGAGCCGCGGCCGGTGGTGAAGACGATGACGTTGGCGCCGCCGGCGACCTGACCGGTGGCCGAGACCGGGTCGTAGCCGGGCGTGTCCATGAACACCAGCCCGTTGCCGCTGACCTTCTCGGCATAGCCGAAGACGCCGTTGAGCGGCGTCTGGCCGCCCTTGGCGACGGCGCCCAGCGACTTCTCGAGGATGGTGGTCAGGCCGCCGCGCTTGTTGCCGGGCGAGGGGTTGTTGTCGATCGAAGCGCCGTGCTTGGCGGTATGGTCCTCCCACCACTTGACAAAGCTGTCGAGCTTGGCGGCGATCTCGGGCGAGGCGGCGCGATAGGCAAGCAGATGCTCGGCGCCGTAGATCTCGGTGGTCTCCGACAGGATGCCGATGCCGCCGCAGCCGGCGAGGATATCGACCGCCGCGCCCAGCGCCGGGTTGGCGGTGATGCCGGACATGCCGTCGGAGCCGCCGCATTGCAGGCCGACGACGATCTCCGAGACCGGGATCGGTTCGCGCCGCAGCTGGCCGACCTCCTCGGCGATCTCGGCCAGCACGCCCATCGCCCGCTCGACGGATTTGCGCGAGCCGCCGGCTTCCTGGATGTTGAAGTGGCGTTTTCCGGCCGCGACGCCCTTCTGGCCGTAGAGGGTGAGCTGATTGACCTCGCAGCCTAATCCCACCATCAGCACGCCGCCGAAATTCGGATGGCGCGCATAGCCGGCCAGCGTGCGGTGCAGGACCATCATGCCATCGCCGGTGGCGCTCATGCCGCAACCCTGGCCATGGACGATCGGCACGAAGCCGTCGATGCCGGGATATTTCGGCAAAAGCGTCCGGTTCGCCTCGTCGGCGATCGCATGGCAGACGGTGGACGAGCAGTTGACGCTGGCGATGATGCCGATGAAGTTGCGCGTTCCGGCGCGACCGTCGGCGCGTCGGTAACCCATGAAGGTGCGCTTGCGGTCGGCCTCGGTGGCATGCTCGGCCTCGCTTGGCGGCACCACCGGCAGGCGCCCGCTCTCGAAGACCAGATTGTGCGAGTGGACGTGCTCGCCCGGCGCGATGTCTTGAGTAGCGCGGCCGATGGCCTGCGCATATTTCACCACTGCCTCGCCAGCCGCGATCGGCTTGACGGCTACCTTGTGCCCGGGGTCGATCGCGGCAATCGCGACCGCGCCGCCGGGCAATGCAGCGCCGATCTCGATGCGGCCATTGGCGACCGCGACATTGTCGGCGGGGGAAAGCAGGATGGTGTTTGCGGCGTTCACGAGCAGCTGTCCTGGGTAAACCTGGGAGTGGGCGGATTGACATGCGCCCGTTTGGGGATAATGTCTTTTATCGTGAAAAAACATTTTTGCGTCAATTGTTTTTTCATCGTGCACGCCGCGCGCCCTGGGCGCAGGGCTGCCCGTTGGCGAGCCGGCGAAATTCGATTTACGCGTTTCGCAGCCTTGCGCTAGGAACACCGATCATATCGCGCTTCCGGCCGGCCGCCGCAAGCGTTGGGGGATACGGGGCATGTCGAAGAGCAACAACGTCTACAAGGACGCCTTCAACCGCGGACTGCGGCTGCTCGACGAGACCAAGAGCCTGCCGTCGGAGCCCGAGCTCGGCACGCTGCTCGGCGTCAGCCGCACCACGGTGCGCAGCATCCTTTCGCGCATGGAGGAGACCGGGCTGATCGCCTGGAACAAACGCAACAAGACGGTGCTGAGGTCGCCGCGGCCGGAAGATTTCTTCCCCGAGGAAGAGACCGATTCGCTGGCCGAGATCATCGAGCGCTCGTTCATGCGCCGGCTGCTTGCCGAGGGCGCCGAGGCGGGCATGCAGATCAACGAGCTCGAGCTGGCGCGCGAGATAGGCGTCGGCACCACCAGCGTGCGCGAATTCCTGATCCGCTTTTCGCGCTTCGGGCTGATCGAGAAGCGGCGCAACAGCCATTGGGTGCTGAAAGGCTTCACACGGGCCTTCGCGCTGGAGCTTACCGAAATCCGGGAGATGTTCGAGTTGCGATCGGCCGCCGCCTTCGTTGCGCTGCCGGAGGATAGCGCGGTCTGGGCCGATCTCGACCGGCTGGAGGTCGAACATCGTCGACTGGCCAGCGAGATCGCCACGCGCTTCAACGAATTCTCCGAGCTCGACGAGCGCTTCCACCGGCTGATCCACCGCGCGTCGCACAACCGCTTCATCGTCGATTTCTACGATGTGATCGCGATGATCTTCCACTATCACTATCAGTGGAACAAGGCGCAGGAGCGCGAGCGCAACGAGGTCGCGGTGCAGGAGCATCTGGCCTATATCGCGGCGTTGAAATCGCGCGATCCGGGCAAGGTGGATGCCGCGTGCCGAAAACATCTGAAGTCGGCGCGCCAGACGCTGCTCAGCTCGATTCCCGAAGGGCGGCAGCTGCAGCCCGCCTGACGAGGCGCATCGCGCCGCGTTGCCGCAGCCCGGTTTTGCCGATTTTCCGGCCGCCGGCCCCATGCTAGGGTCGGCCAAGTTGCTGGAGAGAGGCAGTCCGTTGAATATCCGGCTGAGACGATGGAGCATGCCGGCCGCGTTCGTCGCGGCGCTGCTGCTGTTGTTCCAGTCGGCGCTCGGCGCCTTCGCCTTCGGCGCGCCTTCACAGCTCGATGCCTTCGGCAACGTCATCTGCACGCATGACGGCGCGGCCAAGCTTCCGGGCGGCGGCCCGCACCAGCAGCACATGCCGGCCTGCTGCTCGCTTGGCTGCAGCATGGTTTGGACCGCGCATCTGCCGCCGCCGGACAGCGGCGCGCTTGCCAGAACCTCGGCGTTCGAAGCGGTTGCCTTCCCATCCCTGGCTTTCCGGCATCTCGATTTCGCCCGCGACCGCTCTCCCGCCAATCCGCGGGCGCCACCGGCAACGGTCTGACGAACACCCGCAAAACCTTCGCGGGCGCATTCATCCAAGATCAGACTGCTCGCGACCGGATGACGGCGCGATCTCATACCCATGGAGCAACCATGTCCAATCTTCTTCCTGCAGCGCGCGCGCAAGCTCGTCCGCGCGGTTTCGAACAGCTCAGCCTTGCCGTGTTCGTCCTCCTTCTCCTGTTGGCCTGCGTTTCCGGCGCCCCGGCGCATGAATTCAAGGCCGGTGACCTCGAAATCGGACACCCGTGGTCGCGCGCCACGCCGCCCGGCGCCAAGGTGGCCGGCGGCTATTTCACAGTCACCAACAAAGGCAGCTCGCCCGACCGGCTGCTGTCGATTTCCTCCGAGATCTCCGACAAGGCCGAACTGCATGAGATGGGCGTCAAGGACGGCGTCATGACTATGCGGCCGGTGAGCGGCGGGCTCGAAATTCCGGCCGGCGGCAAGGTCGAGCTGAAGCCCGGCGCCTATCACCTGATGTTCGTCGGCCTCAAGCGGCAGCCCAAGCAGGGCGAGAAATTCGCGGCCACGCTCACCTTCGAGAAGGCCGGCAGCGTCAGCGTCGAGTTCGCCGTCGAAGGCATGGGCGAGATGGGCGGCATTGACGATCACGCCGAGTGATCCGTCATCCGCCAATTCGAAATCAGAGGGACAATCCATGAAGACATATCTTTTGGCGGCGGGCGCGCTTTTCGTGCTCGGGACCAATGCCGCGCTTGCGCACATCACGCTCGAAACCCAGGAAGCGGCCGTCGGCTCGACCTACAAGGCTGTCCTGCGCATGCCGCATGGCTGCGAGGGCAAGGTGACGACCGCGCTTCGCGTGCAGATCCCGGAAGGCGTCATTTCGGTCAAGCCGATGCCGAAGCCCGGCTGGACGCTGCAGACCAAGAAAGGCCGATACGAGAAGTCGTATCAGCTCTATGGCGAGACGCTCACCACCGGCGTCAAGGAAATCGACTGGAGCGGCGGCAATTTGCCCGACGACTTCTATGACGAGTTCGTCTTCCGCGCTTCGCTGGCGGCCGATCTGCCGGCGGGGCAGATGCTCTATTTCCCGGTGGTGCAGGAATGCGGCGACGCCGCGGATCGCTGGATCGAGATTCCAGCGGCAGGACAGGACGAGGATGCGCTGGAAAATCCGGCGCCCGGCATCAAATTGCTGCCGAAGAAATGATCTCTTGATGGCGCGTCCGGTTCGGGCGCGCCGTCGCTTCTTGAAAGACCGCATGAACGCAGCAACTTTCCCAATCCGCCCGGGCGGCATCCGCATCGGGCCAGCCACCAGCCGCCTGGTTGCGGTTCTGGTGTTGATGGCGCTGCTGGCGGTGCTGCTGCCCGGCCGCGCCTTTGCGCATGCGGCGCTGGTCGCGGCCGATCCGGCCGACGGCACGGTGCTGGTGCAGAGTCCGGCGCATTTCTCGCTGACCTTCAGCGAGCCGGTCTCGCCGCTGGTCCTCACTTTGGTGCGGCCGGACGGCACGCGGCTTGCGCTGACGTCCTTTCGCCTGAACGACCGGACCATCGAGATCGACAATCCCGAGACGCTCAAATCCGGCACGCATGTGCTGAGCTGGCGGGTGATCTCGGAAGACGGCCATCCTGTCGGCGGCTCGGCGCTGTTTTCCGTCGGCGCGCCAAGTGCGGCGCCAGCGGCGGGCGAAGCCGTCGACCGGTCGGTGCGCGCGGCGATCTGGGCGGCCAAGCTCCTCCTCTATGCCGGCCTCTTTCTTGGTGTCGGCGGCGCCTTCTCGCTTGCCTGGCTCGCCGAACACCAACGGTGCGGCCGGCGTTTCGTCATCGGCGCGCTGCTCTGCGGAATGGCCGCCGCGCCGGTTTCGCTGGGCTTGCAGGGGCTGGACGCGCTTGCCGCGCCGCTCCCCCGGTTCGCGGCGCCGGCGGTCTGGCGGACAGCGCTCGAGACGAGTTTCGGCTGGACGGTGCTTGTCGCCCTGATCGCGCTTGGACTTGCGCTGCTCTCCCTCGCCGGACCGCGCGCTCCTCGCAAGCTGCTTGCGCTTGCCGGACTCATCGGCGTCGGCGCAGCGCTTGCGGCAAGCGGCCACGCCAGCGCCGCCGGGCCGCAATGGCTGACGCGGCCCCTGGTGTTCCTGCACGGTGCGGCCATCGCCTTTTGGACGGGCGCGCTGGCGCCGCTCGGCCTTGCCTTGAGGTTCCAGCCGGCGGAGGCGAAGGTTTTCCTGCGGCGGTTCTCGCGCGCCATCCTGCCCGTCGTTGCCGTGCTCGCCGCAAGCGGCATCGTGCTGGCGATCATCCAGGTGCAGACGCCAGCTGCATTGATCAACACCGCCTATGGCCGCCTGCTGCTGTTGAAACTGGCCTTCCTGCTGTTCCTGTTCACGCTCGCTTCGGTCAACCGCTGGACGCTGACCGCGCCGGCCGAGGCGGGCGACACGGAGGTGCAGCGGCGGCTGGTGCGCTCGATCGGCATCGAGACGCTGATCGTGCTCGCCATCTTCGGCGTCGCCGCCGGCTGGCGCTTCACGCCGCCGCCGCGCGCGCTGGCGATCGCCGCCGCGCAGCCGGTGTCGATCCACATCCACACGCTGCAGGCGATGGCCGACCTCAGCATCACGCCCGGTCATGCGGGGCAGGTGGCGGCTTCGATGGTCGTCATGACCGGCGATTTCGGTCCGCTCGACGCCAAGGCGGTGACGCTGGTGCTGTCCAAGCCCGATTCCGGCATCGAAGCGATCAAGCGTTCGGCGACAAAGCCCGGCGACGGCACCTGGCGGGTCGACAATCTCGTCATCCCGGTTCCAGGCCGCTGGACGGCGCGCCTCGACATCCTCGTCTCGGACTTCGAGATGGTGAAGATCGAGGCGCCGATCGACATCCGCGGTGAGTGATATTCAGGTGAGGCCGGCCTGACCCGGATCTCACCCACCGCGGTCCCGCGCAATTCGGCGAGGCGGTTGACGCGGCCGCCAAGGCCCGTCATTCATCTGGGAAAGGCGTTCTCCAGGACGCAGCCTCCAACAAGCATTCGGAAAGCAGGGAAGAAACGATGGAAAAAGCCGAAATCGGCCTCATCGGCCTTGGCACGATGGGCTCCAACCTGGCGCTCAACATTGCCGAGCATGGGCACCGCATCGCCGTCTTCAACCGCACGGCCGCGCGCACCGACGCCTTCGTCGAGAGCGCCGGGCCGCTGAAGGACAGGGTCGTGCCCTGCTACAGCCTGGAGGAGCTCGCCGCCGCGATCCGGCCGCCGCGGCCGATCATCATCATGGTGCTCGCCGGCAAGCCGGTGGACGAGCAGATCGCGGCGCTTCGCGGCGTGCTGTCCGACAACGACATCGTCATCGATGCCGGCAACGCCAATTTCCGCGACACGATGCGGCGCTTCTCCGAGCTCTCCGGCTCCGGTCTCACCTTCATCGGCATGGGCGTATCCGGCGGCGAGGAGGGCGCGCGCCATGGGCCGTCGATCATGGTCGGCGGCACGGAGGAGTCCTGGAAGCGCGTCGAAAAGGTGCTGACGGCGATTTCGGCCAAGTTCAAGGACGAGCCGTGCGCCGCCTGGCTCGGCACCGATGGCGCCGGCCATTTCGTCAAGACCATCCACAACGGCATCGAATATGCCGACATGCAGATGATCGCCGAGATCTACGGCATCCTGCGCGACGGCCTCGGCATGGAACCGAATGAGATCGGCCGGGTCTTCGCCGAGTGGAACAAGGGCCGGCTCAACTCCTATTTGATCGAGATCACCGCCAAGGTGCTGGCCGCGGACGATCCGAAGACCGGCAAGCCGGTGGTCGACGTCATCCTCGACCGCGCCGGCCAGAAGGGCACCGGCAAATGGTCGGTCATCGAGGCGCAGCAGCTCGGCATTCCGGCGACGGCCATCGAGGCGGCGGTCGCGGCGCGCGTGCTGTCCTCGATCAAGGACGAGCGACAGGCGGCGGAAAAGGCCTATGGCACTATCGGCGTCGAAAAGATTTCCGGCGACAAGGCAGCCCTTTTGAAGGATCTCGAACTGGCGCTGTTCGCCGGCAAGATCGCTGCCTATGCGCAAGGCTTTGCGGTGATGAGCGGCGCCTCGAAGGAATTCAACTGGAACCTGCCGATGCCGACCATCGCCAAGATCTGGCGCGCCGGCTGTATCATCCGCTCGCAGATGCTGGACACGATGGCCGAGGCCTTCGGCTCGGGCGGCGCGTCAACCAACCTGCTGATGGCGCCGGCCTTCATCGCCATGATGAAGGAGGCCCATCCTTCGCTCAGGCGCATCGTGGCCAAGGCCTCCGAGGCAGGCTCGCCGGTGCCGGCGCTGTCGTCGGCGCTCGCCTATTTCGACAGCTACCGCCAGGGCCGCGGCACCTCGAACCTGATCCAGGCGCAGCGCGATTTCTTCGGCGCGCATGGCTTCGAGCGCATCGGCGAGCAGGGGGCGTTTCACGGACCGTGGGGCAGCGGGGCGAGCGGGTAAGACGAGGCGCCGCTCTCGCGGAGCGTCTATTTCAGATACCCGACCACGAGCCGAGTGGCCTCGTCGATGAGCGTTTCGGCCGCTTCATTCGATAGCTTCTCGGAGCTGTGCAACACCGCGGTATGGGCGAGCGCTTCGATCGAAGTCACGCACACAAAGGCGGCAAGTCCAAGATCGGCCACGCGTAGCTCGTCGCTGTGGCTTTCGAGATAGCTCTTGAAGAGAGAGTGGGCTTCGCGATTGAAGGCTTCCACGTTTTCGAGGCGTCCCGTGCGCGGAATCTGCTCGGCAAGGACACGATGCAGCTTGGGGTCGATGCGATGCGCCTCGATCGCGACGGCAACAAGCCGGCGCGCTGCTCTCTCGACCGGCTGCGAGGCGACCTCCGCAAAAACCCTCCGCACGACCTGCATGATGTCCTGGTTGTGACGATCGATGACGGCGGCAACGAGCGCTTCCTTGCCCGGGTAATACTGGTAAAGCGAGCCGATGCTCACACCGGCCTCTTCGGCGATCCGGTTGGTGCTGGCCTTGTCGAAACCGTCCCTGACCAAAATGCGAGCGGTCGCCTCGATAAGCGCGTCCACCGTCGCGCGCGACCTGTCCTGGGAGGCGTTCTTCCTTGGATTCGTGAGCAGCTTAGGTGCCATATTCCTGCCGGTCCCAATGCGAGTAGACAATTGTGAGCTATCGCTCGCATTATGTCCACCGATGCTCAAGCGATGCGGATGGTGACAGATGCTCTATAAAATTGTTTTGGGAATCCATGCGTACGCCATGTGCGCCGCTTTGCTGTTGTTCGTGGCGAACGAACTTCTGCTAATTCCTGCCCGAAGAGGGCAGCCAGGGCCGGCCAGAATGGCCTTCTTCGCCAGCCGCTTTGCAGGGCTTCTGGTGGGCGCCGGTGTGCTTGCCGGCATCGCCCTTGTCTTTCTTGGCGGCTGGTCCCTGCTGGCGCCTTGGCTGATGGTGTCGCTAGCGCTTGTCGCCGCCTTGATGGCGGTCGAGAACAAGCTCGTGCGCCCGTGGGCAACGCAGGCTCAAGCAGCACTTCGCGGTGCCGTCTCAGCCGTCGAGGTCAAAGCCTTTGCTGGCAACAAACGCGCCCTGGTTGGACGCCTGACCATGATCACGCTCTTTGCACTCATTGTCGCGCTGATGGCCACGAAGCCCGAGCTGAACCCCTTTGCATGATGATCGCCGTCGCGAAAGGCGCAGAGGTCACTGATCTTGCGAATGCCGATAGGGCAGAACCTCGCCCGGCGTGCTGAGCGACTGCAGTGAGCCGGGTTCCTTGCCGCCGATCCAGCCGAGCACCGCGCGGGCGAGCTCGGAGCCGGCGAGCCGGAAATTCTCGTTGACCACCAGCAGTTCGCGCCGGAACAGATGCAGCAGTTCCGACGACTGTTTCGACACCACGTCGACATCGCGGCCGAGCTTCAGGCCGGCATCCTCGATGCCGGCGACGATGGCGAGCGTCGCCGCGGCGGCGCTGCTGACGAAGCCGTCCGGCCGATCCTCGCGCCGCATCAGCTGCGCGGTCCGCATCCTGATCTGCTCGATCGAATGGTCGATCGTGACGGTGTTGAACGGCACTTCGCTGGCGCCGACCTCGCTCAACGCATCGGTGAAACCGTCCACAGTGTGGCCGCGATAGGTCAGGCCGATGGGTGGCGTCAGCAAAGCGAGGCGGCGCCGGCCCATGCCGGCCAGATGCCGCACCGCCTCGCCGGCGAAGGCGTAGTTGTCGAAGTCGTGATAGGGATGCACCAGCCCCATGTCGGTGCGGCCATGCGTGGCGAAGGGAATGCCGCGCTCCAGCATGAAGCGGGCCCTGGGGTCGTTGGGCTGCGTGCGTGAAATGATGACGCCGTCGGCGGAGCCCGTCTCCACCAGATAGCGCACCGGGTCCAGTGGATCCTGCGAGCGTGAATAGGGCGTGACGATCAGGTGATAGGGCGTGTCGGCGATGACTTCCGAGACGCCGTAGATGATGTCCGAGACAAAGCTCATGATCTCGCGCTCGGTGTTGAGCACCAGGCTGATGACGTTGGTCTTGCCGGTCCTCAGCCTCACGCCGGCGCGGTTCGGCCGGTAGCCGATCTGCTTGGCGACGAGCTGGACGCGGCGCCTGGTCTCGGCGCCGATCTCGGGCGCGTCCTTCAGCGCGCGTGACACCGTCGTGACGCCGAGCCCGGTCATGAAGGCGAGCGTCTTCAGCGTCGGCCGTTCCTTGGCCGACGTCTCGTCGTCCTTCTCGGTAGCTCGTCTATCCATTCGTCCCGCCCATCAGGCGCATAGCAGCCGTGAAGCCGGCCGGCAACCGTGTGCATCGACATTTGCGCGGCTTTTGGCCCGTGACACGGGTCAATATACTGAAACGTTACAGATTGCCAACGCCTGAGACCTACGAGCGGGTCGCGATCGTTGCGGCCGGTTATGAGGGAGCGGGCTGAAAGCCACTGGAATCGCATAGAAATCTCAATTTCTCACGGCTTTCGGCATCAATTGGTTGGGCTGGGCGCTGTCGGGTTGCCTTTGGAGATGGATTTTGTTCGCGTCCCGAAAAAATCTCATGCCGTTTCGATTCGAGGGGTTGCCTATGCCAGTCATTTGCCGTATCGAAAATCTGTAACGTTTCAGATTCTGGGAGGAACCGAAATGCGATATAAATTCCTGACTGCCGCGTTCGCCGCGACGGTCGCGCTGAACTTCGCCGGAGCGGCGGGCGCGACCGACCTCGAAGTCACCCATTGGTGGACTTCGGGCGGCGAGGCGGCGGCGGTGGCTGAACTTGCCAAGGCCTTCGACGCGACAGGCAACCATTGGGTCGACGGCGCTATTGCCGGCTCCGGTCCCACGGCGCGGCCGATCATGATCAGCCGCATCACCGGTGGCGATCCGATGGGCGCCACCCAGTTCAACCACGGCCGCCAGGCGGAAGAGCTCGTCCAGGCCGGGCTGATGCGCGACCTGACCGACATCGCCACCAAAGGCAAGTGGACGGAAATCGTGCGGCCAAAGAGCCTGCTCGATAGTTGCACCATCGACGGCAAGATCTATTGCGTGCCGGTCAACATCCACTCCTGGCAGTGGCTGTGGCTGTCGAACGAAGCCTTCCAGAAGGCCGGCCTGCCGCTGCCGAAAGACTGGAATGAGTTCGTGGCGGACGCGCCGGCGCTGGAAAAGGCCGGCATCATCCCGCTCGCGGTCGGCGGGCAGGCCTGGCAGGCATCGGGCGCCTTCGACGTGCTGCTCGCCGCTGTCGGCGGCACTGACGCCTTCCTCAAGGTCTACAAGGAAAAGGATGCCAAGTTCGCCGGCGGCCCCGAGATCGCCAAGGTGTTCAAGGCGGCCGACGACGCCCGCAAGATGGCCAAGAACACCAATGTGCAGGACTGGAACCAGGCGACCAACCTGGTCATCACCGGCAAGGCCGGCGGCCAGATCATGGGCGACTGGGCGCAGGGCGAATTCCAGGTCGCCGGCAAGACCGCCGGCAAGGACTATGCCTGCCTGCCCGGCCTCGGCCTGAACGAGGTTATCGCCACCGGCGGCGACGCCTTCTACTTCCCGCTGCTGAAGGACGCCGACAAGGCCAAGGCGCAGGAGGTCCTGGCGGAAACGCTGCTCGACCCGAAGACCCAGGTCGCCTTCAACCTGAAGAAGGGCTCGCTGCCGGTGCGCGGCGACGTCGACCTTGAGACGGCGAACGACTGCATGAAGAAGGGTCTCGCCATCCTGGCCAAGGGCGCCGTCATGCCATGGACCGACCAGCTGCTCTCGCAGGACAGCCAGAAGCAGAAGGAAGACCTGTTCTCCGAGTTCTTCGCCAAGCCCGACATGAGCGTCGTAGAGGCGCAGAAGCGCTTCGCCGAGATTATCGGCTCGGCGGACTGACAACCGGCGCCCCCGCCGGCTCCCGGCCCCGACCTATCGGGGGTCGGGAGCATGACGCCCTCATTGTCCCCGGCTGCCGAGATGAGCAACAGCGAACGCCCTAACCAGCTTTTCCGCAATCTGAACGCCAAGGTCGCATCGATCCCGATGGTGCTCACCGCGCTGGTGGTGTTCGTCGGCGGCACGGCCTGGACGGTGCTCTATTCCTTCACCAATTCGAAGCTGTTGCCGCGGCTCACCTTCGTCGGGCTCGACCAGTATCACCGGCTCTGGTCGACATCGCGCTGGCTGGTGTCGATCGAGAACCTTCTGATCTACGGCGTGATCTCCCTGGTGTTCTCGCTTGTCATCGGTTTCCTGCTTGCCGCCCTTCTCGACCAGAAGATCCGCTTCGAGGACACCTTCCGCACCATCTTCCTCTATCCCTTCGCGCTGTCCTTCATCGTCACCGGCCTGGTCTGGCAGTGGCTGCTCAACCCGGATTTCGGCGTCCAGCGCGTGGTGCGCGACCTCGGCTGGACGAGCTTCAGCTTCGATCCGCTCTACAATTCCAGCATCGTCATCTACGGCATTTCGATCGCCGCGCTCTGGCAAGGCACGGGGCTGATCATGTGCCTGATGCTCGCCGGCCTGCGCGGCATCGACGAGGACATCTGGAAGGCCGCTAGGGTCGATGGCATACCGATGTGGAAGACCTATCTCTTCATCGTCATCCCGATGATGCGGCCGGTCTTCATCACCACGCTGGTCATCATCGCCGCCGGCATCGTCAAGGTCTACGACCTCGTCGTCGCCCAGACCAGCGGCGGCCCGGGCATCGCCTCCGAAGTGCCGGCAAAATATGTCTACGACTACATGTTCTTCGCCCAGAACCTCGGCCAAGGCTTTGCCGCCTCGACCATGATGCTGCTCTCGGTGGTGATCGTCATCGTGCCATGGGCCTATCTCGAATTCGGAGGCAAGAAGCATGGGTGAGATTGCTGCCTCCGTTCCCCATGCAGGTGCCCTTCAACGCGATGCAGCGGGTCCGAGCGGAACAAAGCCGCGGCATGTGCTCTCGCGCCGCAACATCTTTCTCTACGGCACGCTGATCGTCGTGGCGCTCTATTATCTGCTGCCGCTTTACGTGATGGTCGTCACGTCGCTGAAGGGCATGCCAGAAATCCGCCTCGGCAACATCTTCTCGCCGCCGCTGGAGATCACCTTCGAGCCTTGGGTGAAGGCGTGGGCGACCGCCTGCACCGGCCTCAATTGCGACGGGCTCTCGCGCGGCTTCTGGAATTCCGTGCGCATCACCGTGCCGTCGGTGCTCTTGTCGATCGCGATCGCTTCGGTGAACGGCTACGCCTTGGCCAACTGGCGCTTCAAGGGCGCCGACAGCTTCTTCATCATCCTGATCGTCGGCGCCTTCATCCCCTATCAGGTGATGATCTATCCGATCGTCATCATCCTGCGCGAGATCGGCATCTACGGCACGCTGACCGGCCTGGTGATCGTGCACTCGATCTTCGGCATGCCGATCCTGACGCTTCTGTTTCGCAACTATTTCACGTCGATGCCGGAGGAGCTGTTCAGGGCGGCGCGCGTCGACGGCGCCGGCTTCTGGGGCATCTATCTGCGCATCATGCTGCCGATGTCGCTGCCGATCTTCGTCGTCGCCGTCATCCTGCAGGTGACCGGCATCTGGAACGACTTCCTGTTCGGCGTCGTCTACACCCGCCCCGACACCTATCCGATGACGGTCCAGCTCAACAACATCGTCAACTCGGTGCAGGGCGTGAAGGAGTACAACGTCAACATGGCCGCAACCATCCTGACCGGCCTCGTGCCGCTCATCGTCTACTTCGTTTCCGGCAAGCTCTTCGTGCGCGGCATCGCGGCCGGCGCGGTGAAAGGATGATGATGGCAGCAGCGATCGCCAATCCCAGCGTCTCGATCCAGGACCTGTCGCTCAATTTCGGCGTCATGTCGGTGCTGAAGACCCTCAATCTCGACGTCGCCGAGGGCGAGTTCATCGTGCTGCTCGGACCCTCCGGCTGCGGCAAGTCGACCCTGCTCAACTGCATCGCCGGCCTGCTCGACATTTCCGAAGGCCGCATCTTCATCAAGGGCAAGAACGTCACCTGGGAGGAGCCGAAGGACCGCGGCATCGGCATGGTGTTCCAGTCCTACGCGCTCTACCCGCAGATGACCGTGGAGAAGAACCTGTCCTTCGGCCTGCGCGTCGCCGGCGTGCCGAAGGACGAGATCGCCAAACGCATCGCGCGCGCGGCCGAAATCCTGCAGATCGAGCCGCTGTTGCAGCGCAAGCCCTCGGCGCTTTCCGGCGGCCAGCGCCAGCGCGTGGCGATCGGGCGCGCGCTGGTGCGCGACGTCGACGTCTTCTTGTTCGACGAGCCGCTCTCCAACCTCGACGCCAAGCTGCGCTCGGAACTGCGCGTCGAGATCAAGCTCCTGCACCGCAGGCTGCAGAACACGATGATCTACGTCACCCACGACCAGATCGAGGCTATGACGCTGGCCGACCGCATCGCGGTGATGAAGGGCGGCGTGATCCAGCAGCTCGACGCGCCGCAGACGATCTACAACCGCCCGGTCAACCGCTTCGTCGCCGGCTTCCTCGGCTCGCCGGCGATGAATTTCCTCAAAGGGGAGTTGGAAGCGGGCGACGCTCCCGTGTTCAAGGCCGACGGTATCTCGGTGCCGCTTGGCCGTTACGCATTCGATGGCGACAACGGCCGCGCCGCGAGGCCTTGCATCTTCGGCATCAGGCCCGAGCACATTGCCTTGGGTGACGCCGCCAAGGCAATGCCCTTCACCGCCGAGTCGACCGTCGAGATCGTCGATCCGATGGGCTCCGACACGCTGGTGTGGACGAAGCTCGGGGGCCAGATCGTCTCCTTCCGCGTCGAGGCGGACAAGACGCTGAGCAACGGCGATGCGATCCGCATCGGCTTCGATCCGGCGCGCGCCTCGCTGTTCGACGCTCAAACCGACAGCCGCCTCTAATTCTGAAAAATCCCCCCAAGCAGAACGGACAGGACAGATGAACTGGTCATTCCAACTCTACAGCGCTCGAAATTTCCAACCGTGGGGCGGCGTGCTGAAAATGCTCGGCGAGCTGGGCTACAAGGAAGTTGAAGGCTTCGGCGGCGTCTATGACGACCCCAAGGCTTTTCGCGCCGAGCTCGACAAGAACGGGCTTGCCATGCCGACCGGCCATTTCTCGATCGATGCGCTGGAGAAAGATTTCGACGGCGTGCGCAAAATCGCCGATGCGCTCGGCGTCACGCTGCTGATCTGCCCCTACCTGATGCCCGATGCGCGGCCGGGCGATGCCGGCGGCTGGCGTAGCTTCGGCGAGCGGTTGGCCAAGGTTGGCGAGACAGCGAAGAAGGCCGGCTACGGCTTTGCCTGGCACAACCACGATTTCGAGTTCAAGGCGCTTGGCGACGGTTCGGTGCCGCAGGACCATATCCTGTCCTCAGCACCCGATATCGGCTGGGAGATGGACCTGGCCTGGGTGGTGCGCGGCGGCGCCGATCCGCTGCCCTGGATCGAAAAGCACGGCAAGCGCATCGTCGCCGTCCACGTCAAGGACATGGCGAAAGCGGGCGAGGGGCTCGATGAGGACGGTTGGTCGGATGTCGGCCACGGCACCATCGACTGGCCTGGTCTGATCAAGACGTTGCGGACCAAGAGCGCCGCCAAGTATTTCGTCATGGAACAGGACAATCCCAACGACATCGAGCGTTTCGCCCGGCGCTCGATCGCAGCAGCCAAGAGCTGGTAGGAGCATTCACAATGGCAAACAAACTTGGCGTAGGCGTCATCGGCTGCGGCAACATCTCGAAGGCGTATTTCTCGCTGGCGCCGCTGTTCCGCGGCATCAAGATGCGCGCCTGCGCGGACATCAACATGGATGCGGCGAAGATGCGGGCGAAGGAGTTCAAGCTCCGCGCCGAGACGGTCAACGACCTGCTGAAGGACGACGAGATCGACATCATCGTCAACCTCACCATCCCGGCCGTGCACTACGAAGTCTCGAAGGCGGTGCTCGACGCCGACAAGCACGTCTATTCGGAAAAACCCTTCGTGCTGTCGATCAAGGAAGGGCTCGACCTGAAAAGCCGGGCCGAAAAAAAGGGGCTGCGCATCGGCTCGGCGCCGGACACGTTCTTCGGCGGCGCGCATCAGCTGGCGCGCGAGCTGATCGACAGCGGCAAGCTCGGCAGGATCACCAGCGGCACCTGCCATGTCATGGGCCACGGCATGGAGCACTGGCACCCCAATCCCGACTTCTTCTTCCAACCGGGCGCCGGGCCGGTGCTCGACATCGGCCCATACTACGTCACCAACCTGATCCAGCTGATCGGGCCGGTGAAGCAGGTGGCGGCTTTCGCGGCGACGCCGGCCAAGGAGCGCACCATCAGCTCCAAGCCGCGCGCGGGCGAAAAGATCCCCGTCAACACGCCGACCACCATCCATGCGCTGCTCGAATTCGAGAACGGCGCCGTGGTGACGCTCAACACCTCGTGGGACGTCTGGAGCCACGGCCACGCGCCGATGGAGCTTTATGGCGAGGCGGGCACCGTCTTCGTGCCGGACCCGAATTTCTTCGGCGGCGAGCTGCGCTTCACCGACGCCACCAAGCCGGTGAAGAAGCTGCCGAAATGGGATCATCCGTTCGGCGTGCCCAACGAGATGCACAGCCAAGGCATGATGGCGAACTACCGCACCGCCGGCCTTGCCGACATGGCGATCGCGATCTCGGAAGGGCGGCCGCACCGCTGCTCGATGGAGCTGGCGCTGCACGCCGTCGACGTCATGACCGGCATCCTGCGTTCCGGCGATAGCGGCAAGTTCGTCGCCATGCAGACGACCTGCGAGCGGCCGGCAGCACTCGGCATCAAGGAAGCGAAGGCGCTGCTGGCGAAGAAAAAGTAGGTGGCAACTACCCTCTCCCCGTTTTGGCGGGGAGAGGGTATGGATGGGGGACAAGCATCGATTCAAATCCGTCGCGGCGCTCGCCGCGCCGCTTCGATCCCGAGGATTACCCCATGCCCTATATCGCCGCCGAGAACCGCTACGAGAAGATGATCTACAATCGCTGCGGACGCTCCGGCCTCAAGCTGCCAGCGATCTCGCTCGGCCTGTGGCACAATTTCGGCAACGACACGCCACACCGGACCAAGCAGGCGATCGTGCGCAAGGCCTTCGACCTCGGCATCACGCATTTCGACCTCGCCAACAATTACGGCCCGCCGCCCGGCTCGGCCGAGACCGCCTTCGGCGGGATCCTGCGCGCCGACTTCGCCGCCTATCGCGACGAGCTGATCATCTCGACCAAGGCAGGCTATGAGATGTGGGCCGGTCCCTATGGTGAATGGGGCAGCCGCAAATATGTGCTGGCGAGCCTCGACCAGAGCCTCAAGCGCATGGGGCTCGACTATGTCGACATCTTCTATTCGCATCGCTTCGATCCGGAGACGCCGCTGGAAGAAACCATGGGCGCGCTCGACCACGCGGTGCGCTCGGGCAAGGCGCTCTATGCCGGCATCTCCTCCTACAATTCGCAGCGCACGCGCGAGGCGGCCGACATATTGAAGCGGCTCGGCACGCCTTGCCTGATCCACCAGCCGAGCTATTCGATGCTCAATCGCTGGGTCGAGGAGGACGGGCTGCTGGACACGCTGGAGGGGCTCGGCATCGGCTCGATCGTGTTCTCGCCGCTGGCGCAAGGCATGCTGACCGACAAATATCTCGGCGGCATACCGGAAGGCAGCCGCGCATCCCAAGGCAAGTCGCTGCGCCCGGCCTTCATCAACGACAGGTCGATCGCCAACATCAAGGCGCTCAACGCCATCGCCGGCCGGCGCGGCCAAACGCTGGCGCAGATGGCGTTGGCCTGGGTGCTGCGCAAGGGGCGCGTGACCACGGCGCTGATCGGCGCCAGCCGGCCGGAACAGGTCGAGGATTGCGTCGGCGCGCTCAAGGTGCTCGAGTTCAGCGATGCCGAGCTGGCCGAGATCGATACCCACGCACGCGAGGCCGACATCAACCTTTGGGCGGCATCCGCCGAGCGCAAGGGACCGCCGCGCAAGTAGCGGCCGCCCCGGTCGGCCAACCGCGGAAACAGTGGCAAAACTACGCGTTCGTCGCTATCTCATGGACCAGAGATTGTTTGCGTGCACAATCGACACGCGAAACGACGCGACGAGCGGACGGAAAAAGATGACGGCAAGGGATGCGCTGACCAAGAACCAGCTGTGCGTGCTCGAGAAGCTCGAAGCCGCCAGCGGGCCGCTCAGCGCCTATATGCTGCTCGACCAGCTGCGCGAGCGCGGCTTCCGGGCGCCGCTGCAGGTCTATCGGGCTTTAGACACGCTGGTGAAATCGGGCTTCGTGCATAGGCTCGAAAGCCTCAATTCTTTCGTCGCCTGCGCCGAGCCGCACGACCACAGCCATTCGATGACCGCCTTCGCGATCTGTGACAGTTGCGGCCAGGTGACCGAGATGTCCGACCACGATGTCGACCACCGGCTGGACGAATGGGTGCGCTCGACCGGCTTCGCCGCGAAGAAGGCGGTGATCGAATTTCGGGGCGTGTGCGCCAAGTGCAGGGCCGAGGCCGCCTGACTATCTGCGGAACGCCACGGCGAAGTCGCCGAGCCTGACCGCTACGCCCACCGGAATTGCTTTGGCTAGAGCGGTTCAGCTCTTCACAGAATCGCCGATCCGCTCCAAGCGTTTGTTTTTGCGCAATTCCGGGCGGAAAACCGCTACGCACTTTTCCTGGAATTGCTCTAACGCGCCGTCGACCAGGCGAACCATATCGCCACCAGCGCCAGCATGGCGGAAAGCACCCTGCGAGCGACGCGCTCGCGTTGGGAATCGTTGAGGAACGGCTCCAGCGTTCCCGCCAGCACGACGATCGTTGCATGGATGGCCGTCGCGATGGCCACATAGACTGTGGTGAGCAGCACAGTCTGGGCCAGCGCCGGCCGATCGGCCTCGACGAAGGTGGGCAACACGGCGATGTAGAAGACCGCCGCCTTCGGATTGAGCAGGTTGGTGACGAGTCCGCGAGCGAAATACTTGCCATCCGGCGCCTTGGTCGCTGAAACCACGTCCGTGCCAGCCGTCCAGCCCTCCCAGGCCAGATAGAGGAGAAACAGCGTGCCCGCCCAGCGAAGCCCCTCGTAGAGCAGCGTGGACGCCTGGATCAATTCGGCGACGCCGAAGGCAGCGATGCCGCCGATGACGGCGAGGCCCAGCGCAATGCCGGCGACTGTGGCAATGCCGGCGCGACGGCCGTCATTGGCCGAGACCAGCGCCAGATAGGTCATGTTCGGCCCCGGCGTCAGCTCGATCAGCAGGGCAGCGAGCGCAAAGGAGAGCAGCGTGGCCGTCGAGAGCGGCAGCATTTCACCTCAATGCGCCTCGTCCCAGTTGTCGGCGGCGCGCGCGTCGACATGCAGCGGTACCGACATCGAGACCGCCGGCATCGGCGCGTTCTCCATGACGCGGCGCACGACCGGAATGGTCGCCTCGACTTCCGCTTCCACCGTCTCGAAGATCAGCTCGTCATGCACCTGTAAGAGCATGCGGGCCGAGAGCTTCGCCTTGTCCAGCGCCTCTTCCATATGCACCATGGCGCGGCGGATGATGTCGGCGGCGGTGCCCTGGAGCCTGGCGTTGATCGAGGCGCGCTCGTTGAAGGCGCGGACCGACGGGTTGGACGACCTTATCTCCGGATAATGGATGCGGCGGCCGAAGATGGTCTCGACGAAGCCGTTCTCCCGCGCGTAGGCCTTGGTTTCCTCGATATAGTCGCGGATGCCCGGGAAGCGCTCGAAGTAGCGCTTGATGTAGGCGCTCGCCTCCTCGCGCGGGATCGACAGCTGGTTGGCGAGGCCGAAGGCCGAGATGCCGTAGATGATGCCGAAATTGATCGCCTTGGCGCGACGGCGCACTTCCGAAGGCATGCCTTCGACCGGCACGTTGAACATTTCGGACGCCGTGATGGCATGGATGTCGGCGCCGTCGGCGAAGGCCTGCGTGAGCTGAGGGATCTCGGCGACATGGGCAAGCACGCGCAACTCGATCTGGCTGTAGTCAGCCGAAACCAGCTTGTGGCCTTTTTCGGCGATGAAGGCGGTCCTGATCTTGCGGCCTTCCGCGGTGCGCACCGGAATGTTCTGCAGGTTGGGATCGGAAGACGACAGGCGGCCAGTCGTGGTCGCGGCAAGCGCGTAGGAGGTGTGGACGCGATTGGTGCCGGGATTGATGAAGCCGGGCAGCGCGTCGGTGTAGGTCGATTTCAGCTTGGTGAGCTGGCGCCAGTCGACGATCTTGCGCGGCAGCTCGTGGCCTTCGGCGGCAAGGTCTTCCAGAAGCTGCGCCGAGGTCGACCACTGGCCGGTCTTGGTCTTGGAGCCGCCCGGCAGGCCCATCCGGCCGAACAAGATGTCGCCGAGCTGCTTCGGCGAGCCGATGTTGATGCGCTCGCCGACGATGCCGTAGATCTCTTCTTCGACACGGGCGGCGCCTTGCGCCAGCTCGCCCGACAGCCTGGACAGGATCTGGCGGTCGACCGAGATGCCGCGCTGCTCCATGCGGGCAAGCACAGGTACCAGCGGCCGCTCCAGCCGTTCGTAGACGGAAACCAGGCCCTTGGCGGCGAGCCTTGGCTTCAGCACCTGCCAGAGTGTCAGCGTCAGATCGGCCTGCTCGCTGGCATAGGCGGTCGCCCGCTCGATATCGACCTGATCGAAGCCCACGGCGTTCTTTCCGGATCCCGCAAGCTCCTTCTTCGAGGCCGGCGCGTGGCCGAGCCACTTCTCCGACAGCGAGGCGAGGTCGTGGCCGCCCGACGTGCCGGCGTCGAGCACGTAGGAGACCAGCATCGTGTCGTCGAAGGGCCCGACCTCGACGCCGTGCCGACTCATGACGACGATATCGTATTTCATGTCCTGGACGATCTTGAGAACCGACCTGTCCTCGAGGAGCGGCTTGAGCAGCGCCAGCGCCTCGCGGACCGGGATCTGGTCCGCCAGCTGGCCGCCGCCAAGCAGGTCACCGTTGCCGCTGGTATGGGCGAGCGGCACGTAGACGGCCCGGCCTGGCGCGATTGCCATGGAAAGGCCGATCAAGTCGGCCTGCATCGGGTCGGACGAGGTGGTCTCGGCGTCGAAGGCAAGGATGCCGGCTTCCTTGGCCTTGGCGATCCAGGCTTTCAGCGTGGCCGCGTCGCGAATGGCGGCATAGGCCGAAGGGTCGATCTTGCGCGCCGTCGCCTGTTCCAGCCGCAACGCTGAGAGCAGGGAAGGGGTATCGCCCTGCGGCGGAGCATCCTCGCCCCTGACGGCGGCGGCGGCCGGCTTCGCGGCGCCGTTCGGCGTAGCAGCCGGTCGTGCGGCCGGCGGCGCGCCGGCGCCGACATCGGGACCATGCGCTGTGTCGGCGCGCTCGATGGTAACGGCGGAAGCCTGGACGTCGCCGATCTCGGTCGCGGTCGCCTCGGCGACGCGGCGCGTCAGCGTTGTGAACTCCATCGTCTTCAGGAAGCCGATCAGCTTCGGCCCGTCCGGCGCATGCAGAACCAGGTCGTCCAGCCCCTCCTTCAGGGGCACGTCGTTCTTCAACGTCACCAGCTCACGCGAGATGCGCGCCTTGTCGGCATTGGCGATGATGGTTTCGCGTCGCTTGTCCTGTTTGATCTCCGTGGCGCGCGCGAGCAGGCCGTCGAGGTCGCCGAACTGCTCCAGAAGCTGCGCCGCGGTCTTCGGCCCGATGCCGGGCACGCCGGGCACGTTGTCGACGGAGTCGCCGGTCAGCGCCTGCAGGTCGATCATCTTTTCCGGCGGCACGCCCCATTTCTCGATCACTTCCGGGATGCCGATCTGGCGGTCCTTCATCGGGTCGTACATGCCGACCGTCGGGCCGACCAATTGCATCAGGTCCTTGTCGGAGGAGACGATGGTGGTATCGGCGCCGACCTCGCAGGCCAGCCGGCTATAGGTGGCGATGATGTCGTCGGCCTCAAAACCTTCCATCTCGATGCAGGGCAGGTTGAACGCCACCGTCGCCTGGCGGATCAGGCCGAATTGCGGGATCAGGTCTTCCGGCGGCGCCGAGCGGTTGGCTTTGTATTCGGGATAGAGATCGCTGCGAAAGGTCTTTGACGAATAGTCGAAGATGACGGCGAAATGCGTCGGCACGATGCCCACGCTGGTGTTGCGGGCGTCCTGCATCAGCTTCCAGACCATGTTGCAGAAGCCGAGCACGGCGCTGGTCGGCAGGCCGTCGGATTTGCGGTTGAGCGGCGGCAGCGCGTGGTAGGCGCGGAAAATGTAGCCGGAGCCGTCGACAAGAAAGAGATGATCGCCTTTTTTCATGCCGGCAGGGATAGCGCGGCCAGGCTTCGCGGTCCATGCCAAAGGCTGCGCAAACCAACGGTTCCGGCAACACCCCTGACAGACACTGTCTCGGCCGAATCGAACCGCTCACGGGCATGTTACAAAAGTGTAATCTTCGTGCCCTTGAATCGCCATGTTCACAGACCCAAATAGCTGTCATCGGCAATTTTCGCCGAAGTCCGGAGCAAGGCCCGTCCCCCGCCTATCCCGGGCAAACTGCGGCAGCCTATCCCCCCTCTCCGGGCTGCCGCAACGTTTCGAGTAAGACCGCCGTGGTTCCCCCTCCACCACGGCGGTTCTTTTTTGCCCTTCGACATGCCGCTCATCCGTGGTCCAACGGTCGCGGCTTTGCGTTTTCGGTCCGGCCCTTTAGGGTCTGCCGAAACTCGAAAGGCAAAAGCATGTCCAGAATTTCCCCCGTCCTCGACCGTCTCGACCAAAATCTCGACCAGAGCCTGGAGCGGCTTTTCGGCCTGCTCGGCATCAAGTCGATCTCTACCGATCCCGCCTACGCCGCCGACTGCCGCGAGAGCGCCGAATGGCTGGTAGCCGAGCTCAAGCTGATCGGCTTCGACGCCAGCCTGCGCGACACGCCCGGTCACCCGATGGTTGTGGCGCATCACGAAGGGCCGGCCGGCGCGCCGCATGTGCTGTTCTACGGCCATTACGACGTGCAGCCGGTCGATCCGATCGAGCTGTGGGAAACCGATCCTTTCGCGCCGTCGATCAAGGAGATCGAGCCCGGCCACAAGGTGATCACCGGGCGCGGCGCGGCCGACGACAAGGGTCAGCTGATGACCTTCGTCGAAGCCTGCCGCGCCTGGAAGCAGGTGCACGGCAATCTGCCGTGCCGCGTCACCATCCTGTTCGAGGGCGAGGAAGAATCCGGCTCGCCGTCGCTGAAGCCGTTCCTCGAGGCGAACGCCGCCGAGCTGAAGGCGGATTTCGCTTTGGTCTGCGACACCAGCATGTGGGACCGCGAGACGCCGTCGATCTGCGTGTCGCTGCGCGGCATGGTCGGCGAGGAAGTCACCGTCAAGGCGGCCAGCCGCGACCTGCATTCGGGCCTCTATGGCGGTCCGGCCGCCAATCCGATCCGCATCCTGGCCAGGATCCTCGCCGACGTCCATGACAAGGACGGCCATGTCACCATTCCGGGTTTCTATGACGGCGTCGAGGAGATGCCGTCGCAGGTGCTGAAGTCCTGGGAGGGGCTGGGCGAGACCGCCGAGACCTTCCTCGGCCCGGTCGGCCTCTCCATCCCCGCCGGCGAAAAGGGCCGTTCGGTGCTCGAACTCACCTGGGCGCGGCCGACGGCCGAATTCAACGGCATCACCGGCGGCTACACAGGCAAGGGCTTCAAGACGGTGATCGCGGCGGAAGCCTCGGCGAAAGTGTCGTTCCGGCTCGTCCACAAGCAGGACCCGAAGAAGATCCGCGCCGCCTTCCGGGCCTTCGTGCGCGAACGCATCCCCGCCGACTGCTCGGTCGAGTTCCACCCGCATGGCGGCTCGCCAGCGATCCAGCTTTCCTACGACTCGCCGTTCCTGGCCAAGGCCAAGGATGCGCTCTCCGACGAATGGGAGAAGCAGGCCGTCACCACCGGCGGCGGCGGCTCCATTCCCGTGGTCGGCGACTTCCAGACCTATCTCGGCATGGAATCGCTGCTCGTCGGCTTCGGCCTCGACGACGACCGCATCCATTCGCCCAACGAGAAATACGAGCTCACCTCCTTCCACAAGGGGCAGCGTTCGTGGGCTCGCATTCTCGACGCGCTGACGCGCTGAAATCGGTGAAAGTCAAGTTTCTATTGATTTTTCGGCGGATCGCGGCGAGGACGAATTATCCAGTGCAAAGGGCTGCAGCGTCCTTTGCGCAAAAGATGCGCGGCGCTGCAGGCCCGATCCGGAGAAGAGAATGACCGACATCCGTTTCCACAAGAACGATCTGCCGGACCTGTCCCGCTACAATGTCGCGGCGGTGGCCATCGACACGGAAACGCTGGGGCTCAATCCGCATCGCGACCGGCTCTGCGTGGTGCAGATTTCGCCGGGCGACGGCAGCGCCGACGTTATTCAGATTGCGCCTGGCCAGAAGGAGGCGCCCAACCTCGTCAGCCTGCTCAGGAACGACGCGGTGGTGAAGTTGTTTCACTACGGCCGTTTCGACATTGCCGTCCTTTATCACGCGTTCGGCGTGATGGCCGAGCCGGTCTTCTGCACCAAGATCGCCTCGCGGCTCGTCCGCACCTACACCGACCGCCACGGGCTGAAGGATCTCTGCAACGAGCTGCTCGGCATCGGTCTCTCCAAGGCGCAGCAGTCTTCCGACTGGGCGGCGGAAACGCTGTCGCCCGAGCAGATCGAATATGCAGCCTCCGACGTGCTCTACCTGCACCGGTTGCGCGAGGTTCTGGCCGCGCGGCTGGCGCGCGAGGATCGCACCAAGGAGGCTGAAGCCTGTTTCCGTTTCCTGCCGACCCGCGCCAAGCTCGACCTGATGGGCTGGGCGGAAGAGGATATCTTCGCGCACAGCTGACGGAACCCGGCGCGTCGAGCGGCGTTCCTGCCGGTCCATTGTCGGAATGTGATGGGGAGGGAGAAGATGGCAGAGCGCAAACCGATAGAAGGCGCGCCGAAGGACGGCTCCAAGGTCACCATCCTGTGGAAGGACAATGACGGCGTCGTCAACGAATCCGTCGGCCAATATCGCGATGGCGCCTGGTGGGTCTACACCGACAGCAACACCCAAAAGAAGGTCGACCCGACGAGCTGGCGGCCTGCATCGGGCGATGACGACGAGGACCGGTAGCGCCGGCGCTGGCGAAGCCAACGACTTTCGCATAGCCTGAAGCCGTTGATATCGAAGGCTGATTCGGGGCCTGGCTCCGCAATCGCCGCTTGCCTGGAGGAACCCTGCATGGGTATCGAAAGTCTTCTCGTCTTCATCATCATCGGCGCCATCGCCGGCTGGCTTGCCGGTCTTATCGTATCGGGCTTCGGCTTCGGCCTGATCGGCAACATCGTCGTCGGCATCATCGGCGCCTTCATCGCCGGCTGGCTCTTCCCGAGGCTGGGCTTCGCTATCGGCGGCGGCATCCTGGCGTCGATCATCCATGCCACGATCGGCGCGATCATCCTGCTGCTCGTGGTCAAGGTCTTGAAACGAGCGTGAGGCTCGATCGCTGGAAAGGGGGGCGATGAGGCAGAACCTGCTCTATCTCATCATCGGCGCGCTGGTCGTCGTGGTCATCGCGCTCGGCATCTACATCTATCGCGAGCAGACCAGGCCGAAAGGCGTGGAGCTCAAGATCGACGACAAGGGTATTTCGATCCAGCAGAATTGAGCTGCCACGATGCGACCGCGAAATCGGCCGCATCGTGCGATCGGCAAGCATTTGATTTTCAATTGCTTCGAACGCGACTTCGTTCGCGTCGACAGCCGCTAGTCACGGGCGAATTCGTAGGCGTAGAAGCCGAGCCCATCACCGACCTTTTGGGTTTCGATCAGGTGCATCGGCTTCGTGTCGCTGGTTCCGTCGAAGAACCGCAGGCCAGTGCCGAGAACAACCGGGAAGACAACCAGCCGCAGTTCGTCGGCCAGGTTCTGCTCTATCAATGTGCGGACGAGCCGATAGCTGCCGTGGACGAGAATTTCCCCGTCCACTTTTCGCTTGAGCTCCGAAATCTCCGTACCGCATCACCGTTGATGACCGTGGTGCCGCTCCACGGAAACGGCGAAACGCCCGGGTTTCCGGGGGTAGAACCACCGGCCCGCTTCGTCGCGCCGTGTGAAAGTTGAAGGCGCGACGCCACCGTCTCAATAATTCCCGCGGATTAGCCCCAGGGCAAAACGTCTACAGGTAGCTATCTCGATCTTTGGCCTTCTCGGCTTGGCAATCAAGCTTACTCAGAGCAGCCTTGCGGTAAGCGCCCTCGAACACGCGGATAGCTCTCTCGAATTTAGCCGGATTAGGCGCCAAGTGCCTATCCAGCCCGTGGTACAAAAGGATGGAGACAGCCATCATGGCTTTTCCACTTTCGCTTGGTCTCAGCCCCGGGCACTTTTTCAACACACCATAGATGTTACCTGAAATTGCCGCAGCCCGATGTAATTTGCCATCTGCCATCCGTGCCAAGTAACTGATGTTTTGCTGTTCTCCCTGCCCGGCTGAAGCCGTCGATATTGTAAGCAGATACCCGCGACGACCGTTGCTAAAATGCGGCTCAACATTTCCCCCTTTTTTGCAGTCAACTCGCCCCTACTATTCACCCGTTATCATAGCTTAGCTTGAATTTCAAAAAGTTCGCTAACCAGCGCTATAGGTCATCAGCAAAGATCAGCTTTGGCTCGTCCCCGGGCCGGCGGGGATTTTCCGGGCTCGCGTCTGCGCCTCCGGCATCATCGAACGGAAGGGAAGCTAAGCCGAAGAAGTGTTCCCGTTCCGAGCCCGCTCCCTTGCAACCCGGCCCAGCCGGTCGGATCGGGGGCCGACGGTTCTAACCCGTCAAGAGCGCCATTTCACGCTCCTGCCAATTTGCAAAAGCCAATCACCGTGCTTTCGAAACAGCGAAAGCGTTGGAAATACTTATTAGATTTCCGCGCGGAATATCTTTAAACCTGTAGGTGCGATTCCTACTTCATTTGTCGTTATGTCTATCAAGGCAACACCGATGTGAGATTTCTCACGGCCACGCCTCTCCTCACGGGGGACTCGGGAGGCGCGGTCATTTTCCCATACGATGAGCAGCCCAAACGTTCGACACGCCCTTAGTGCGTCGAACGAGTCGGTGCGCAATCTCCCCGCTTCATTAGTCAACACCAGCCGGGTGACGGTCGGGTGAACGAGCCCGCGCGCCCTATAGGAGAGAAGAGATGGAAGCCCTTCAATATCTCGGCCCGATGAAATGGATGGCGATCGAGGTAGCCGTGCTGGTCATCGTGCTGGCAATCCTGTTCTGGTGGAGCGGCGTGGTCCGCTACGTCCCAAACGACAGGCTCGGCATCTTAGAAAAACTATGGAGTTTTCGCGGCTCAGTCAGCAGTGGCTTCATTGCGCTCAACCGTGAGGCAGGCTACCAGCCGGAAGTCGTGCGCGGTGGCCTGCATTTCTTCATGCCGTTCCAATATTCGATGCACCGCGCCAATCTTGTCACCATCCCGCAAGGCCAGATCGGCTATGTCTTTGCCCGTGATGGCAAGCCGTTGCCTCCAACGCAGACACTTGCTTCCAACACCGACGCTGATGATTTCCAGGATGTGCGCGCCTTTCTCGAAAAAGGCGGACAGAAAGGACCGCAACGCAAGATCTTGCGTGAAGGCACCTATGCGATAAATCTCGCACAATTCATCGTGCTGACTGCCCAGTCGATCTATGCCGTTAATCTGGGTTCGTCGGAACAAAGCCTTTTTTCCAACATGTCCAGCATGATCTCGGAGCGGGGCGGATTTGAGCCAGTCGTCATCCATAATGCCGATGACATGATCGGTATCGTCACCATCCATGACGGTCCGGCCCTACCAGACGGCGAGATCATCGCGCCGACCGTCGCCAACGATCCGAACGACCCGAACTTCCACAACAATTTTCAGGCCCCGGAGAAGTTTCTCAACGCCGGCGGCTACCGTGGCCGGCAGCTTCAGGTGCTGGCCGACGGCAGCTACTTCCTCAATCGCATTTTCGCGACCGTCGAACTGGTCCAGAAGACCATTATCGACGTTGGCACGGTGGGTGTCGTCGTCTCCTATAACGGCCGTCATGGCACGGATCTGTCCGGGCAGGCATACCGTCACGGCGAGCTGGTCGAAATCGGCGCACGCGGTGTCTGGTCAACGCCGCTGCTGCCAGGCAAGTATGCGTTCAATACCTATGCCGGCAATATCGTCACCGTGCCGACCACCAACTTCGTGCTCAAATGGACAAAGGAGCAGTTTGGCGAACACAGGCTGGACGAGAACCTGTCTGAAGTCTCGTTGATCACCAAGGATGCGTTCGAGCCTGTGCTGCCGCTCTCCGTCGTCGTGCATATCGACTATATGAAGGCGCCGCTCGTGGTGCAGCGTTTCGGTGACATCAAGCGGCTGGTCGAGCAAACGCTCGATCCGATGGTTTCTGCTTACTTCAAGAATATCGCCCAGACAAAGACGCTGATCCAGCTTCTGCAGGAGCGCAGCGATATCCAGCGCAAATCGGGCGAGGAGATGCGCGAAAAATTCAATTCCTACAGTCTCGAGCTGCAGGAAGTGTTGATTGGCACGCCGCGCGCCGCCAATGGCCAAAACAGCATAGAGCAGATTCTGATCCAGCTGCGCGAGCGTCAGATCGCAGTCGAAAAGGTCGAGACTTATAAGTTGCAGGAGAGGGCGGCCATCCAGGAACGCACGTTGCGTGAGAAGCAAGCGCTCGCCGAACAGCAAGCCAAGATCACGACGTCGGCACTTACCATCGAGATCAGTGAGAACGAGGGAAAGGCGCAACTCGCCCGCACCCGCCAGGAGGCGGAAACCATTCAGGTCACTGCCAAGGCAGAGGCCGAGAAGGTGCGCCTCGGCGGCCAGGGCGAGGCCGACATGATCAAGGCTGTCGCGCTTGCCGATGCCGAACGCATCAAGGCGACCGGTTTTGCGGAGGCCGAGAAGGTGCGCGCCCTCGGTCTGGCGGAGGCCGAGGCCACCGAGAAGAAGGTCGCGGCCTTCGGCGGTCCGGACTATCAGCTCAACTCGCAGGTTCTCATGCGCTTCGCCGAGGCGATCGAGAATGGCAGGCTGCCCCTCGTGCCGCAGATTCAGATCGGCGCTGCCGGCGGCGAGAAGGGGGCCGCCAATGGCCTTGTCGAGATGATGCTTTCGATGCTCGTTGCCGACCGGGTTGGACGGCAAAACCTACCGGATGCTATCCCGGCACCCGTTGAGGAGGAATGATTGAAAATGGGCCGGTCGTACCGGCCCATTTTGCGCTTCAAGCCTGCTACTATATGCGGCGTCAGGCTTGTCCATGCTCATGTGGGGTTGGTCAGTTGCTTCTGGGAATCCATCATATTGCAATCATCTGCAGTGACTACGAGCTGTCGAAGCAGTTCTACGAGAATAAACTCGATTTCGTCATCGTCGACGAGAATTGGCGCGCCGAAAAGCAATCTTGGAAGTGCGACTTGCGCCATGGTCCTGTCCAGATCGAATTGTTCAGTTTTCCAATGGCACCCAGCCGGCCGACCAGGCCTGAGGCATGCGGACTACGACACGTAGCATTCTCGGTGGACTCAGTAGAGGCGACAGCCCGGTTGCTTCGGGCACGGGGCGTCGAAGTTGAGCCTATCCGCATAGACCCTCACACGGGGCGTTCGTTTACTTTCGTGGCTGACCCCGACGGTCTCCCCATTGAGTTCTACGAGGATCGAGTTTGACAGTCGAAGGATTGCCACGAGAAGGGTGTGAAGCTGCCGGCATCTAGAGCAATTCCAGGAAAGTGTGAGAATTGCGGAAAAACAAGGAGATAGGGCGTTTTCGCCGTTTCCGTGAAACAGTGAAACGCACTAGCTGACGGTGGGAAAAGCGAAGTCGCGCCGGTCGTTCGCACCCCGTTAGATGGTTTCAAGCCGACTGAACCGAACCGGGATGAGTTTCCGCGTCTCGAGTTGCCCAACAGCATCCTTGTCGATGATTGTCAGAAACTGTACTTCTTCAGACGCCAAAGGCAGAACAAGGCGTCCCCCCGGCTTGAGCTGATTCAGCAAAGCCGGCGGCGTCCGCTCAGCCGCCACGCTAACGAGGATCTTGTCGTATGGGGCGTGCTCGGGCCAGCCGCGAGACCCGTCTCCGACACGAATGGCGACATTCGAGAAGCCAAGGCCCTGCAGCAGAGCTTCGGCAAGGCTGGCAAATTCCTCGATGATTTCGACGCTCCAAACCTCTCCTGCGAGTTCCGCCAGGATTGCGGATTGATAGCCCAGGCCAGTCCCGATCTCGAGCACTGCCTCGTGCGGTTGGGGAGCAAGGAGATCGGTCATCAGAGCGACGATGAAGGGCTGCGAGACGGTCTTATCGAAGCCGATCGGCAGCGGCATGTCCTGATAGGCATAAGGCGCGAGCGCAGCTGGCACGAAGAGATGTCGCGGGATCCGCTGCATCGATGCCATCACCCGCTCATCGAGCGTTGCCTTACCGAGTTCTTCGCTTGCAAGGTCGGCATGGATCGCAATCATCTCGACCATTTGCCTGCGCAGAACCGCAAGGTGTTCTTCGTTCATCGGTTTCATGACGGCAAGCCTTCCTCGACCCGCTGCTGCCAGATGGCTTTATATCCTGTTCGTCTTGTCACAGTAACCGACAAGGCCGATGCTGGGCATTGCCCATTTTGATGCGTACAGACTGGTTTCGCCAGACCTACATCAAAGCTGCTACCCCACGCGATTTTCGCTGACGCACCGGCGCAACCTGAAGGCCAAGCATCCTCGATGCCAGCGCTGAAAGCTGCGAGGCCTGTCGGCGACCTTGCGGGCTCGCGATCTGCGTGCGTCTGGTATCACGGAAGGCACGGCGTCGGGGCGCCAGTCTGGACGATACCAGCACCGGGACCAAGACGACAGAGAACTATGATCGCGCCATATTGGAAGCCGCCGATCGCTTCGCCGAGGCTCGGCTCAAGCGCCGCGAACAGAGCGGCAGCGGCAGCGGTAACGCGCGGTAACGGATTAAGAAATTGGCAAGGAATTTCAAAAGGCTGGCCGGCCATCAATTTAACGCGCCTTTAAACCGCCGCATCTACTCTGCAACCCGAGCGCCATCGGCACCGGGACAGACAAGCACAGCGCATGGCGAACCGCAGAGACAGTCGCATCGAACCGAGCTTCGAGGGCTCGCCGCGGGCGAAATCCTCCGACGGCTTTTCGGTCAGCGAGGAGGATCGCGTCGTGCCGGCAAATCGCAAATCCGCAGCGAAACGGAAGTCCGCCAAGGCGAAATCGCGCAACCGCGGCCGCGATCACAACCGGCGCGGGCTGTTTTCGGTCTTCGGCCGCCTGCTCTACTGGTGCTTCGTGCTCTGCATCTGGGGCGGCATCGCGGCGGCCGGCATCGTCGTCTATTACGGCGCCAAGATGCCGGCGGCGACCACGTGGTCGATCCCCGACCGGGCGCCCAACATCAAGATCGTCTCTGTCGACGGACAGCTCATCGCCAACAGAGGCATGTCGGGCGGCGAGGCCGTCGGCCTCAATGAAATGTCGCCCTATATCCCCGAAGCCGTCGTCGCCATCGAGGACCGCCGCTTCTATTCGCATTTCGGCATCGACCCGATCGGGCTATCGCGCGCCATGGTCACCAACGTCCTCGGCGGCCATTTCTCGCAGGGCGGCTCGACGCTGACGCAGCAGCTGGCCAAGAACCTGTTCCTGACGCCGGACCGCACGCTCGAGCGCAAGGTGCAGGAGGTGCTCCTGGCGCTCTGGCTGGAGCACAAGCACAGCAAGGATCAGATCCTCGAAATGTACCTCAACCGGGTCTATTTCGGTTCCGGCGCCTACGGCGTGGAAGCCGCCTCGCGGCGTTATTTCGGCAAGAGCGCGCGCGATGTATCGCTGTCGGAGGCAGCCCTTCTCGCCGGCCTGTTGAAGGCGCCGTCCAGGCTCTCGCCGGCGCGCGATCCGAAAGCGGCGGAAGAGCGAGCGCAGCTCGTGCTCGCCGCCATGCGCGAGGAAGGCAAGATCGGCGACAAGCAATACAAGATGGCGCTGAGCGCGCCGGCGACGCGCGCGCCCTCCTACTGGACCGGCTCGGAGAACTATGTCGCCGACACCGTGATGGAAGAACTGCCCGACCTGATCGGCGACGTGCGCGGCGACATCGTCATCGACACCACAGTCGACCTCACGTTGCAGAAGCTCGCCGAGCAGTCGATCCGCCGGCTGGTCGACGAGAGCGGCAAGAAGCTCAACGTCACGCAAGGGGCGCTGGTGTCGATCGACGATTCCGGCGCCGTGCGCGCCATGGTCGGCGGCTACGACTATTCGACCAGCCAGTTCGACCGCGCCTCGGAAGCGCGGCGCCAGCCGGGCTCGGCCTTCAAGCCTTTCGTCTACATGGCGGCGCTGGAAGCCGGCCGCACGCCGGACAGCGTGCGCAACGACGCGCCGATCAAGATTGGCAAATGGACACCCGACAATTACGGCGGCAAATATTATGGCAAGGTGACGCTGGCGACCGCGCTGGCCAAGTCGCTCAATTCGGTGGCGGCGCAGCTCACCATGGAAGTCGGCCCCGACGCGGTGGTCGAAGCGGCGCACCGCATGGGCATCCAGTCCGACCTGCAGTCGAACACCTCGATCGCGCTCGGCACGTCGGAAGTGACGCCGCTGGAGCTGACCGCCGCCTATGTGCCTTTCGCCAATGGCGGCTATAAGCCCGACATCCATTTCATCCAGCGCATCACCACGGCCGGCGGCAAGGTGCTCTACGAGAACAATGGCGGCGGCGCGCCGCGCGTCCTCAAGGCCGACATCGTCGGCATGATGAATTCGATGATGACCGGCACGGTCGAGGTCGGCACCGCCAAGAAGGCGGCCTTCAACTGGCCATCGGCCGGCAAGACCGGCACCAGCCAGAATTCGCGCGACGCCTGGTTCGTCGGCTACACCGCCAACCTCACCACCGGCGTGTGGTTCGGCAATGACGACGGCAGCCCGATGAAGAGGGTCACCGGCGGCGCCTTGCCGGCGCAGGCCTGGCACGAATTCATGGTCGCGGCGCATGAAGGCGTGCCTGTGCGGCCGCTGCCCGGCACGTGGAAGTCGACGCCGTCCGATACGATCGTGCCGGACGAGATACCGTCTGCGGATAACGCGCAGCCGGCGCCGGTGCCGCCAGCAGCCGTTGGCCAGTCTTCCACGCCCGTCGCCCGGGCGCCCGCCCGCCAGGCGCGCCCCGCCCAGACGGTCGATGCCGACGGCTTCGACATGCCGAGCGACGGCGGCACCACCGCGTCGGTCGGGCATCCGGTGCCGCCCGGCGACGTCGGCGGCCCGAAGAAGCGGCGGCAGACCTCGATCCTCGACATCCTTGGCGGTGGCTGAAGCCTGATCCCGCTTTTTCGGGATCAGGGTCCAGCCGGCAACTCGCCTCTCGCAATGGCAAGCGCCTTCGGCTACATGTCCGGCCGGAGACCAAGCTCATGGCCGAGACCGACACCAGAAAAACCATTGTGCTGACCGGCGCCAGCCGCGGCATCGGCCATGCGACGGTGAAGCGCTTTTCACGCGAGGGCTGGCGCGTCATCACCTGCTCGCGACAGGCCTTCGCCGAGGATTGTCCGTGGCCGGCCGGGCCTGAGGACCACATCAAGGTCGATCTCGCCGACCAGGAGGATGTCGGCATCGCCGTCTCGGAAATCCGCCACCGGCTGGAGGCGCATGGCGGGCAGCTCAATGCGCTGGTCAACAATGCCGGCATCTCGCCGAAGCTCAAGGACGGCGGCCGGATGAACTCGATCGAGACGCCGATGCATGTCTGGCGCGACGTGTTCCAGGTCAATTTCTTCGCGCCGATCATGCTGGCGCGCGGCCTGTTCAAGGAGCTGGCCGCGGCCAAGGGCTCGATCGTCAACGTCACCTCGATCGCCGGCACCAGGGTGCATCCGTTCGCCGGCACGGCCTATGCGACATCGAAAGCGGCGCTGGGCTCGCTGACGCGCGAGATGGCGCATGACTTCGGCCCGCACGGCATCCGCGTCAACGCCATCGCGCCGGGCGAGATCGACACGGCGATCCTGTCGCCAGGCACCGACAAGATCGTCGAGACGATCCCGCTCAGGCGCCTCGGCGCCACCTCGGAAGTCGCCGACATCATCTTCTTCCTGTGCACGGGCCAGGCGTCCTACGTGACCGGCTCGGAAATCCACATCAACGGCGGCCAGCACGTCTAATTCCAAGCCGAGGACCGCTCATCCGGTCATGGTGAGAACGGCCTTGCCGCTGAGGCTGCGCTGTCGCAATGCGTCGAGTGCCTGGCCGATCTCTGTCCACGGTGTAGTCAAAGCCACGCGGGTTTCCAGCCGGCCGGCCGCGACTAACCCAAGCAGCCAAGCGATGTCGGCGCCGATGGCTGAGCCGGACGTATAGTAGGCAAAAGTCTGAAGCCGCGCCCCCTCGTGGCCCGGAACGAACTGGCGGAACCCGACCGGCGTCAGCTCGCCGCTGCTCGAACCGAACATGACGATGGTGCCGCCAGGCGCGACGCGTTCGATCGCGTCTGCGAGGCTTTGCCCGCCGACCGACTCGGTGATCAACGAAAACGGCCCCTCGGCCAGTTCGATCGACTCGACGACATGCTTGGCTCCCAGCGCATGGAGATCCTCGCCGTGCCGGGAGGCGGCGACCGCGGTCACCGACGCGCGCTGCTCGCGGGCGACCTGGATCTGGAAACGACCGACCGCGCCGCTTGCACCGGTGATCAGGAGCCGCTGGCCGGCCAGGTCGCCGCCATGGCGCAACGTCCTCAGCGCCGTCGTGCCCGCGACCGGAAGCGTGGCTGCGGGCGCGAAGCTGACCTCATCCGGCAGGATGGCGAGACGATCGGTCGGAACGGCGGCACGTTCGGCCCAGCCGGCCTGGTCGACCAAAGCCGCGACGCGCGTGCCCGCGGCCGGGCCTGAGCCGTCGGCGGCTGCCCGCTCGACAATCCCGACGATGTCCTGGCCGGGGATCCAGCCATCCGGGCGGATGCCGAGCAGGCGCAACTCGCCACGATTCAACGATGTTGCATGAACTGCCACCAATGCTTCATCCGGACAAAGCTGTGGCTCGTCAATCCGGGTGAGCTTCAGCCTGTTGGGACTGTCGGAGGAAATAGCGAGCGCGAGCATGGGCCACCTTTGAGATTGGCGGTTGGGGTCGCGATCGAATCGCGACGATGACGGCTCGAGCCTATCGACTTTCGTGGTTGAGTAATTTAGATATAAGGTCAAATAATCGCTAAAAGAAGTCAGTATGAGACAGCCTCTTCGTTGGCCCTGGCTGGATTTCGACGTCGACGATGTGCTCGCCCCCGCGATCGCCGTGCGCGTCGACGTGACCGAGACCAAGGCGGAGGTGCCCGACCACTGGCACCGCAAGGGACAGCTCGTCTTCGCGCTCGGCGGAGGCGTCACCTGCCGCGTTCCGGATGGCCTATGGATGGTGCCGCCGCATTGCGGCGTGTGGATTCCCGGCAGCATGGAGCACAGCAATATCGCGACCGCCAATGCGCGGATATTCTTCGTCTATATCGAGCCCGGCGCGGCCGAGCTGCCGGAACGGTGCTGCACGCTTTCGATCTCGCCGCTGCTGCGCGAGCTCATCATCGAATTGTCGGACTGCGCGCCGGACGATGCGAGATGCGGCTTCCTGGGAAAGTTCCTGCTCGCCGAGCTGCCGCGCATGCCTGTGCAGCAATTGCATCTGCCGGTCTCGGCCGAGCCGCGCCTGCGGCGGATCGCCGAAGCGTTGGCCGAGGATCCGGCCGATCGCAGCACGCTCTCGGAATGGGCGAACCGCGTGGCGCTCAGCGAGAGCAGCCTGGCGCGCCTTGTCGTGAAGGAGACCGGGCTGACTTTCGGGCGATGGCGCCAGCAGCTGCATCTGATCGTAGCACTTCGGGAACTATCCTCCGGCGCCAGCGTGCAGCGGGTCTCGGGCGATCTCGGCTATGAATCCGTCACGGCCTTCATCACCATGTTCAAGAAGGCTCTGGGCAAGCCGCCGGCAAAATATCTCAGCGATATCGCGCAACACGGCGGTTCCGCATTTATCGCTTGATCACGCATTTATCCCTTGATTACGCAGCGCGCGCAGGCGGGCATATCAGGCAGGCCGCGGCTTGATCTCGACAGCGGCCTCGCTCAACCGAGCGGGCGCCATGCCGGTAACCACCTCGACGATGCCGCGCGCTATTTCGCGCTCGCCCATGATCACCGTATCGGCGCCGAGCCCCTTGAGGTGCTCGACTTCGGCATCGGAATGGGCGCGCGCAATGACGCTGATGCCGGGATTGGCTGCGCGGGCCCTGAGCACGACCTGCCCGGCTTCGAAGGCGCTGGGGATGGCGAGAATCAGGCGTTTGGCGCCTTCTGGATTGGCGGCTGAAAAGACGTCCGCATTGGCGGCATTGCCGGCCACCGTTTCGACGCCATCCTCCTTGAGCTTGGCCAGCGTCTTGTCGGCGTCCTCGATGACCAGGAAGGGCAGGGCGGCCTCCTTCAGCGCTGCCCCGACGAGGCTGCCGACACGGCCGTAGCCGATCAGGATAGAATGGCCGGTCTGCGACGTGCGCGGCGGCGGATCGTCCTCTTTCGCCGGCGCCGCCGCCACCGAAGCCGCCTGGCCAGGCTCGGTCGCCGGACCGATCGGCTTTGCCTCTTCGGGGGCCCTGCCTGCGCGCCTTTCCAGCCATGGTTTCATCCGGTCCACGGCGAGGAACATCAGCGGGTTGAGCAGGATCGACAGGATGGCGCCGGCCAGGATCAGGTCGCGGCCCTGCTCCGGCAACAGCTTCAGCCCGACGCCGAGCTCGGCCAGGATGAAGGAGAATTCGCCGATCTGGGCGAGGCTGGCCGAGATCATCAGCGCTGTCGCGACCGGATAGCGGAAGGCAATGACGATGACGAAGGCGGCGAGCGACTTGCCGATGACGATGATGGCCAAAGTGGCCAGGATCGGCAGGCCGTTGCTGACCAGACTGAACGGGTCGAACAGCATGCCGACCGAGACGAAGAACAGGACGGAGAAGGCGTCGCGCAGCGGCAGCGATTCCTCGGCCGCCCGGTGGCTGAGCTCGGACTCGCTCATGATCATGCCGGCGAAGAAGGCGCCGAGCGCCAGCGAGACGCCGAACAGCTTTGCCGCGCCAAACGCGACGCCGAGAGCGATGGCCAGCACCGAGAGCCGGAAGAGCTCGCGCGAGCCGGTGTGGGCGACATAGTGCAGGACCCAGGGGATGACCCGGCGGCCGACGACCAGCATGACGATGACGAAGGCGACGACCTTGGCGAGCGTCACGCCGACCACGCCCCATATGCCGTAGCTGGCGGGCAGCGATAGCAGGCTCGTATGGTCGTCGGCCTGCGGCTGGCCGCCCAGCACGCCGGCAAGCGCGGGCAGCAGCACCAAAGCCAGCACCATGGCCAGGTCCTCGACGATCAGCCAGCCGACGGCGATGCGGCCGCGCTCGGTCTCGATCAGCCGCCGTTCCTGCATGGCGCGCAGCAGCACGACGGTCGAGGCGACGGAGAGCGCCAGGCCGAAGACCAGGCCCGCGCCCAGCGACCAGCCGAGCAGCCAGGCCAGCCCAGCGCCGAGCAACGTGGCGAAGCCGATCTGCACGACGGCGCCGGGCACGGCAATCGCGCGGACCGACAACAGGTCTTTCAGCGAAAAATGCAGGCCGACGCCGAACATCAGCAAGATGACGCCGATCTCGGCCAGCTCGTTGGCAAGCCCGGCATCGGCGACGAAACCCGGTGTGTTCGGCCCGACCAGCACACCGGCTACGAGATAGCCGACCAGCGGGGGAATGCGGAAACGGTTGGCCAATGCGCCGAAGACGAAGGCAAGCCCCAAACCGGCGACGATTGTGGCGATAAGGGGCGTGTCATGCGGCATTGTCTCTTGCGCGCCTTTCAGAAACTGCGATGTCGGATGAGCGCCCGCCGAGGCTGTCGCCTTTCGCAGTATGGTGGAGGGCTTGGCGATGATGCAACCGCTGTGACGCAGAAATCGGCGCCGGGAATACTACGGAGGCCGAAAATCGCAGCCGGCCTCCGCGCGGGCGGTCGCGCGGCGCCAATCCCATGGCGTTCGATAGCCTCTCGCTGCCTGGCTCAGGCCGCTTGAAGGAGTTTCTCGATCTCGAAGATGGTGTGGTTGGTCAACGTCTTCGGTATCTGCGCCTTCACCTTCTCGCAGACCTCCTTGTGCAGCTTCTGCCGCATCTCGCCGAGCACCTGCGGCGGCGCGATCAGCACGACCTCGTCGAAGTCGCCCCGATGCGCAAGCTTGTAAAGCCGCTCGGCGATATCGTCGGCAAAACGTTCCTTGCCGAGGCGATGCCAGTCGGTCTCCTCGATGGCGCTGCGGGGCCCTTCAGCGTAGCGGCCTGGCTTGTCGGTGCCTTGCTCCCGGGTGGCCGGGTTTTCCTGTTCCATTTCCTGCACGACCTGCAGGTTCGGATATCTCGTATCGCCCTGGTTGCGGAGGAAAAGCGCCTTTTCGCCGTCGGCCACGATGACCCAAAGATCGTGTTTCAGCCTGATGCTCATAACGCTCCTCCTTTTCAGCTTCCGGCCTGTCGACGGAGCTTCAAAATGCGATCTGTCGGCAGGGATGTGATTGCTAGCAAACGTGCCGCCGAGCGTGATTGTTCCCGTCGGCGACGACCGCTCGATCATCTTTTGCGGGGCATCACCCGCCGCCTCGCGAGAGCACGGCTTTAATCTACTAACTTAGTAGAAATTAGAAAAAACTGTTTTGCCGCGCTGCGTGGGCGACGCTAAAAATTACGCTGCATCAATGGGTGCCGGCGAGGTGTCTGGCCACCTCAGGCCACGGCGTAGAATTTTTTTCTCCTGCCTTTCGCGGTTGCGAAAAAGCGATTGCCTGCCATCGAGGGATGCGCGAGTGCTTGCCTTCTGGTTTTTGCCGCGCCCGCATAAAACTGCCAGACTGTTCTCGTATCGCTTATCGCCATGTCGCAAGCCAACGCCAAGCTCAACGCCTTTCCCGTCTTCATGCGGGTCGACGGCGAAGCCGTGGCCATCGTCGGCAACGGCGAGGTGGCGCTGGCCAAGGCCAGGCTGCTTGCGCAGTCGAGCGCGGCGCTGCGCGTCATCGCCGAGGACGCCGATCCCGAACTTCTGAGTTTCATCGCCGCCGCCGGCGCCGTCCATGTCGATGCCGCCTATGATGCCGCACAGATCGAAGGCGCAGCCATGGTGTTTGCCGCCAGCGGCGACGAGGCGCTCGACCGCCGCGTCGCCGAGGACGCGCGCAGGCTGGGCATCCCGGTCAACGCCGTGGACCGGCCGGAACTCTGCGATTTCTTTACGCCGGCGCTGGTCAACCGCGCGCCGGTCGCCATCGCCATCGGCACGGAGGGCGCCGGCCCGGTGCTCGCGCAACTGCTGCGCGCCCGCATCGATCGCTTGCTGTCGCCTTCGCTCGGCCGGCTGGCTGCCCTGGCGGCGTCGTTCCGCACTGCTGCCGAGCAACTGCCGAAGGGCAATCGCCGCCGCCGCTTCTGGAGCGATTTCTTCGCCGGCGCTCCGGCCAAGGCGGTTGAAACCGGGGAATTCGACAAAGCGCATGAGGCCGCGCTCGACCTTCTGGCTTCGGATGCGCCGGCGGCGGGCCATATCGCGCTGGTCGGCGCCGGTCCGGGCGCGGAAGACCTGTTGACGCTGCGCGCCCACCGCCTGCTGATGGAGGCGGACGCGATCGTCTACGACGCGCTGGTGCCGGAGGCGATCGTTGCCATGGGCCGCCGCGACGCCGAGCGGCTGCCCGTCGGCAAGCGCAAGGGCTGCCATTCGAAGAGCCAGGAAGAGATCAACGCGCTGCTCATCGAGCTTGGCCGCGCCGGCAAGCGCGTGGTGCGGCTGAAGTCGGGCGATCCGCTGGTGTTCGGCCGGGCCGGCGAGGAGATGGCCGCGCTGCGCGAAGCCGGCGTCGCCTATGAGGTGGTTCCGGGCGTCACCGCGGCCTTCGCCGCCGCCGCCGATTTCGAATTGCCGCTGACGCTGCGCGGGGTCTCGTCGTCGATGGTGTTCACCACCGGCCACGACCTCAAGGGCAACTCGCTGCCCGACTGGGCAAAGCTCGCCATCTCGGGCGCCACCGTTGCCGTCTATATGGGCCGCTCGGTCGCTGCCGAAGTCGCCGGCCGCCTGATCGAGGCCGGGCTGTCGCCCGACACCGCCGTCGCCGTCGTCGAGAATGCAAGCCTCGGCAATCGCCGCCGCTTCCACGGCACGCTGGCCGACCTGCCGTCGCTGGAGGAGCGCGCCGATCTCACCGGCCCGGTCATGACCATTATCGGCGACGCGGTGGCCGGCGCCAATTTCGAACGTTCCGAGCCGCTCGCGGCACACAGGCTAGAAGAAACGGCCAGGATCACGGCCGAAGGAGTCCAGCAATGAAGGTTCTGACCGCGAACAGGCTCTCCGACGGCATTGCCGTCTGGTATGCCGATGGCGGCTGGGCGGAGACCGTCGGTCATGCCGACATCGCCCATGACAAGGCGGCGGAGGACCGGCTCGAAGCGATCGGCGCCGAGGCCGCCGCCAACAATGAGGTGGTCGACGTCAATTTGATCGACGTGACCGTGATCGACGGCCTCGTCGAGCCGGTGCGGCTGCGCGAAAAAATCCGCGCCGCGGGTCCCACCATCCGCACCGACATCGGCAAGCAGGCGAGCCCGGCAGCGGCCCGGGCGGCATAAGTCTCAAGGAAAAGCGGGCGGACGCGCCCTGAAAGACGAAGTATGTACCGTTACGACGAGTTCGACCACGATTTCGTAGAGGCCCGTGTCGCGGAGTTCAGCGACCAGGTGCAGCGCCGGCTTGCCGGCGAGATCACCGAGGATCAGTTCCGGCCGCTCCGGCTGATGAACGGCGTCTATCTGCAATTGCACGCCTATATGCTGCGCATCGCCGTGCCCTACGGCACGCTGAACAGCCGGCAATTGCGCATGCTCGGCCATATCGCCCGCAAATACGACAAGGGCTACGGCCATTTCACGACGCGCCAGAACATCCAGTTCAACTGGCCGGCGCTGTCCGATATTCCGGCGATCCTCGCCGATCTGGCGAGCGTCGAGATGCACGCCATCCAGACCAGTGGCAACTGCATCCGCAACGTCACCGCGGACCATTTTGCCGGGGCCGCCGCCGACGAGGTCGCCGATCCGCGTCCCTATGCGGAAATCCTGCGCCAATGGTCGTCGGTGCATCCGGAATTCTCGTTCCTGCCGCGCAAGTTCAAGATCGCGGTGACCGGCGCCGAGCGCGACCGCGCCGCCATTCAGACGCACGACATCGGCCTGCATCTGAAGAAGAACGCGGCCGGCGAGCTCGGCTTTGCCGTCTATGTCGGCGGCGGCCAGGGCCGCACGCCGATGGTGGCGAAGAAGATCCGCGACTTCCTCCCGAAAGCCGATCTTCTCTCCTACTGCACGGCGATCCTGCGCGTTTACAACCTCTACGGCCGTCGCGACAACAAGTACAAAGCACGCATCAAGATCCTCGTCCACGAGACCGGCGAGGAGGAGATCACGCGCCAGATCGAGGCCGAATGGCAGGAGCTGAAGGACGCCGAGCTCAAGCTTCCTGAGGCCGACATTGAGGCCATCAACGCCTATTTCGCGCCGCCGGCGCTGACGGACCGGCCGCAAGGCGATGCTCAGGTGAAGCAGGCGCGGCTCGATTCCAAGAGCTTCTCGGAATGGCTCGACCAGAACGTCGTGACGCACCGCCATCCCGACTATGCGGCGGTGACCATCTCGCTCAAGGGCATCGGCGAGGTGCCCGGCGATGCCACCGACAGCCAGATGGAAGCGGTCGCCGACATCGCCGAGAAATACGCTTTCGACGAATTGCGTGTCAGCCACGAGCAGAACCTTATCCTGCCGCATGTGGCGCGCGCCGACCTCAAGGCGGTCTATGACGCGCTGGTCGAGATCGGCCTGGCGACAGCCAACTCCAATCTGATCAGCGACATCATCTCCTGCCCGGGCCTCGACTACTGCGCGCTGGCGACTGCGCGTTCCATCCCCGTGGCGCAGGAAATCTCGCGCCGCTTCGCCTCGCTGGAGCGGCAGCGCGAGATCGGCGAGCTGAAGCTGAAGATTTCCGGCTGCATCAATGCCTGCGGCCACCACCATGTCGGCCATATCGGCATTCTGGGCGTCGAGAAGAAGGGCACCGAGCTCTACCAGGTGACGCTCGGCGGCTCGGCCGACGAAAACACCTCCGTCGGAGAGATTATCGGCCGCGGCTTCTCCTCGGAAGAGATCACCGATGCCATCGAGCAGATCGTCGATACCTATCTCGGCCTTCGGCTCAGTCCCAATGAACGTTTTATCGACGCCTACCGCCGTGTCGGTCCCGCGCCGTTCAAGGAGGCGCTCTATGCTGGCGAAACCAAGGCCGCTTGACCGTATCGTCGATGTCGAGGCCGGCGTTGCCGCGGAAGCGGCGGGGCTCGACGCGCTGCTCGGGCATCTGAAGCCGATCGAGATCATCGAGCGCTCGGCGCGGGAATCCTTCCGCGGCGAGGTTGCCGCCGTCTCGTCCTTCGGCGCGGATTCGGCGGTGCTCCTGCACATGATTTCGGAGATCGACCGCACCTTGCCGGTGATCTTCCTCGATACCGGCAAGCATTTCGAGGAGACGCTCGGCTACCGTGACGCGCTGGTGGCCGATTTCGGCCTGACCGATGTCAGGGTGATCAAGCCGGAGGAGGCCGCGCTCGGGCGCGTCGATCCGACCGGCCGGCTGCACGAGACCGACACCGACGCCTGCTGCAACGTGCGCAAGGTCGAGCCGCTGGCGCGCGGCGTCGAGCCGTTCCGCGCCTGGTTCACCGGGCGCAAGCGCTTCCAGGCTTCGACGCGCGCGGCGCTTCCGGTCTTCGAGGCGGTCGGTTCGCGCATCCGCATCAATCCGCTGGCGCATTGGACGACGTCGGACCAGGCCGACTATATGCGCGCGCATGCGCTGCGCGAAAACCCGCTGGTCGCCTATGGCTACCTCTCGATCGGCTGCTTCCCCTGTACGCAACCGGTACAGCCGGGCGAGGACGCGCGCAGCGGCCGCTGGGCAGGGCACGCCAAGACCGAGTGCGGCATCCATCTCTCCGGACTGGAGAAGTCGCTGACCGACGCTTCACTTTAGGGTATATCGCTATTCGCGTGATGTCGGCCCCCAAAGTCACGGCTGCTGGCCGTCCGCCGGCTCGCTTGGGACTCTTTGGACTTTAGGATTTTTGATGACTGAATCGACGACACCCGGGACCCGCCTCTGGACCCCGAAGGGTTTTCGCGAGGACGAATGGACCCATGCCGAAAGCGCCGAGGCGCTTGCGGGCAATGGCCGCTTCATCCTGCCGCTGCAGGTCGTCCTCGGGCTCGATGACGAGACCCGCAAGTCGGCCAAGGAGCGCATCGGCGTGCTCCTGCTGCCTGGCGACGAGCTCGACAAGATCGTCGGCCTGCTCGACCAGCTGTCGCTGGTGGCGCTCGCCTTTCCGGCGTTCAATGACGGCCGCTCCTTCTCCAAGGGCGAGCTGCTGCGCGCGCGGCATCACTTCAAGGGCGCGGTCCGCGCCACGGGTCAGGTGCTGGTCGACCAGCTGCCGCATATGCTGCGGCTCGGCTTCGACGAATTCGAGGTCTCCAATCCGGTGCTGTTGAAGCGGCTGGAGGAAGGACGCACCGGCGGCCTGCCGGTCTATTACCAGCCGGCCGCGGAGCCGGAAGCCAAGGGCCCGAAATATTCCTGGCGGCGCAAGCGCCCCGGCTGACGCTGCGGCATCTTTACAAGACTCACCACGAGGTCTTCTCTCACAGGACGGACGGAAACATCCGCCGGGAGGAGAGGATGCGCTACGACTATGTGATCGCCGGCGGCGGATCCGCCGGCTCGACGCTTGCCGCCAGGCTTTCCGAAGACCCGTCGAAGACGGTCTGCCTGCTCGAAGCGGGAGGCGACGGCAAGGACCTCCTGATCCGCGCGCCGGCGGGCATCATCGCGCTGCTGCCCGGACGGCCGAAGCTCAACAACTGGGCCTTCCAGACCGTGCCGCAGGAAGGTCTCAACGGCCGCAGGGGCTACCAGCCGCGCGGCAAGGCATTGGGCGGCTGCAGCGCCATCAACGCCATGCTCTATACGCGGGGCAACCGTCGCGACTATGACGAATGGGCCGACCTCGGCTGCGACGGCTGGTCCTGGGAAGAGGTATTGCCCTATTTCCGGCGCGCCGAAGGCAATCAGCGCGGCGCCGGTGCGCTGCATGGCGGCGAAGGGCCGCTGAGGGTCGCCGAGCAGCAGGAGCCGCGCCCCATCTCGAAAGCCTTTGTCGAGGCCTGCGGCGAAAACCAGGTCAGGCGCAACGACGATTTCAACGGGCCGGAGCAGGAAGGCGCTGGGCTCTACCCCAGGTCACGCAGTTCTGGGGCGAGCGCCGCAACGGCGAGCGCTACTCGGCCGCCGCCGCCTACCTGCACCCGGCGATGAGCCGGCCCAATCTCACCGTCGTCACCGGTGCGCATGCGACGGGCGTCGTGCTCGACGGCAAGCGGGCCAAGGGCGTGCGGTATCGCATCGGCAAAGGCGAGGCGGTGGCGGAAGCCAGGCGCGAGGTCATCCTGTGCGGCGGAGCGTTCGGCTCGCCGCAACTGCTTCTCTTGTCCGGCATCGGTCCGGCGGTCGAGCTCGCGGCTCACGGCATTCCGCTCGTCCACGAGTTGCCCGGCGTCGGCAGGAACCTGCAGGACCATCTCGATTTCATCCTGGCCTGGAAGTCGCGGGAGACGGATCTGATGGGCATCGGCCTCACCGGCATGCCGGGGCTGGTCAGGCATATGCTGCGTTGGCGCAAGGATGGCACCGGCATGATCGCCACGCCTTATGCCGAAGCCGGCGCCTTCCTAAAATCCGATCCGGCGATCGAGCGTCCCGATCTGCAATTGCATTTCTGCATAGCCATCGTCGACGACCATGGCCGCAAGCTGCATATGGGCTACGGCTTTTCCTGTCATGTCTGCGTGCTGAGACCCTATTCGCGCGGCGAGGTGGGATTATCCGGCAGGGACCCGCTGGCGCCGCCGCGCATCGACCCGCGCTTTCTCGAGGACGAGCGCGACGCCGACCTTCTGCTCAAGGGCGTCAGGATGACGCGTGCGATATTGGAGGCGCCGGCGCTGGCGAAGTATCGCCGGCAGGAGATCTATACGGCCGGCGCTTCGAGCGATGCCGAACTGATGGCGCATATCAGGGCGCGCGCCGACACCATCTATCACCCCGCCGGCACTTGCAAGATGGGTATCGACGACATGGCCGTGGTCGACCCGAACCTCAAGGTTCGCGGGCTGGAAGGGCTGCGCGTGGTCGATGCCTCGGTGATGCCGACCCTGATCGGCGGCAACGCCAACGCGCCGACGATCATGATCGCCGAGAAGGCTGCCGACATGATGCGGACGGCTGCTTGACCTCCGCCTGCTTGGTCGGACCAGCTCCGTGGAGTTTGTCGCGGGGCTAGTGTGTTTCACCGTTTCACGGAAACGGTGAAACGCCCTATCTCCTTGTTTTTACGCAATTCCGGACGGAAAACCGCTCACACTTTTCCTGGAATTGCTCTGGCCGGCTTTCTCGCCTTGCCCGAGAGATCGAATCGATCTGGTCTGACCAATTGATCGATTTGCACTTCCTCTTCCGCCGTCGAGCCCTTAGGATAGGGCCATAATTTCACACCTCGAAATAAATAGCTGTCAAGGGAGGACCCGACATGGCAGGCAAGAAGATATTGATGCTCGTTGGCGAGTTCAGCGAGGAATACGAGATTTTCGTCTTTGAGCAGGCCATGCACGCGGTCGGGCATACCGTCCATGTCGTGTGCCCCGACAAGAAGGCCGGCGACGTGCTCAAGACCTCACTGCACGATTTCGAGGGCCACCAGACCTATACCGAAAAGCTCGGCCACGACTATATACTCAACAAGACCTTCGCCGAGGTGGACCCCGCGGACTATGACGCGGTCTACGCGGCCGGCGGGCGCGGGCCGGAATATATCCGCATCGACAAGCGCGTGCAGGCGCTGGTCAGGCACTTCCATGAAACCGGCAAGCCGATCTTCACCATCTGCCACGGCGTGCAGATCCTGATCGCGGTCGACGGCGTGGTGCGCGGCAGGGAAGTGGCGGCGCTGCACTATTGCGAGCCCGAGGTGACGCTCGCCGGCGGCACCTATATCGACGTCGCGCCGACCGGCGCGCATGTCGACGGCAATCTGGTGTCGGCAAAGGGATGGCCCGGTCTTGCCGCCTTCATGCGGGAATGCCTGAAGGTGCTCGGCACCGAGGTCCGTCACGGCGAAGCGCTGATGCGCGACCAGCGCAAGGCAGCCTGACCTCTATCTGCGCCTCGCGCCGCGCGTTTCAAGCTGTTGGGGGCGGCAGTCTACAGACGTCGTTCGCCGCCCATTTTGTCTGCCTCGGCACCCTCCAGGCGGTCGAGCAGGTCCGTGAGCCGCTTGGGCATCTCTTTCTCCAGGCGGAAAGCCGGCAGCGTGCGCAGGAAGCGCTTCGTCGCTTCCGCGCCGACCTGGCGCCGGATATCGTGGGCGAGTCTGGCGCGCCTTTCTGCATTGTTGCCGGTCATGGTCCCAAAATCCTGTGTCGGCTTCGAAACTCTCGCAGCCGGCAATGGTTCCCGTATCAGTCCCCAGAGGCAAGCAAAGCCGTCCGGTACGGTAAAATTTGAATTAATTTGGAACGATCGGGGGAAGGCCGCCAACGGTGCTTGCCCCTTGATTTTTGGCCCTCAAACCTCGATATCGGGCGCAAATCCAAACCAGTCCGAATAACGGGAAACGGCGATGAGCGACCAGGCAAAAGACGAACGCGCGCCCGAGGAAATCGAAGCCAACCAGGCTTCCGGCGCCAAGGCTCCCGGCGAACGTGCGGAAGGCGGCGTCGACGGCGACTACGAGGCGCTCGTGCGGCTGCTGAAGGAAAACGAGGAACTGAAGGACCGGGCGCTTCGCGTGGCGGCCGAAATGGAGAACCTGCGGCGCCGCACGGCGCGCGACGTGCATGACGCGCGCACCTACGCGGTGGCCAATTTCGCGCGCGACATGCTGTCGGTGTCGGACAATCTGCGCCGCGCGCTCGACGCCATTCCGGCCGAGGCCAAGGCCTCCGGCGATGCCGGCTTCAAGGCGCTGATCGAGGGCGTCGACCTCACCGAGCGCGCCATGCTGTCGGCGCTGGAGCGACACGGCGTGAAGAAGCTTGCGCCGGAAGGCGAGAAGTTCGACCCGAACTTCCACCAGGCGATGTTCGAGGTGCCCAACCCGGACGTTCCGGCCGGCACCGTCGTCCAGGTCGTGCAGCCGGGCTATTCGATCGGCGAGCGCGTGCTGCGGCCGGCGATGGTCGGCGTCTCCAAGGGCGGCCCGAAGGCTGCCGCGGCCGAGGCGCCGGTCGAGCCGGGTCCGGTGAACGAGCAGGCTGAGAAGGATGCTTGATAGCGAATAGGAAGTAGTGAGTAGCGAATAGCGAAGCTGGCTACCAACCGCACAGCTTCGTGGTATTCACTACTACTCGCTATTCGCTATTCACTACTCGCTCACCCATGAATCCCATCGAGCTGCTCGACTATGCCGGCGTCGCGGTCTTCGCGGCGACGGGCGCGCTTGCCGCGTCGCGCAAGGAGCTCGACATCATCGGCTTCCTGTTCCTGGCCAGCGTCACCGGCATCGGCGGCGGGACGCTTCGCGACGTCATCCTCAACCTGCCGGTGTTCTGGGTCGCCAATAGCCGCTATGTGCTGATCTGCGCCGTTGTCGCCGTGCTTGTCTTCTTCAGCGCCCATCGCGTTGAATCCCGCTACAAGCTGCTGCTCTGGCTCGACGCGATCGGGCTTGCCGCCTTCGCGGTGATGGGGGCGGCAAAGGGCCTGGCGATCACCGGCTCGCCGGTCGTGTCGGTCATCACCGGAGTGCTCACCGCGACCTCCGGCGGCATATTGCGCGACCTGCTCGCCGGCGAACCTTCCGTGCTTTTGAGACCCGAAATCTATGTCACGGCCGCGCTCGCGGGCGCCGCGCTCTTCACGCTTTGCGATCTTGCCGGCATGCCGGCGCTCCCATCCAGCCTGCTCGGCTTCGCGGCGGCTTTCCTGGTGCGCGGTGGGGCGCTCAAGTTCGGCTGGTCGTTCCCGGCCTATAAGAGCCGGCCCGGGCGAAGGCCGGAGGATATTCCGTGAGCGAGCGAATAGTGAATAGGGAGTAGCGAATAGGGATTGAACGGACAGGTCCCGCCACTTTCTGCTATTCGCTATTCGCTATTCGCTATTCGCTATGCAGCGAAGCGCTGCCCTTCACCGCCATAGTAGTTGACGTAGCGGGCGCCGATTTCCTTGACCGGCATGACGACGAAGACGTCGACCGTGGAAAATTCGTGGTCGATGACGCAGCCGTCGCCGATGCGCGCGCCGACGCGCAGATAGCCCTTGACCAGCGGCGGCATGGCGGCGATCGCGGCCTTGGCATTGACCGCCTCGATCGGCATCAGGTCCATCGAGCAGTAGCGGCCCGCCACCGCCCGGACGTCCCAGGCCTGGTCGGTGCGGCAATGATGCGCGAGATAGGTCAGCGCCTCCGCATGCGCGGCGGGCACGATGCCGTGGAAGGAGGCGCAACCGGTCATCACGCCGATGCCATAGTGGTTGATATAGGCCCAGATGCCTTGCCAGAGCGCCTCGATGGTCCGCTTGGAGCGGTACTCCGGCAGCACGCAGGAGCGGCCGAGCTCGAGGAAGCGCTGGCCGGGATGGCGCGCGACCAGCTTGGTCAGCTCGAACTCGCCTTCGGAGTAGAAACCGCCCGCCGCCGTGGCGATCTCCTGCCGCAGCAGGCGATAGGTGCCGACGATGCGGCGGTGCTCGGGGCCCGGAAGCGAGGTGTCGAAAACCAAGAGATGGTCGCAGAGCGGGTCGAAGCGGTCTGCATCGCGCCGGTCCTGCGCCTGGAACAGATCCTTCCTCGCGCCAAGCTCGTCATAGAATACCCGGTAGCGCACTTCCTGGGCGGCCGCGATCTCGGCCTCGTTGCGGGCGAGCCGCACTTCAAGATTGCCGATGCGGCCCAGCGGTGCGCCGTTTGCGACGGAGTCGGCGGTGCGAGCGCCGAGCAGGGCGCTGGCGTTCGGCCGAGCATCGCATTCAGGCATGACTGTATGCACGAGTGATTCTCCTTCGAGCCATCCCTCTTGGCACGGGGATACGGTGTAGGTGCAACAGGATTGTGACAGTACCGTGATACGGCGGGCCCGGCAATACTTCGTCGGCTGGGCAATACCCTCAACCGGCTATCTTACGGCTGTGAAAGCCAAGCAATCCAAGGCGTTCGGGAAAGTCTAAAAAATTCGTTACGCCGCAGCCTGGCTCTCGACGGCCTGGACGAGCGCATCGGGGTCGAGAGGCTTGGTGACGAAGCCGCTGGCACCATGGGCCAGCACGGTGTGGCGCGTCTTTTCCTGGCTGTCGGCCGAAAGCACCATGATCGGGACCGGCGGCACGGCAAGCGCTTCCTCATGGCGGCGGATGGCAGCGATCGCGTCCAGCCCGTCCATCACCGGCATGTGCAGGTCCATCAGGACGACGTCGAAACGATGCTTGAGGCCGGCATCGGTGACGGCCTCGACCGCAGCCTTGCCGTTGCCAACAATCTTGACGCGATGTCCGGCCTTGAGAAGCGTGGCGCGGGCAAGCATTGCGTTGATGTCGTTGTCCTCGGCGATCAGCACGGACAGCCCCTGGTCGCGGCGGCGGGCGGACGTGGCGCCACGCGGCTGCGGCTGCGGCTCGGCGGGTGCCGGCACATGGCTGGTCAACAGCACGCGCAGCAGCGTTTCGCCGCGCACCGGCCGGGCGAGGAACGTCGCGTAGCCGTTGGCGCGGAATTCGCCGAGCATGCCGCGATCGGCGGGTGCGATCAGGGTGACGGCCTCGCAGTCGACAAAACCGCTCTGACGCAGCCGCTTGAGCAGGCGGCCGTCGCTGTTTTCGAGCGCGGCGTCGACCAGAAGCACGTTGCAGCCGGCGGCGAAGGCAGCGGCCTGGTCCGGCGTGGCCGCAATCTCGACGCCGCCGCCATGCGCGCGGATGGTGCGGGCGATGGCGTCGGCCTCGACGGCGTTCCTGGATACGATCACCGCGCGCCGATCGGAGAGGATGCTCCGGCGATATTGCGGCGGTTCGGTTGCCGCGGTCGCCGGGATGTCGAAGACGAATTCGGACCCTTCGCCGAGCCGGCTCGAAACCGAGATCGTGCCGCCCATGGCGATCACCAGCCGCTTGGAGATGGCAAGGCCGAGACCCGCGCCGCCATGCACCCTGGTCGAAGTGCCGTCGGATTGCTCGAATTCCTCGAAGATCCGCTCCATATCCTCCTCGCGCAGCCCCGGACCGGTGTCGGCGATGGTGAAGCAGATGCGGTCCGCGCTCTCGCTGCGGGCGCGCGAGACGGTGAGCAGCACGCCGCCCGCGTCGGTGAACTTGACGGCGTTGCCGATGAGGTTGAGCAGCACCTGGCGCACGCGGCCGGGGTCGGCGGTGATCATCTGCGGCACGTCGGGCTCGACATGGCAGCCGAGGCCGATGTTCTTGGAGAAGGCTTTCGCCGCCAGCAGCTCGATGATGTTGTCGGCGATCTCGCGCAGCGACGTCGGCTGTGGCTCGGGATCGAAGCGGCCGGCCTCGATCTTGGAATAGTCGAGCAGGTCCTCGATCAGCGCAAGCAGCGAGCTTGCGGATGTCGAGACGGCGCCGACATAGGTGCGCTGCTCGGGCGACAGGTCGGTATCGGCAAGCAGCTTCGCCATGCCCATGATGCCGTTCATCGGCGTGCGGATCTCGTGGCTGACTGTGGCAAGGAAGCGCGACTTGGCCTGGCTGGCGTATTCGGCCCGCTCGCGGGCGGTGATCAGCGAGGATTCAGCGCGCTTGCGGGCGGTGATGTCGCGGGCGATCGCCCGATGCGAGACAGCGCCGGTATCCCTGTCGCGCACCGAGAGCTCGATCCAGGAGAACCAGCGCGGCCCGTTCGGCGTGCGGATGGCGACGTCGGTGGAGCTCAGGCATTCATGGTCCGAGAAGGCGGCGTCGGGCACGACGCCCACGTCTATGCCGAGCTCGGAAAGCGTCTTGCCGGCGAGATCGCGCTGATCCGTGTCGACGAGCGAGGCGAACACCTTGTTGGCGTAGACGATGTGCCCGTCGCGGTCGCGATGCACGACGAGATCGCCGAGCGCATCGATCAGGCCGCGAAAACGCTCCTCGCTCTCCTGCATCTCCCACATGCGGTCGGCGAGCGTCTCGATCTCGGCGCGGCTGCGGGCGGCCGTCTCGTCGAGAAGTAGAGCGGCGCGGCGCTCGGTGCGCTGGTTGCGCAGATGCATCATCAGGCCGCCCAGGCCAGTCGCCAGCAGGCCGATGGTGATGAAGATCGGCGCTCCGGTGAGGTGCGCCAGCCCGGCCAGCACGATGATCGCGACGACCGTCAGGAACGACAGGCCTTCGCGGCTGGCCGGCGGCAATTCGGGAGCCAGCGGCGGCGCGATAAGCACCTGCCGCTTCGGCGTGTCCGGACCCAGCCCGTCATCGCCTGCGGTCTTGCTGTCCTGTCTGAAGTCGGAGTCCGCGAACATGCGGGAAACCTTGCCAGACAGAGATTATGGAAGACTGGGGCGGATCGTTCGAATTTTAGTCGTCTGAGCCAATTCGGGCGGTTTCTGCGCGTTTTGGCGCAATTCCGCACGGAAAACCGCCGAACGCTTCTCCTGGAAGGCACTACATATCGACGACCACGCGGCCCCTGATCTTGCCGTCGACGATGTCGCGCGCGGCGCCGACGATGCCGTCGAAGCCGATCGAGCGCGACAGCGTCGACAGCTTCCTGAGGTCGAGGTCGGCGCCGATGCGGCGCCATGCCTCGAGGCGGACCGGTTTCGGCGCCATGACGGAATCGATGCCGAGCAGCGAGACGCCGCGCAGGATGAAAGGCGCGACGCTTGTCGGGAGGTCCATGCCGCCGGCCAGGCCGCAAGCGGCGACCGCGCCGCCATAGGACGTCATCGAAAGCACGTTGGCGAGCGTATGGGTGCCGACAGAGTCGATGCCGCCGGCCCAGCGTTCCTTGGCGAGCGGCTTTGCCGGCTGGCTGAGCTCGTCGCGCGAGATCACCTCGGCCGCGCCGAGATCGATCAGATAAGGGCTTTCGGCATTGCGTCCGGTCGAGGCGATCACACGGTAGCCGAGAGTGGAGAGGATCGAGATGGCGACCGAGCCGACGCCGCCGGCGGCCCCCGTCACCACCACCGGCCCGCGATCCGGCACGATGCCGTGCCGCTCCAGCGCCATCACGGCGAGCATCGCGGTATAGCCGGCGGTGCCGACGGCCATCGCGTCATGCGGGATCATGCCGTCGGGCAGCGGCACCAGCCAGTCGCCGTTGACGCGGGCGCGCCCGGCATAGGCGCCGTAATGCGTCTCGCCGACGCCCCAGCCGTTGAGGATCACGCGATCGCCCTTGCGCCAGTCGGCATGGGAGGAGGAAATGACGGTGCCGGCGAAATCGATGCCGGGCACCAGCGGCCAGCGGCGCACGACCGGAGCCTTGCCGGTGATGGCGAGCCCGTCCTTGTAATTCACGGTCGTCGCCTCGACGGCGACGGTGACGTCGCCTTCCATCAGGTCGGCGTCGGAGAGGTCGACGATTTCGACCGACTGCTTCTTTTCGGCGTCGCGCGAAATGAGGATGGCTTTGAAGGTGTCGGACATTTTTGTCTCCTCGATTCCGGCGGTTTGTTATTGCGCAGTTGCCTCGACTTTGAGGCGGTGGTCGCGCGAGGTCAATTGCCTCGGTCCTGGGGTTTGGTCTCCCGCCGCCAGCCGATCAATTCGTCGAAGACGACGAGCGCGGCGCCAACCGAAATGAAGGCGTCGGCGAGATTGAACACCGCGAAGGACCAGACCGGCGTGTGAAACAGGATGTAATCGATGACGTGGCCGTAGACCGCGCGGTCGATCAGATTGCCGAGCGCGCCGCCGACGATCAGCGCAAAGCCGATGCGGGCAAGGACATGGCCGGCGGGCGTGCGCGCCGCCAGATAGAGCACGAAGGCCACGACGAGCACGGCGATGACCACCAGGCCGGTGTCGCCGAAGGAGGAGAACATCGAGAAGGCGATGCCGGTGTTGTAGGTGCGAAACAGCGCCAGGAAGGTCAGGAGATCGACCTTTTCCTGGAAGGCGAGGCCGTTCTCGACCAGCTGCTTGATCCACTGGTCGAGCGCGATGGCAACGACGATCAGAAGGACGTAAGGGGACCAGGATTTCACTTAGCAGCCCTATCGCGTGTCGGTGGCGGGGTCGAGCTTCAAGGCGCCGCGCCTGATCTCGAACAGCATCACGCCGGTGGCGACCGCCAGATTGAGCGAATCGGCGCGGCCGGCCTGCGGGATCCTGAGCAGCCGATCGCAGCTCTCGGCGAGGTTGTCGGGCAGGCCCTGCTGCTCGTTGCCCATCAGAAGCAGGACCGGGCCTCTGGAGAAGTCGACCGAGCGGTAGTCGACGGCGCCCTTCAGATGCGTGCCGGCGACCAGGCCCGGGAAATCGCGGCGCCAGGCGAGGAAGGCCTGCTCCGTCGCCCTGGCGACCGGCACGGCGAAGATCGAGCCCATGGTGGCGCGCACCGTTTCCAGCGAAAACGGATCGGTAGTGTCGCCGACCAGGATGATGCCTTTGGCGCCGACGGCATCGACGGTGCGGATGACGGTGCCGAGATTGCCAGGGTCGCGCACGCGGTCGAGCGCAACCCAGACATCGCCGTCCGTGGCGCGGATATCTTTTAGCGGCAGCGTCTGCTGCGCGAAGACGCCGACGACCATTTGCGGATTCTCGCGGCGGGTGATTGCCGCCAGCACCTTCTCCGAGACTTCGAGCACGGTGCCGCCTGCGGCGACCGTGCGTGCCGCGACCTTTTCTATCGCCGCGTTGCCGCGCCCGGCCTTGGCAAAGACCAGGGTGCGGATTTGCCAGCCGAGGTCGAGCGCGTCGATGACCAGCTTCAGGCCTTCGGCCATGAAGGCGTTCTGCTGGTCGCGGAATTTTTTCAGCGCCAGCGCCTTGATGTCCTTGACCAGCGGATTGGCGAGGCTGGTGACTTCCTTGACCTGCCCGACCGGGCGATGTCCGTCATATGCGACCATTTCAAGCCACCCAGCGCGAGAACAGCGAGGTCGACAGCGCGCGGCCGGCGGATTTCTCGCGGATGATCAACTCGCCGGATTCGACCGTTCCGCCCATGCCGGCGAAGGTATCGCGCATCAGGGCATGGATGGCGAAGAAGGAGGCGCGGATCGAATAGGCGGTCAGAACCACGGCCAGCGGCTTCGGCGTCAGGATCGAGCGGCAGAGGTCGGTGAGCCTTGGCAGATCCTCGAACAATTGCCAGACTTCGCCCTTCGGGCCGCGGCCATAGGCGGGCGGGTCGAAGAGCACGATGTCGTAGCGGCTGCCGCGGCGCTCCTCGCGCTCGGCGAACTTCACCGCATCCTCGACGATCCAGCGGATCGGCTTGTCGGACAGGCCGGCCATCTCCTGGTTCTCGCGCGCCCAGCCGATCGCTTTCTTGGAGGCATCGACGTGGGTGACCTCGGCGCCGGCGCGTGCGGCGACCAATGAGGCAAGCCCGGTATAGCCGAAAAGATTCAGCACCTTGACCGGACGCCTGGCCGCCGCGATCAGCCCGGCCATATGGTCCCAGTGCGAGGCCTGTTCGGGAAAGACGCCGACATGGCGGAACGAGGTGAAGCGGCCGAGATAGTCGATGCCGTCATGCTTCATCGGCCAGGTCTCGCCGAGCGGCGCTTTCGGGAAACGCCAGCGGCCGATGCCTTCCTCGTCGGTATCGCCGGTGAAGATGGCGTCGGCGCGCTCCCATTCCTTGGCGGCAAGCGCCCGCTGCCAGATCGCCTGGCCTTCGGGGCGAACGATGCGGTAGGGGCCGTACTGCTCCAGTTTTTCGCCGGCGCCGCTGTCCAACAGCGCATAATCGGCATTGGGCGCGACCTCGAGGATCAGCGGCAGCCGCTCGGCGGGCAAGGGACCCTCGCGGCGCTGGAGCACCCGCGGCGCAGGGTTGGCGTCCTGCCGATGCGGGGATTTCGTTTCCGGGCGCTCGCCGGTCTTTGGCCTTGCCGGGGCAAACGTGTCGTGTGGGCGCACCGGCTCTGTTCTTGCAGAGTGCGGACGGCTGTCGCGGCGTTTGTCGCGAAAGGATTTCAAGAAGAGGCATCTCCGGCGGTTCGGCCCGCTTCTGCCACAGCTATGCCCACCGGCGCAACAAAGGCGCGTGCAGCGCGGCCATCCGGAGCTTAGACCTGGCGGATCGACAGCATGCCGAAAGCAAGCGAAATGAAACCGATGGCCTTGGCGGCCGTAACCGCCATATGGCCGGTCTCCCAGCGCAACCGGATGGCGGCGAAATTCTCGGGGATCGGTCCGGGTGTCCACGTCGCGAGGACGTCGTTGGCCGGTTTGACGAGCCCGAACCAGAGTGCCAGCGAGACGGCATAAAGCAATGTAGCGACTAGGACGAACCAGAAGGCAGTGGCTTGGGCGCGCAGCATCCACGCAAGCAGTGCCGGACAGAGGATCGCGGCGAGATCGAGCGGCGCTCCTACTAGCAGAAACAGCTGGAACTGTGCGTTGAAAACGGTCGCCTCGCGCCAAAGCGCGGGCGACCACCTCGTCAACCTGGAAAGCGATTCCAGGGCATGGGCAAAGGACGGTCCTAGGCTGAGCGCCGCTATCGTTATGGTCAGGACCGACCAGAAGAACAGATATCCGCGCATCTCCATCGAGGGACAACGGCATCGGAGCGCAGGCGTTCCGACGCTGCCTTGCAGCGGCGCGCGCTGGGGACCTATGGTCGGGCTGCAGCAAACAGCAAATCGATGTCCCGCTCCGAACGCCTGCTCGACCTGATCCAGATCCTGCGCCGCCACCGGCGGCCGGTGAGCGGCCGCATGCTTGCCGGCGAGATGGGCGTGTCGATCCGCACGCTTTATCGCGACATCGCAACGCTGCAGGGACAGGGTGCGCCGATCGAGGGCGAGGCGGGGCTGGGCTATGTGCTGAAGCCCGGCTTCATGCTGCCGCCGCTGATGTTCACCGACGAGGAGATCGAGGCGATCGTGCTCGGTTCGCGCTGGGTGGCGAAACAGCCGGACAAGCGGCTGGCCGCGGCCGCGACGGATGCGCTATCGAAGATCGCTGCGGTGCTGCCGGACGACCTGCGCGAGGATCTCGATGCCACGACGCTGCTGGTCGGGCCGCATTCTGGAACCGTCGAGGCGATCGACCTCGGCGTGGTGCGGCAGGCGATCCGCAACGAGCGCAAGCTCGGCTTCCTCTACCGCGATGCCGGCGGCGCCACGTCGGAGCGCTTGGTCTGGCCGTTCGCTCTCGGCTTCTTCGACAAGGTGCGGGTGATGGTGGCATGGTGCGAGATGCGCCGGGATTTTCGCCACTTCCGCGCCGATCGCATGTCCCACCTCACCGCCACCGATATCCGCTATCCGCGCCGCCGCCAGGTAATGCTGAAGGAATGGCGGGCGACGCACGACAAGCCGGGCCAGAACGCGGCGTCAGACCCCGCTGGTTGATGCTACTGCCAGAATCTGACAGTGGTGCAGGCTAAACCACCTGCGTTCAAACAAACTTGGAGATCTGACATGGTCACGCCCAATTTCGCCATCCTCTACGTCGACAGCCCGGAACGGAGCGGCGCCTTCTATGCTTCACTGCTTGGACGCGAGCCGGTCGAGACCTCGCCCACATTCGCCATGTTCGTGCTCGACAAGGGCTTCAGGCTCGGGCTCTGGTCGCGCCACACCGTTGAGCCGGCGGCCGCCGCGGCGGGCGGAGGCGGCGAGCTGGTGCTTGCGGTCGAGAACGCGACCGCCGTCGACGCCACCCATTCCGACTGGGCCAAGCGCGGCCTGAAAATCCTCCAGGCCCCGACCGACATGGATTTCGGCCGCACGTTCGTCGCGCTCGACCCCGACAATCACCGCTTGCGCGTCTACTGGCCTTTCGAGGGAGCGCAGGGATGAGTGCCTACTGGGTCGCTGTCGCATCGGCCGGGCATGTCAGGATCGGCCGCCAGGCCGGCTTCATGCAGGTCAATCACGGCAAGGCCTCACCGCTGCGCCGTATCAAGCCGGGCGACGGCATCGTCTATTACTCGCCGAGCACCGTGCTCGGCGAGAAGGACGGGCTGCAGTCCTTTACGGCAACAGGCACGGTGCGCGAAGGCGAGATCTACCAGGGCGAGATGGGCGGCGGCTTCACGCCGGCGCGGCGCGACGTCGATTGGTCAGACGCCAGGGAAGCGCCGATCAAGCCGCTGCTCGACCGCCTTGATTTCACCGCCGGCAAGCCGAATTGGGGCTATCAGCTTCGTTTCGGCCTGTTCGAGATCAGCGAGCACGACTTCCGACTGATCGGCGGGGCGATGGGCGCAAAGCCGGCGGTGTGGGCTATTTGAGCGCCTTGTAGACGGCGATGCCAGCGGCGAGGTCTTCGAGCGCGGCGCCGACCGACTTGAACAGCGTGATCTCGTCGTCGCTTCGCCGGCCCTGTTTCTCGCCGCGCGCCAGCTCATGCAGGTCGGCGACGATCGCTTCCGGTTTCAGCACGCCGGAAGCGAGTGGCTGGACGATGTCGCCGGCCTCCTTGGTGGCGCCGGCGCGGGTGTCGACAAAGACGCGGGCGCGGGAAATCGCCTCATCGTCGCTCTCGCGCATCGCCGGCGTGAAGCCGCCGACCAGGTCGACATGGGTGCCGGGCGTCAAAAGCCCACCCTTGATCAGCGGCGTGGTCGAAATGGTCGCCGAGGCGATGATGTCGGCCTCGCCAAGCTCGGCTTCGAGATCGCCGGCAGCGCTGGCCGGGTGACCTTCGGCACGCAGTGCGCTTGCCACTTTCTCGGCATTGGCCGGCGTGCGGTTCCAGATATGGATGGACTTGATCGGCCGCACCGCCGAATGCGCCTTGGCAAGGAAGGACGACAGCGCGCCGGCACCGATCACCAGCAGCCGCGAAGCGTCCTCGCGGGCAAGATAGGAGGCGGCGAGCGCCGAGGCGCAAGCTGTGCGCCATTGCGTCAGCCGCTGGCCGTCGATCAGCGCCTGCGGCTCTCCGGTCACGCCGTCGAGCAGCAGATAGAGGCCCATCACCGCCGGCTTGCCGATGGCGTTGTTGTCCGGCGAGACGGTGACGATCTTGACGCCGATATGGCCGCCGGCCGAGCTACCCGCGGCGTTGAAGTCCGTCCAGGCCGGCATCAACAGCAGCGTCGACGCGGCGCCGTCCGGCCGTTCGACGGCGTGGTGATGGCGCACCGGCTGCACGGCGCCGTCACGGAAGGCGATGCGCAGCGTCTCGACCAGCCCTGGAAAGGTCAGTGCGCGATCGACCTCGGCGGCCGAGATGGTCAGCATGGCACGCTCCGTAACGGTATGCCGTTCAGTTCGTCGGCAACGCCGGCCCTTTCGGCGCAGCGGGCGCGCGGCTCACTGCCTGGCGCAGGTTCTCGGCCTCCAGGCCGCGCTGGCGCGCGAGCTTGCGATAGCGGCCCTGCTTCACCCAGGTCGCCATGCCGCCGACGATCATGCCGACGGCCAAAGCCAGGAACAGGAAGATGAAGAGCGGCAAATTCAGCGTCAGCGCCGGATTGCCCGGATGGAACGGGTCGAGCGTGAAGGCGACCGGTCCGCGGTTGGCGACGGCAAGCGCGATCAGGATGACGGCCAGCGGCACGAAGACCACGACGAGCACGAAGCGATTGAACATCAGATCTCCATGGAGAGGCGACTTAAAAGCGCGCTGCGATCCTTCAGGTTTGCCCTGTGCGCCTTCAGGTTTTGATACTACGCACGTCTTTGTCCCGAAACCGGGTTCCCACTTTCGCGAGACATGCTTTCAGCGCCGAGAGGTCGTTTCGACCTGCCGCCGCGGCCCCTATTTGCCGCCGTTCAGCCTTTCGCGCAACTCCTTGCCGGTCTTGAAGAACGGCACCCACTTCTCCTCGACCTCGACGGATTCGCCGGTGCGCGGGTTGCGACCGGTGCGGGCAGGACGGTTTTTGACCGAAAAAGCGCCGAAACCGCGCAGCTCGACCCTGTTGCCTTCGGCGAGCGCGTCGGTGATCTCGTCAAAGATCGCGCCGACGATGTTTTCAACGTCGCGCAAAAAGAGATGCGGGTTGCGCGCGGCAATGATCTGCACAAGTTCGGATTTGATCATGAGAACGTTCCCCGTAAACCACTGCGGTCAAATTATCAGGATGATTTTATTGCTTTATTTGGCTCGTCCCAACAATTGTCAAGGGTGCCAGACCGAAACGAGACCGTCAAGGAACAAGCGGTCGGCGCCAAGTTCATGAATGATGTCGCCGCCGGCGTCCGGCAGGCCGAGCGCGCCGGCGACGGCTTTGGTCATGCTCTTCGAAAACAGCAAACCGCGCCGGTCCGTGTCCTTCCACTCGACGACCTTGAGCTTGCTGTCGACGCCCTTGGTCGCCAGCCAGTCGATCGCCTCGGCCTCGCCGCCGACCGCGTCGACCAGGTGGTTGCCGAGCGCCTGGCGCCCGGTGAAGATCGACCCGTCGGCCAGCGCCAGCGCCTGTTCATGGCTCATCTTGCGCCGCTCTGCGACGATGCCGACGAACCAGTCATAGCTGTCGAGGATGAGCTTGCGCACCATGGCGCGCTCGTCGTCATTGGTCGGCTTGAAGGGCGAGGGCGAGGCCTTGAGGGGCGAGGACTTCACCTCTTCCAGCTTGATGCCGAGCTTGTCCATCAGGCTGCTGACGTCGGGATACTGGATCAGCACGCCGATCGAGCCGACGATCGAGGTCTTGCGGGCAACGATATGGTCAGCCGCGCTTGCGATCATGTAACCGGCGGACGCCGCCAGCGTGCCGACCTCGGCCGCCACCGGCTTGTCGCCGGCAAGCTTGCGCACCTCCTCGTAGATCGACTCGCCGCCGACCGTGGTGCCTCCGGGCGAATCGATCGACAGGATGACGCCCTTCACGGTCGGCGATTTGCGGATCGTCTCCAGCCTTTTGATCAGCTCCTCGTCCTCGGTGATGGTGCCCTCGATCTTGACCTTGGCGATGTGATCGACCGCCCGGCCGGTGAAATCGTCATTGTAGACCCATGCCGAAAAGGCGATCAGCGCCGCCGCCAGAACCACAAACGCGGCCACGCGCCAGAAGGTCAGCTTGCGGCGCAAGCGGCGGCGGTCGATCAGGTCGTCGGCTCTCATTGCCATCGTCAGCCTCACAATCGGTGGGGAAAGCACGCTTTTAAAGCAACCACCCGCGCGCGGCTACCGTTTCCTGAAGGCCCCGACCGGTCTCGGCGCAACTTGGCAATCACGACAACCTCACGAAAAATTAACGCAGCCGGCCCCTATCTGCTATGAAAGGCTGGCAGTTCAGCCGAATTCGTCCTAGTCGTGCGGTAGTAGCCGTCACATTTTTGCAGTTTTCCTCCGCTTGTGCTTGCTTGCGGGGACCGGCATACCACCTATAGGCGGTGTTTGGCGGGGCAAGGGCTCATTAGAAAACAGTCATGTTGGCGCGATCTGACGAAACGAGCGATGCCGAAACGGTGTCGGCTGCCGCTGGCGAAAGCGGCACGCGCGGTGACGCGTTCGACCGCGCGCAGCGGCATTCGCGCCGCGTGCGGGTGCTGAAATTCGCCGTGCCGCTGCTGGCGGCGGCAATCGCGATCGCCTTTCCGGTCTATTCCTATCTCGCCGCGCCGGTGTCGATCTCGGTGCAGGCCGACGGCACCGCCTTTTCGAACGGCAAGCTGGTGATGGCCAATCCCAAGCTCAACGGCTTCACCAAGCAGAAACTGCCTTATTCGCTGACGGCGACCAGGGCGACGCAGGATGTCGGCAAGCAGGGCATCATCGACCTCGAAGGCATCAACGCCAAACTGCCGGTCGCCAGCGACAATGTGGTGTCGGTCAACGCCGCGCACGGCATCTACGACCGCGACGCCAACACGATGGACCTCACAAGCGATGTCCTGGTGACGACGAGCGACGGCATGCAGGCCAAGTTCAAATCGGTCTTCCTAGACATGGGCAAAGGCTCTATGAAGACGGACAATCCGGTCGATGTCAGCCGCAACGGGTCGCGTATCACCGCCGATTCGATGTCGGTGGAAGAGAACGGCAAGGTGGTGGTCTTCGAGAACCGGGTGCGCGTCGACATCGATGCGGCAAGTCTGAAGGCGGCAGAGGCAAAGAGCGGAGAGCAGAATGCGTCGCAGTAGTTCGGCACGGCTTGCAGCGGCGGCCTCTCTCTTCATGCTGGCGGCGCCCGCGCTTGCCCAGACCGGCGGCACCAGCCAGATGTCCGGCCTGAAACTGTCGGGCGACCAGCCGATCCAGATCGAAAGCGACAAGCTCGAGGTCCGTCAGGCCGACAGCGCGGCGATCTTCAGCGGCAACGTCACCGTCAATCAGGGGCCGACGCTGCTCAAGGCCGGCAAGATGACGGTCTACTACGTCAAGGATGCCAACGCCCCCAAGGGTGCGGCTGCCGGCGCCTCGGCGATGACAGGTGCAGCCAACATTGACCACCTGGTGGTCGAGAACAAGGTCTACATCAAATCGAACGACCAGATCGCCACCGGCGACAAGGGCACGTTCGACATGAAGACCCAGGTGCTTGTCCTTTCCGGCAGCGAAGTGGTGCTCTCGCAGGGCGACAATGTGCTCAAGGGCTGCAAGCTCACTGTGCAAATGAAAAGCGGTCTTGCCAATGTCGACGGTTGCGGCACCGGCGGCCGAGTCATCATGTCGATCACGCCGCAGAAGCAGGGCGCGCAGCAGCAGCAGGGAGCGCAGCAGCAGTAATGGCTGGCGTATCGTCGCTGCTGGCCCGCCTTCCAGGGCGGGCGGCCGCAAAACCGGCTGCCCCGGCAACGGTCAGTGTCGACAAGGCGAAGTTCAAGGGCACCCTGATCGCCAAGGGCCTGACCAAGAGCTACAAGGGCCGCAAGGTCGTCAGCGGGGTGACGCTCGGCGTGCGCGCCGGCGAGGCCGTCGGGCTGCTCGGCCCCAACGGCGCCGGCAAGACCACCTGTTTCTACATGGTCACCGGTCTCGTGCCGGTGGACGAAGGCACGATCGAGATCGACGGCTTCGACGTCACCTCGATGCCGATGTACCGCCGCGCCCGTCTCGGCATCGGCTATCTGCCGCAGGAGGCCTCGATCTTTCGCGGGCTTAACGTCGAGCAGAACATCCGCGCCGTTCTGGAGGTGGTGGAAAAGAGCCGCAAGGAGCGCGAGCGCACGCTCGACGAGCTGCTCGAGGAATTCCACATCAGCCATCTTCGCAAGGCGCCGTCGATGTCGCTGTCGGGCGGTGAAAGACGCCGTCTCGAGATCGCGCGGGCGCTGGCGACGCGGCCGGCCTACATGCTGCTCGACGAGCCCTTCGCCGGCATCGATCCGATCGCGGTCGCCGACATCCAGCAGCTTGTTCGGCATCTGACCGCGCGCGGCATCGGCGTGCTGATCACCGACCACAATGTGCGCGAGACGCTCGGCCTGATAGACCGCGCCTATATCATCCATGCCGGCCAGGTGCTGACGCATGGCCGGGCCGACGAGATCGTCGCCAACGCCGATGTGCGGCGGCTCTATCTCGGCGAGGGTTTTACCCTCTAACGGTGGAAAGCCGGCTTTCCGCCGATATTTCGCGCCGTTTCGCCGGTTTTATCGGCAATCCGTCCTCGGATAACGCTCCGGTAAGCCGTCGCTGCTAGCGTTTGGCTTGACAAGCAAAAGGCGGGCCAGTTTCTATGCCCGACCGAAAAACCATTTTTCGATGCGTAGACGAGGCGTTTGAATCCCACCATGGCGCTGGCAGCCAAACTGCAGCTCAGACAGTCCCAGTCGCTGGTGATGACGCCCCAGCTGATGCAGTCGATCCGGCTGCTGCAGCTCACCCATGTCGAGCTTGAGCGCTTCATCGACGAGGAGATCGAGCGCAACCCGCTGCTGGAGCGGGCGGAGCCGCAGGACGATGCAAGCGGCGACCAGCCGCAGAAGAGCGAGGCCGCGCCGGAACCGGCCAGCGGGGATGACTGGTTCGAGGCCGAGACGGAATGGAGCGCCGAGGCGATCTCGGACAAGCTCGACTCTTCGCTGGAGAATCTTTTCCCCGACGATCCCGGAACGAGCGAGAGGCTGGGACCGGATCTTACTGCGCAATGGAAGTCGGCGTCCGGGAGCAGCGCCGGCGGCGCGCCGTCGGAGGGCTTCGATGTCGGGGAGATGGCCGCGACCGTCGTGACGCTGCGCGAGCATGTCGGCGAGCAGATCGCGCTTGCTTTCCCTGCTCCTGCTGAACGCCTGATCGCCGGCGAGCTTGCCGACAGCCTCGACGAGGCGGGCTATCTGCGTGCCGACCTGGAAGAAATCGCCGCGCGGCTGGGCGCGGACGACGGAGCGGTGGCGCGCGTTCTCAGCGTCTGCCAGACCTTCGAGCCGGCCGGCCTGTTTGCCCGCGATCTCGCCGAATGCCTGTCGCTGCAGCTTGCCGTCCGCGACCGGCTCGATCCGGCGATGAAGGCCCTGCTCGCCAATCTCGAACTTCTGGCGCGGCGGGATTTCCATGCGCTGAAACGCATCTGCGGCGTCGACGAGGAGGATCTTCTCGACATGCTGGCCGAGATCCGGGCGCTCGATCCGCGGCCCGGCACTGCGTTTTCGGGCGGCGCCAGCGACGCGATCGTCGCCGATGTCGAGGTGCGGGCGGCGGCCGACGGCAGCTGGGCGGTGGAGCTCAACGCCGACACGCTGCCGCGCGTTCTGGTCGACAATGTCTATTTTGCCCGCGTCTCATGCCATGCCAGGGACCAGGCGGAAAAGGAGTTTCTCGCCGAGTGCCTGCAGAATGCCAACTGGCTGACGCGCAGCCTCGACCAGCGGGCGAAGACGATCCTGAAGGTGGCCTCGGAAATCGTGCGCCAGCAGGATGCGTTCCTCGTCCATGGCGTGCGGCATCTCAAACCACTCAACCTGCGCACGGTGGCCGACGCGATCGGGATGCATGAATCGACGGTCAGCCGCGTCACCGCCAACAAATACATGCTGACGCCGCGTGGCGTCTTCGAGTTGCGCTATTTCTTCACCGCTTCGATCGCCTCGGCGGAAGGCGGCGAAGCCCATTCCTCCGAAGCCGTGCGCGACCGCATCAAGCAGCTGATCGACGAGGAGAAACCCGCCGACGTGCTTTCCGACGACGCCATCGTCGATATGCTGCGGCAAAGCGGCGTCGACATCGCGCGCCGCACCGTCGCCAAGTACCGCGAAGGCATGAACATCCCTTCATCGGTGCAGCGCCGCCGCGAAAAGCGGGCATTGGCCAACGCCGGACGCTGAGGGCGGTTGACAATCAGCCGGCCTGGCCTGGTCGATGCGGACTCCGGGGAACCGCGGATTCCCACAGTTTTCGTGCTTCATTGACAAGCCGCAATGAAGTGTCTAGAAGCCCGCCCGCATGAGCCGGGCCGCGATGCCCGCTCGCGAATGGGTCCGTCAAAGCGAAGGCCTCGGACGGCCAAGAAGGCGACTTGTGATCAACCGCAAAGTTCGGGTCTAAAATCGGCGCGCGTGCCGCCGCAAAGCTTGTGCGCGCGCACCACGGGTATAAACTCGGGACAGTTTGAAGCCTGAGCAAGGAAGGTCAGTTTTCAGATGAATCTGCGCATTTCGGGAAAACACATGGACATCGGCGATGCGTTCCGTACGCGCATCAACGATCGTGTCAACGAAGCGATCGAAAAGTATTTCGATCGGGGTTTTTCAGGACATGTCACGGTCATCAAGGCGGGGTCGCGCTTCTCGGCCGATTGCATGATCCGGCTCGATTCCGGCGCCTCGCTGCAGGCGACCGGCGACGCCCAGGACCCCACGCTTGCCTTCGAGGCGGCCGCCGATCGCCTCGAAACGCGGCTCAGGCGCTACAAGCGCCGGCTGAAGTCGCGCAATGTCGGCAACGGCAATGGCGAGGAGCCGACCGACATCGCCTATACGGTGATGGCGCCGCTCGCCGACGATGAAGAAGACATTCCGGAGGACTTCGCTCCGGTCATCGTCGCCGAATCGACCATGACGCTCCGCACCATGTCGGTGGCATCTGCCGTCATCGAGCTCGATACCAAGGACAGCCCGGTTTTCGTCTTCCGCAACGCCGGAAACGACCATCTCAACATCGTCTACCGCCGGCCGGATGGGAACATCGGCTGGATCGATCCGTCGACTACCAAAGTCGCGCAGGGATAAGAAGCCGGCCGCGCGAGGGGGACGACCGGCGCGGGCAGGCGAGCAAGGGATTTTTCAAGCATGGATCTTAGCGATCTTATCAGCGTTCCGGCTATCATGCCGGCGTTGAAGGCGAATTCCAAAAAGCAGCTTCTGCAATTGCTGTCGGAGAGGGCCGCGGCGATTTCGGGGATTCCGGAGCGGGAAGTGTTCGACACCATCCTGCAGCGCGAGCGTCTGGGCTCGACCGGCGTCGGCAACGGCATCGCCATTCCGCACGGCAAGCTCGCGGGGGTCAAGCGGATCGCGGGCGTCTTCGCCCGGCTGGAGACGCCGGTGGATTTCGAGGCGCTCGACGACCAGCCGGTCGACCTGGTGTTCCTGCTGCTTGCGCCCGAAGGCGCCGGCGCCGACCATCTCAAGGCGCTGTCGCGCATCGCGCGCGTGCTGCGCGACGCCGATACGGTGGCCAAGATCAGGGGAACGCGCGACGCCGTGGCCATCCACGCGTTGTTGTCGGACACGCAGGCTTCGCACGCGGCTTGAATTTTCGGGGGTAAAACCTTCAAAGGGCCGCCGCGAGCGGCCCTTTCCGTTTCAAACGCAACCACACGCCGCCTGGGACGGCGGGAATCGATCCTTAGAGCAATTCCAGGAAAAGTGTGTAACGGTTTTCCGTCCGGCATTGATACTTAGGGCGGTTCGGCGATTCTATGAATCGCTGAAACGCTCTAGTGGATCGCGACCGTGGTTAGATCGTTCTCCAGCGCACCCGCCAGCGCCCGGTCGCGGGCATCGGAAAGCAGGATCGGCTGGCCGTTGGCGGCAAACAGCGCCCACAGTTCCAGGCCGGGCGCGATTTCGGTGAGGCCGGGGAAGCGGCCGCGCAGATCGTCGCTCGATACTTTCCTCAGGTAAGCGACCGAACCTTCGCCCAAATGGGCGAGTTCGCCGCTGGTCATGGTCAGGGTTTCGTCAGTTCTGGGCATTTTCAAGCCTCCTTGGCGCGAGGACGCCACTTCCGGCCGTCCCGCATTAGAGCCATCGGCAAAGATCAGTCTTTCACCGATATGTTTATTTTCCGTACTAGGCGCTCGGCTTCCGGCCGATCGAGATCGATCGACAAAAGGCCGTTCTTCAGGTCCGCGCCGATCACCCGCATGCCGTCGGCCAGCACGAAGCAGCGCTGGAACTGGCGCGCGGCGATGCCGCGGTGGAGGAATTCGCGCTCGGTGTCGTCGGTTTGACGGCCGCGCACGATCAGCTGGTTTTCCTCCGTGGTGACATCGAGGTCGTTCTCGGCGAAACCCGCCACGGCAAGCGTGATGCGCAGCCTCTCGGCCTTGCCGTCCGAGGCGCCCAGGCGCTCGATGTTATAGGGAGGATAGCTGTCGCCCGACTTCGCCAGACGTTCGAGCGTCTTTTCCATGGCGTCGAAACCCAAGAGAAGCGGGCTGGAGAAGGGCGTCATTCGACTCATTGTTACATTGTCCTCTCAAGAGCGACACAAACCGGAAAAACCCAGATGGCATTTTTCCCGATGGTCTTGATATGGTCCGCCGCGCAACCAAGTTCAAGCCATCAAAACCCCGCCCAAAAAGACTCCCCAAAAAGGAATTGAAATGCCCCAGTCACGAAAGATCATCATCGACACCGACCCCGGCCAGGACGATGCCGTCGCCATATTGCTGGCGCTCGGCAGCCCCGAGCTGGAGATCGTCGGCATCACCGCCGTCGCCGGCAACGTGCCGCTGAAGCTCACCGAGAAGAATGCCCGCAAGATCTGCGAGCTCGCCGGCCGCCCCGACGTCAAGGTCTATGCCGGCGCCGTCCGCCCGCTGGCGCGCGAGCTCGTCACCGCCGAGGAAGTGCACGGCAAGACCGGCCTCAACGGGCCGCAGCTGCCCGAACCGACCATGCCGCTGCAGGCAGAGTATGCGGTCGATTTCATCGTCGAGACGCTGATGCGCGAGGAGAGCGGCACGATCACGCTCTGCCCGCTGGGGCCGCTCACCAACATCGCGCTGGCGCTGATCCGCGAGCCGCGGATCGCGCCGCGCATCAAGGAGATCGTGCTGATGGGCGGCGGCTTCTTCGAGGGCGGCAACGTCACGCCCGCCGCCGAGTTCAACATCTATGTCGACCCGCAGGCCGCCGATGTGGTGCTCAAGTCCGGCATTCCGATCGTGATGATGCCGCTCGACGTCACCCACAAGGCGCTGACCACGGCCAAGCGCACTCAGGCCTTCCGGCAGCTGGGCACCAGGGTCGGCACCGCGACCGCCGAGATGCTGGAATTCTTCGAACGCTTCGACGAGGAGAAATACGGCACCGACGGCGGGCCGCTGCACGATCCGTGCGTGATCGCCTATCTGATCAAGCCGGAACTGTTCAAGGGCCGCCGCTGCAACGTCAGCGTCGAGACGACCTCCGAGCTCACCATGGGCATGACGGTGATCGACTGGTGGGGCGTCACCAAGCGCGACAAGAACGCCATGGTGATGCGCGACATCGACCATGATGCCTTCTTCGCGTTGCTGATCGAGAGGCTGGGGCGGCTGTAGGGCCTCTTCCTTCCCCCCTTGTGGGGGAAGGTGGATCGGCGCGAAGCGCCGAGACGGATGAGGGGTGTTGGAAGAAACTCAACGCCTCACTCCGTCCAACAGCCCTCATCCGACCGAGCTTCGCTCGGCCACCTTCTCCCACAAGGGGGGAAGGTGGGAGAGGCGCTTACTTCGCCTTCGAGAACGCCAGCCACAGCCCGCCGCCGACCAGGAAGCTGCCGCTGACCCTGGACATGAGCTTCACGCGGCTCGCCGACAGAATGCGGCCGGCGCGGCCGGCGGCAAGCGCGTAGGTCGAATCCGACATGGCGGCGAAGACCATCGCGGTCAGGCCCATGACCACGATCTGCAGCGTGTAATTGCCCTGCGGCGCGATGAACTGCGGGAGGAAGGCGCCGAAGAAAACAAGCGTCTTCGGATTGGAGATCGCCACGAGGAAACCTTGCAGGAAGAAGCCGCCGCGCGGCTTCCTGGCCGATCCATCGGGGTTCAGCGTGCCCTTCGAACGAAACATCTGCACGCCCATCCAGATCAGGTAGGCGGCGCCGATCAGCCGCACCCATTCGAACCAGTGGCCCATGCCGGCGATCAGCGTGTTGAGGCCGATGCCGACGATGGCGATCATGATGGCGAGGCCGGCCTGGGTGCCGGCGACATTGGCAAGCCCGGCGCGCGAGCCGTGGCGCATGCTGTTGGCGATGATCAGCGTGACCGTCGGGCCCGGCACCAGGATGATGACGACGCAGGCAACGACATAGGTGGCGTAAAGTTCCAGCGACATGGTTTCCCTCGAACAGGATGGCACCGACTTGGGCGAAGCGCGATCAATGCACGGAGTTGGCGCCGGTGCAAGCTGGCCGAGCCGCGCGGTCTGTCAGCCGGCCCCCGCCGGCCATGGCAGCGTCGCCTCATAGGCGGCGCCGGCCTTGAGCACGGCGAGATCGCCTCGCGGACGGCCGATCAGCTGCATGCCCATCGGCCGGCTCTTGTCGTCGAAGCCGACCGGGACGTTGAGCGCCGGGCAGCCGCCCAGCGTGGCAAAGGCGGAGACCTGCATCCAGCGGTGATAGCTGTCCATGGCCCGCCCCGCGACCTCGCGCGGCCAGTGGGTGGCGACCTCGAAAGCGAAGACCTGCGCGGTCGGCAGGACGATGAGGTCGAAGCGCTCGAACAGCGACAGCAGCGTCCTGTGCCATGAGGAGCGCCGGACTGTGGCGGCGTGGACCTGAGGCGCGCTGAGGCGCATCGCCTGCTCGACTTCCCAAACCGCTTCCGGCTTCAGCAGCCTGCGTTTTTCCGGATCGTCATAATGCGCCTTCAGTCCGCAGCCGCTGCTTGCCTGGCGCAGCGTCACGAAAGCCTGCCACAACGCCTCGAAGTCGAAATCCGGCACCAGCGCCTCGGCATGGAAGGATGCCTCGGCGAAGCGGGCAAGGGCGGCTTCGCAGAGATCGAGGATGCCTTGCTCCATCGGCAGGTGGCCGCCGAGATCGCCGAGCCAGGCGATGCGGCCGCCGGCGGCTTTTGTGCCCAAACCTTCGAGGAAGGAACCCTGCTTGTGATGCGACAGCGGCGCGCGCGGATGATAGCCGGCCTGCTCGTCGAGCAGCAGCGCGATGTCGGCGATGTTCCGGCCCATCGGCCCTTCGACGCCCATCTGGGCGTGGAAGACGTCGATGTCGGGGCCGGCGGGCACCAGCCCCTGAGACGGGCGGAAGCCATAGACGTTGTTGTAGGCGGCCGGATTGCGCAGCGAACCGCCGAAGTCGCTGCCGTCGGCGACGGGCAGCATGTCGAGCGCCAGCGCCACCGCCGCGCCGCCGCTCGAGCCGCCGGCGGTGAGCGCCGGATCGAAGGCGTTGAGCGTCGGGCCGAAGACCGGATTGTAGGTGTTGGAGCCCAGGCCGAACTCCGGGACATTGGTTTTGCCGATGATGATGGCGCCGGCCTTGCGCAGGCGCTCGACGAAGAAATCGTCCTCCTGCGGGACAAAATCGGCGAAGATCGGCGAGCCGAAACTGGTCCTCAGGCCCTTGGTCAGGGCCAGGTCCTTGATGGCGATGGGCAGCCCGAACAGCGATCCGGTCGCGCCGCCCTCAGCCAGATGGGCATCGGCCCTTTCGGCTTCCGCCAGGATGCCGGCGCGCTCGCGCAGCGACACGATGGCGTTGACCAGCGGGTTCACGGCCTCGATGCGGTCGAGAAAGGCATTGACGACTTCGCGCACCGACAGGCGCCGCTGCCGGATGGCCTGGGCAAGATCGATCGCGGACAGGCGGCAGATGTCGCCGGCAGGCGGCACGGCATGTTTCGTCGACGGACGCATCGCCGTCACCGCGCGGCCAGGGCGGCGTCGACGTCCTTTGCCAACGGGATCGCCGGCTGCGCGCCAGGCTTCAGGCAGGCGAGCGAGCCGGCGGCCGCGGCGCGCATGAGCGCCTCTTCGAGCGCAAGGCCGGACGCCAGGCCGGCGCCGAAATAGCCGCAAAAAGTGTCGCCGGCGCCGACCGTGTCGACCGGGGTGATCTTGAGCGCCGGGACGGTGAGGAAATGGTCGGGCGTGGCGGCCAGCACGCCGTCGCCGCCGAGCGTGACGACGATCACGCGGCCGGTCTTCTGGGCATAGTCGCGCATCCGGGCCTGCCGGTCGCGCCCGGAGAGCGCCAGCGCCTCGCCATAGAGGTCGAACTCGGTCTCGTTGGCGACGGCGTAGTCGGCCCTGCCGAGGAAACCGGAGGCCTCGGCGCGGAAAGGCGCGGTGTTGAGCACGCTGACGGCGCCTGCCGCGCGCCCGGCGTCGAGCGCCGCTTCCACAGTCTGCAGCGGGATCTCATGCTGCAAGAGCACGACATCGCCTTTCTTCAGATAGGCCTTGGCAATGTCGCCGGGCAGAACCGAATCGTTGGCGCCCGGCACGACGGCGATGACGTTCTCGCCGTCGGCGCCGACCAGGATCAGCGCCGTGCCGGTCGAGGCGAAGCTCTCGCCGACGCCGGAGAGATCGACATTGCCGGCTTTCAGCAACGCCAGCGCCTCTGCGGCGAAGCTGTCCTTGCCGACGGCGCCCACCATGCGCACCTTGGCGCCGGCGCGGGCGGCGGCCAGAGCCTGATTGGCGCCCTTGCCGCCTGGCGCGGTGGCGAAACCGGAGCCGCGGACCGTCTCGCCGGGCTCCGGCAAGCGGTCGACATTGGCGATGAGATCGAGGTTGATCGAGCCGACAACGATAATCAAGAAGTGCCTCCTGCTGACTGCGCGGGAAGCTAGCCCGTAAGAGTGCCGGTTGCCAGCCCATTGAAGGGTTTCGCGTAAGCCGCCACGCTTTCATTCGCAGCGCACGGTGACCATGCCCTGATAGTTACCGGCCGGAAAGATACCCGGCGACTTGGTGGCGGTGAGGTCGACCTGGATGGTGTGGGTGCCGTTGATCACCCGCTGCGGCGAGCTGCCCGGGATGTCCGTGCCCGAGCCGTCGAGCCGGAAGACGGTGTCAAAGGTGACGTTCGTGTCGCCGCCGCTCGGCGCCGAGCTGAATGCGATCGGTGGCGGAGCCGACACAGAATAGCAGTCGAGCAGGTTGAGGATCGTGCACAGAAGCGAGCTTGCGGTGATGGTGGCGCCGGCGCTCGACCCGCCCGCCTGCCTGGAGCCGAAGATGTTGATCGCCGGGTTCGCTTTCATCGTTCCCGAGGCGCCGATCACAATGGTGCAGCTGCCGACGATCGCCGCCTGGGCCGGCAGGCAGAGGCCAGCAAGCACTGCCGCCGCGATCAGCGCGCGGCTATTTCTTCTTCTTTTTCCTGTCATTGCCGGTTGTGCCTCTGATGCTCCAGCCTTCGTTGGCCCATCCAGTTGATGCGGCGGTGGTGGCGGCCGCGGGGGCGGGGGCAGCCACGCTCCCCGTCTGGCCGTCGGCGCCGAGGCCCATCTTGAGGAGCTTCAACTCGAGCTGCAGACGCTCGACCTCGAGTTCGTAAAGGCGACTGCAATCGACGCGCTTCGGTGTCCGCCCGATCGGGACCACCACGCGGCCGTAAGTGGCGACGTCGCTGTTCGACTGGCTGTTGCTGTTGCCGCGGATGACGCCAACATCCAGATAGGCGCCGCTGCCGGAAACGGCCGAGCGGCAGGTCGTGCCATCGGAAGCATGAACCTCGTCCTGGCCCTGGGGCAGGGTGACGCCGGGCAAGGTGAAACCCGTCTGGTTCTGGTTCAGGTTCAGGATATCCTCGGCAAACCCCTGACTGGCGACCGCCAAGGCGGGCAGCAGGGCAAGCGTCAGAACCTGCGATGCCCGAAGAACTTTCCGCATATCTGTGCCCTTATCTGCGTCTGCTCGCTTGGAAAGGGGATACTCTCGGTACAGATACGCACTTTACGCTCGTTGGCGCCGTCGAACGGGACGACCACCAGAACCGGACGCGACGCCTGGCCGGCCAGGAGGAAGGCGCTCGGCGTGATCCTGGCGTCGATCGGCTGGAAATCCTGGTCATAGACATGAATCTCGACGCGTATGCGCCGGTCGTAGGGGTTGCCGGGGAAGACCCGCACCGCGAAGGCGTCGGTGAAGGACCTCACCTCGCCCCGCATCGGCGTCATCGACTGGCCCGTCGCAGCGATGGGCGACAGCACGGCGATCAGCCCCGCCGCCAGGATTCCAATCGTTCTCAAGGACGGCTCCTTTCGCGAGAGGGCTATTCGCAGCGCAGCGTCACGGTTGCCTGGTAGTTGCCGGCGGAGAAGCGGTTCGTGCCGCTCTTGGTGCCGGCAAGATTGACCGCCACCGTCGATGTGCCCGGTACCGTCAGCGCCGTCGCGGTGCCGGTCTCTGCAATGGTCTGCGCGCCGGAGGTGGCGAAGGTCGGGGTCCATGTCGTGGCCGTGGTGTCCGCGGCAGGCACCGTGGTGGTGGTGACCGGATCGACGCTGAGCGTGACGCCGCCGGTGGTATCGACCTGGGCGCTGCCGGCCGAACCGCCGGCATTGTGGGAGCTCAGCGACTGGAGATTGCTGCTGACGGTCATCGTGCCGTTGGAGTTGATCGTGATCGTGCAGGTGGCGGTGATAGTGCCATTGAACAGCACGTTCCCGGTGGCTGCCGACGCAGCCTGGCCGGTGCAGGCGGCCAGCAGGCTCGCGGCCACCACGGCGCGAAAGAACTTCATTGGGGGACCCCTCTTTCGAGCCGGAGAGTGCGGCTCAATATAGAGGCATCATCCCTTTGGCATGGTTAATTTAGCGTTAAGTGGAATAACAACGGCAAGCAACTTGCAATATAACCGGCGAAACCAGAGGTTGTCTCCGGTTGCATTCCGCAGACATACCGGACGGTTTGTTTCGATTATACTTGCTTATATTCCGATCCACGGTTTTTCGCAATGGTGGGCGGAAAAATCGAGGTTTCAGGACGCCGCCTGTCCCGCTTCCCAGCCGAGGATGGCGCGCTTGCGCGTCAGGCCCCAGTGGTAGCCCGTCAGGGCGCCGGACTTGCCGAGCGCGCGATGGCAAGGAACGACGAAGGACATCGGATTGGCGCCGACGGCCGCGCCGACGGCCCGGCTGGCGCTGGGATGGCCGATGCTTGCCGCGATCGAGGAATAGGTGGAGGCCTTGCCCATCGGGATGCGCAGCAGCGCCTCCCAGACGCGCAGCTGGAAATCGGTGCCGATCATCACCACGCGCAGCGGCTGGTCGGCACGCCAGAGCGTCGGATCGAAGACGCGCGCGGCGTAGGGCTGGGTGGCCGACATATCCTCAACGTAGCTGGCGTTCGGCCAGCGGCCGGACATGTCGGCGAAGGCGGCCCGCTCGCCGCCGGCATCGCAGAAGGCGAGGCCGGCGAGCCCACGGTCGGTCACCATGATGAGCGCGATGCCGAAGGGCGAGATGTGGTAGCCATAGCTGATGGTGAGGCCGGCGCCGCGGGTCTTGTAGTCGCCGGGCGACATCGCCTCATGGGTGACGAAGAGGTCGTGCAGCCGGCCGGGGCCGGACATGCCGAGCTCGAACGAGGTTTCCAGCAGCGGCATGCCGGAATCGAGCAACCTGCGGGCATGGTCAAGCGTCACGGCCTGCAGGAAAGCCTTGGGCGAAAGGCCGGCCCAGCGCGTGAACAGTTTCTGCAGGCCGGTCGGGGTCTCGCCGACGGCTTCGGCCAGGGTCTCGAGCGAGGGCTGGTCGCGATAGTCGAGGCTGATCTTCTCGATGGCGCGGCGCACGACTTCGTAGTCGCTGCCTTCGGGCGTGATGTCTTTCTGCAGGATCGCTGACGGTTTCATCCGGGTATTCACGGTCATCTGAGCGTTCATGGCAATATCTCCCATGGCAATATCTCGTTGACCGCGAATATCGGTCTTCCGGCGCTTCGCAACCACCCGAAACTTGCCTCGCGCAAGGTCGGCAGGCTGTTGCGTTGTCGGTTCTGAAACGCCGGGTTCAGCGCGCCTTGGCGGTCGCCAGCGCGCGCGAAAAGGCAGTCGCGAAACTTTCGCGGGAGCCGGGGTCGAGGAAAGACCCGATCGAGACGCTCCTGCCTTGCGCTTCGACCGCCATCCGGGTGATGCCGATCTCGGCGTGGCGGGCGATCGAAAACCGGGTCCAGAACGGGTTGAAGCGATGATCCTCGAAACGGCCCGACGGCGCCGTCTTGCGGATGTCGAGACGCGTGCGCGAAACCGATATTTCCTCGCGGGCGCGTGCAGCGCGATAGTTGATGCGGAAGGCGACATAGACGCCAATCACATCCAATCCGAAGAAGCCGAAGACCGGCCATGCGCCATGAGCCAGGAAGATCGCGCCGGTGACTGCCCAACCGAATATGAGGGCTCCCATCAGGATCAAAAAACCGGTCCGGCCAAGGGAACGATGCGGCGTCAGCAAAGCCTCGAAAATCGGCTTGTCGGCTTCGAACGAGGCGTTTGTGTCGCTCATGAGGGAATATTATAGGGAGGGAATGACGCTTCCCAAGTCCAAAAATTCCCCATCCGTCAAAAAGCCGTCAGCCTCCGCCTCAGGCGGCGGCGCGAAAGCAAAGGCGCCGTCGCGGAAGCGCGGGCCGCGCTCGCTCTATACTGCCGCCGAGGTGCATGAGATTTTCCGGCGCTTTTCCGTGCAGCGGCCGGAGCCGAAGGGCGAGCTCGACTACGTCAATCCCTTCACGCTGCTGATCGCGGTGGTGTTGTCGGCGCAGGCGACCGATGCCGGCGTCAACAAGGCGACGAAGCCGCTGTTTGCGGCGGCCGATACGCCGCAGAAGATGCTGGCGCTCGGCGAGGCCAAGGTCGGCGACTATATCCGCACCATCGGGCTTTGGCGCAACAAGGCCAAGAACGTGATCGCGCTCTCAAAGGCGCTGATCGACGACCATGCCGGCAAGGTGCCGGAGGACCGCGACGAGCTGGTCAAGCTGCCGGGCGTCGGGCGCAAGACTGCCAATGTCGTGCTCAACGTCGCCTTCGGCCAGCATACGATGGCGGTCGACACGCATATCTTCCGCATCGGCAATCGGATCGGGCTGGCGCCCGGCAAGACGCCGGAACAGGTCGAGCAGGGTCTCCTGAAGGTCATCCCGGACGAATATATGCGCCACGCGCATCACTGGCTGATCCTGCATGGACGCTATGTCTGCAAGGCGCGCAAGCCGGACTGCCCGGCCTGCGTGATCGCCGACATCTGCAAATCCAGGGAAAAGACCACCGACGTGCCGGCGCCGCTGGTGCCGATCGCCCCGCTGCAGGAGACGCTTGCGGAGGTTCAATAGCCGTAGCAGCGCGCCATGGCCGCGGCAAAGACAGGAATGAGCAGGAAGATGAAGCCCTCGGCGCGGACATAGTTCCTCACCGAGGCGAGTTCGGACGCCGGCACCGAGAAAGAGGGATTGCCGCTCGCCTGCCTGCTCCATGAGATGAAGCGCATCGTGGGAACAATCGACAGCAGGCCCACGATGATGAAGGCCGCCATCTTTGCCCAGAACACCCAGTTGTAGACGTAGAACTCCCAGCCTTTCAGACCGAAGAACACCCTGCAGATGCCAACGATGACGATCAGCGCCGCGATGATGCCGTAGTGGCGGTCGATGCCGGCAAGGCGCTTGAGCGTCGCCGCTCCCAGGTCGCCGCGCACCAGCACGAACTCGGCGCCGATGATGCCGGCCAGCGAGAACACCAGAAGGTGATGGGCGATCGCCAGCAGAAGGTCGGTGGTTTCCATGGTTCTTCCTTTGGTCGAAGAGCGCGAGTGCTGAATCAGTCTTCAGCAATTGCAAAGTAGCATCGCGAGGCAGAATCCCATACGCGCAAGCTGACCATAAGCGTCGTTGACGCCATCTGCCGGCAGTCTATTGCTTTGAACCATGAGCCGACTGAAGCGCGCCCTCAATCCGATGCCTGAAGACGTTCGGGCCGTACTCGGGGAACGGGGACTTACGGCCGCCTATGATGCGCGGCCGGATTATCAGCGGAACGACTATCTCGGCTGGATCGCCCACGCCAAACGCCCTGATACGAGGCAGAAGCGGCTTGACCAGATGCTCGACGAGCTGGCGCTCGGCAGCGTTTACATGAACATGGCCTGGCGCGGCTGAAGCCGGTCCTCCGGCGTTTTGCCAGCCTTGCTCGCCTCTGGAAGATGGCTCCAGCCATCCTGGCCCTTGTTCGAACATGCTGGTTTGCTAAGCGCTTCCGCCTCAACAGAGGTGAATGGGCATGAGCATTAGAAGGGAAGCCGGCGTGCCGATCCTGGAGACGGCGCGGACCATCCTGCGGGCGCACCGGCTCGACGATTTCGAGACCTATGTCGCCATGTGGGCTGACCCCGGGGTCACCCGCTTCATCGGCGGCAAGCCGCGCACCCGCGAGGAAAGCTGGTTGCGCTTCCTGCGTCATGCCGGCCTCTGGTCGCTGCTTGGCTATGGGTTCTGGGCGATAGAGGACAAGGCGACAGGCCACTTCATCGGCGAGGCCGGGTTCCATGATCTGAAGCGCGAGATCGAGCCCTCGATCGAAGGTGTGCCGGAAGCCGGCTGGGCACTGGCGTCGACCGCACATGGCCAGGGACTGGCAAGCGAAGTCGTCGGCCGCATCGTCGCCTGGGGAGACGTGATGTTCGGGCGAGCCAGGACGGTCTGCATCATCGATCCCGACAACGGCGCTTCGCTCAAGGTGGCAGAGAAGAACGGCTATCGCGAAATCCTGCGGACCAGCTATCACGACAAGCCGACGATCCTGCTGGAGCGGTGGGCCGGAGGCGAGCCTGGAGCGTAGGTGCCAGGCGGGAGGGAACCGCGGGCCGCGTCAGCCGGCCTTGCGGCGCAACGTCTGCGCCAGATCCTCCCAGGCGTCCGCCTCCGCACCGCGATCGATCCGCCTACCGCGCAGGAACGTGGTCGCATCGAACGGCTGGGGTCTCGCGACTGCATAGCCCTGTGCGTGGTCCACACCGATCGTCCGCAAGGCCTCGATGATGCCCTGGCTTTCGACGAATTCGGCGATCGTGCGTTTTCCCGTCACCTTGCCGATGTGGTGGATCATCTCGACCATGGCGCGGTCGATCCGGTCGTCCAGCATGTCCTTGACGAAGCTGCCGTCGATCTTGAGGTAGTCAACCGGCAGGTGCTTCAGATAGGCGAAGGACGACATGCCGGAGCCGAAATCGTCGAGCGCGAAGCGGCAGCCGAGGCCGCGCAGGTCGGCGATGAAGCGCATCGCCTCGGTCAGGTTGGCAATGGCGCTGGTCTCGGTGATCTCCAGGCAGATCGTCCCGGGCGCGATGCCGTAGGCCGCGAACTGCTCGCGCATGAAGCCGAGGAAATTCTCGTCGCCGAAACTTGCGCCGGAGAGATTGATGGCGCAGGTGGATATCGGCGTGGCGCGCGGGTCGGCAATTCTGGCCGCCAGCGTTCTGAACGTGTTGCGCACGACCCAGCGGTCGATCGACGGCATCAGCCCGTAACGTTCCGCCGCCGGAATGAAGCTTTGCGGCGTGACGTAGTTGCCGTCCTCGCCGGTCAGCCTGAGAAGGATCTCGATATGAGCGCCCGCCTCGTCGATATTCTCGTTCAGTGGGCCAATTTCCTGCGCATGCAGCCTGAATTGGTCCTCCTCGAGGGCGGCATGCAGGCGCTGGACCCAGGCCATCTCGCCGAAGCGCTGGCGCAGCGCGCTGTCGCTGTCGCTGTGGCGCTGGACGCGGTTGCGTCCCTTTTCCTTGGCCATGTAGCAGGCGACATCGGCGGCGCGCAGCACCTCCTCCAGCGACATTCCGCTATCGGCGATCTCGACCATGCCGACGCTGACGCTGATGTTGAAGGGCCTGCCTTCCCAGGAAAAATGCAGATCCTGGACGGTGGCGCGCAGCCGCTCCGCCGTGGCGATGGCGGAACAGCTGTCGCAATCGAACAGCAGCACGCCGAACTCGTCGCCGCCGAGCCTGGCCAGAATGTCGCCGGTGGGCAATTCGCTCAGGAGCAATACGGAAATCTGGCGCAGCAGTTGATCGCCCGCTGCGTGGCCGCAGGTGTCGTTGACCAGCTTGAACTGGTCAAGGTCGAGATACATCAGCGCATGGACGCGCGGTTTTTCCGGCGGCTGGGAAATCGCGCCTGCAAGCCGGCTCTCGAAGTCGCGGCGATTGGTGAGACCGGTGAGCGCATCGTGCGACGCCTGCCATGACAGACGCTCGATGAAGTCCTGCTCGCGGGTCATGTCGTGCAGGGCGAGAACCGCGCCGACGATCTTGCCGGAGACGCTGAGCGGCGCGCCGTTGAGCGCGACAGGCACGACAGAGCGATCGGGGCGTTCCAGGAGTTGCGGCCGCACGTTGGAGCGGCGCGGCTCGCCGGCCAGGAGGCGCGGAATCAGGTCCGTTTCCTCCACCCCGCTATCCTTGTCGATCAACCTGAACAGCGAGGCGGCAGGCTTGCCCTTAGCGGCGCCGAGGGGGCAGGCGAGCAGGCGTTCGGCGACGGCATTCATGTAATCGAGCCGCCCCGCCGCATCGGTGCTGATGACCGCCTGGCCGATCGAGGCCAGCGTGACCTGGGCGCGTTCGCGCTCGGCGTTCAAGGCGCTGCGGAATGCCTGGCGCTGCGCCATCAGCTTGCGAGTGCGCCATACCGCCAGCAGGATAAGCAGAGCCGCGGTGACGAGGTTGGCTGCCGTGAGCGCCATCTTGATGAAGCGCGAGCCTTCGCCAAGGCTTTCGGAAAAGGCCTTGGACAGGGGGCCGATCCGGTGGTCGAGCTGGTGGATGTCGGCTTTCCAGGCGCTGATCTGCGCCTGCGAGGCTGCCCCCTGTTCGAGGCTTGCGTGCATGTCATCGCCGAGCCTGTCGATGGCGAGGATCATCTCGTCGGCCTCCGTCCAGCGGCGGATGGCGGCGTCGAGATAGCTCACGCCGCGGAAATTCTGGAACAGCCAGATCATGCCCGCAATGTCGTCGGCATGGTTGTTGCCGCCGAGGAAGCCCAATCGCGCGGCGCTCGTGTCGGGGTCGGTCCTTTCAAGCGCGAGCCTGGCCGAGCGATCGGCGAGCGGCACGGCAATGGCCTGGCGGTATTCGCGGAAATACTCCGGCTTGCCGGTGTCGGCATAGAGGCTGAGGAAATAGATGGCTTGCTTCTGGCCTTTCGACCATTGGCTCTCGCCGCCGACATAGGCGCGAACGGCCGACAGCGTGTAGAGGCTGAGACTGGCCACCAGTGCCTGGATAAGGACGACCACAATGAAAGGCCAGACCAGCCCGATGAGGCGCGGGCTGGCATCCGTCGATGAGAGCTTCATCGCATTCCCATGGAGCTTGCCGTAACCCCGTCGGCGTCTGTCCGGCCGGTTCATCCGTCGGTTGAGACGATGGTGTTCCCCTCATGTCTGCCGGCAATTGGCGACAGCAATCCAGATAGCGTGCCTGGCTTAACGGCCGATGAATTCGCGCAGTATTTATTTTCGAAATTCTTCGACAAGCAAGTTGCGGCTTACGCCGCGTCGTACGGATGTTTAAACGCTGAAATCGTCCGCGCGGCGGTATTCCGCGTCGAATATCCGGAGACTGCGATTTTCGCGAGCCCGCGAGCCATGCTCGCCAAAACGAACGACGATGGACGGACGCCCGGCAGGTTCCGTCGGTCAGCGTTTGGCCTTGGATCTGTTCAGGGCCGCCGCTGCACGCACGAGAGCCTTCAACGCTTCCTCGTCGATCTCCTCGCCTTCGCGAAAATCGATGGCGCGCCTTGTGTTGCCTTCGAGGCTGGAGTTGAAGAGGCGTAAGGGATCCGGCAGCGCCGCGCCCTTGGCGAAAGTCAGCTTGACGACCGCCTTGTAGGTCTCGCCGGTGCAGATCATGCCGGCGTCCTCCCAGACCGGCACGCCGCGCCATTTCCACTCTTCGCTGACATCAGGATCGGCCTGCTTGATCAAGGCGCGCAGCCGGCCAAGCATCTGGCCCCGCCAATCGCCCAATTCCGCGATACGGCCATCGATGAGTTCGGAAGGAGACTTGCTTCCCGGCGATCCGCTTTTCTCCATATCTGTTCTCCTCCCATGCTGGATAAATGGATCGCAATGGTGCCTCTTCAGGCGAAGCGCGCTTGATCGATAATTCGCCTACATTCGTTCGCCAGGCAATTGGCTTGCCTGTTTCACCCAGGAGACGAATTGCGCTTCGTCGAGCTGGTCGTCCTCATGGATATGAAAATAGCGCGTGTCCTTGCTCTTGGACTCTCCGGGCGGCACCGGCTTGAGCGACATGCCGCGAAGGAAGGCCACCTTGATGTATCTGGTGAAACAGTGAATGCCGAGAAACCAGCCTTCGCCTTCCATCCCGTAAAACGGCGAGTTCCATTTGACGGCCTTCTGGACGCCGGGAACGGCCTGCATGATGAGTTGGTCGAGCCGGCGTCCGACTTCGCTCTTCCAGCCCGGCATCGCCGCGATATAGGCTTGCACGGGAGCGTCGCCATAGCCCTTGGCGATCTGCGGGTTGCCGCCTGAAAGCAGCACGGGCTTCGCGCTCGAGCCGCCGGCGGCAACCTTCGGCGATTTCGCCTTCGCCATCAGGCCGATTCCACCCGCTCGCGCGCGCCGCGCCATCTTGCGGCATAGGGCAGCACGAACATGTAAAGGCCGCTGAACAGCAGCAGGAAAAGCGGCAGGAGCGGCGAATAGACCACCCAGGCGGGAGGCTCGCCCAATGCCATGGCGACGAAGTTGGCGATCACGGTCACGGTAAAGACGATCGACAGCCAGCGATGCAGCTGCCTGATCCACTTGCTCCAGTCCAATGCTGCCTCCTTTGAGAGAACCAATGAAACGTCTGCCTTACCAGCGCGCCAGCTGCGTGATCTGGATGAGATTGCCGCAGGTGTCGTTGAGCTGCGCGATGGTCGAGCCGGTCACCTCGGTCGGCGCCATGGCGAAGCTGCCGCCATTTGCCGTGATGCGCTCGTGGTCGCCCTTGATGTCGTCGGTGAACAGCATGAGCGCCGGCTGGCCCTGCTTGAAAATGGCCTGCTGGTAGATCCTTGCCGCCGGATTGTCGTTCAGCGCCAGCTGCAGCTCGGTGCCGTCCGGGTCTTCCGGCGAGGCGACCGTCAGCCAGCGAAACGGCCCGTTGGTGAAATCGGATTTCTTGGCGAAGCCCAGCACGTCGGTGTAGAAGCCAAGGGCCTTCTCCTGGTCGTCGACATAGATGCTTGTCAGCTTGATCTTCATGGCATGTCTCCATTGCTCGCGCCCGCAGGTTGCCACCCGCCAACAGTTTCCGCGTTTCTGAACCTTCGACGCGACCTCAGTCGATCCGCGCCAGCACCTCTTCCAGCGCCGCAAAGAACCTCGGCCAGCCAACGGTGGCACCCCGGAAATACGGCTCCTGATCTGTCCGGAAGCCTGTCTGCTCCATGCGCAGGTGGGTGCCGGTGCCTGTCGGGGTGAGCGTCCAGGTGACGACGCTCTCCAGATCCTTGGTGTCCCAGGTGTAGGACAGCGTCTTGTTGGGCTCGACGGTCTGGACTTGGCACTCGACGCCGCCCCAGTCGGCGCTCAGCTCGAAACGATGGTCCACGACCGGCTTGAAGTTGTTCTTCATCAGCCACTCCTCGATGAGATGCGGTTGGGTCAGCGCCCGCCAGATCTTTTCCGGCGGATAGGGAATCTCGCGCTCGACGACGACGCAGCGCGTTCCGGCCGGCATATCGTTCATTGATCCATCCTCTTCAGCAGATCCTCGAGATCATCGAACCGGCTTTCCCAAAACCCCGCCATCTCGCGCGTCCAATCCATCAGCGGCGCAAGCGCTGCAAGCTGCGCGCTGTAGTGGGTCTGCCGGCCCTCATGGCGGTCGCGCACCAGCCCGGCTTCCTTGAGCAGGCCGAGATGCTTCGACACCGCCGGCTGCGAGACACCGGCCTCGGCCGTCAGCGCCCCGACCGTCTGCTCGCCTTGACGGCACAGACGCTCAAAAATGGCGCGCCTCGTCGGATCGGCAAGCGTCCGGAAGAGCATATCGTGCGTGGCCGGCATCGGGATCGATAACTCGTTGGCTATTGATTGATCTATAACCATTGAGATATGTGTGAGTCAAGCGGAAGGGTGGAGCGGCATCCTCCTCACGGCTTTGTTGCGGACGCCGTCCCGTGCCGCAGCGTCTGGCTCATCGCTTCCAGAAATCGCGGTGCGGTGCGAGCAGCTCGTCCGCGATTTCCGGAAAGGGGCCGAAGACCTCGATCTTTTTCTGGCCGGAGCCGAGCACGGTGCGGGAAGCGAGGCTCATCGTCGGATTTTCCGCGTGGTCCCCGGTCAGCGCGAGAAGGTCGGTCTCCTCGAAGCCGTAGACCAGCCGGCCGATATTCGCCCAGTAGAGCGTTCCGGTGCACATCGCGCAGGGCTCGCCGGTCGAGACCAGCGTGCAGGTCCATAGAAACGCCGGCGAATAGGCAGCCGCCGCGCGTCGCGCGAGTTCGGTCTCGGCGTGATGCACGGTGTCGATATTGCCTTGGCGCATCAGGATCGCGTCGTCGGGGCCGACCAGAACCGCACCGAACGGATGATGCCCGTGAGTCGCCGCCTCGCGCGCGACGGCGTCGGCGGATCGGAGGTGGGCGAGCATCTGATCGCGGGTCATGGCAAAAACCTACCGCGCCGACGAGCGGCTTTCGAGCCGAGATTGCTGCCAGGGGACGCGATTGGCAAGAGCAACGGATAGAAAACCGCTTCGCGCTTTTGCTGGATTTGTTCAGTCGGCGGCGTCCGTGTCGAGGCTTGCCGCATCGAGCATCGACGCGTCCTCGCCGAAGGCGCGGGTGGCGCGGGCGGCCGCCTCGAGCAGCGGGCGCTTCATGCGCGTGAGGAAGGCGGCGTCGACCCGCGTGTTCGGCCCGGCGAGCGTCAGCGCGCCGAGCAGCGTCCGCCCGGGTCCGAAAATCGGAGCGGAGATGCCGGCCGTCTGCGGATCGCGGTCACCGATCGAAATGTAGCTGTAGGTTTTCCTAATCGTCTCGTAAGGCTCGCCCTCTTCACCCGAGAAGGCTGCAAGCACCCGGCCGCCGGAGCCCACCAGCAAAGGCAGCACGTCGCCTTCCCGGATCGTGTAGCGGATCGGATGCTTGGACTCGACCCGGTAGAGACAGGTGCGCACGTCGCCCGAGCGGACGTAGAAGGCGACGCTTTCCCAGCTCCGCTCGGAGAGATCGCGCATGATCGGCAGCAGGATATCCATCGCCACGACCGAGCGCTGGTAGAGCGCGCCGAGCCTGAAGGTGGCCGGCCCGATGCGGTAGCGCCCGTCTTCGAGCCGCTCCAGCAATTGCCCCCGCATCAGAGAGTTGGCAAGCCGCAGGATCGTGCTCTTGTAGAGGCCGGTGCGGGCCGCGATCTCGGCGAGGCCGAGCGACCGGTCTGCAATGGTGAAGGCGTCGAGGATGGCGATCGCGCGGTCGAGCGCGGCAACGCCATCGGCCGATTGCGGGCTGGTACGAGTGTCTGTCATCTCGGTGCAGATTTCATTGTGGCCGCCCTATCCGGGAGCGACATCGGACATGCGGATTTAGTCCGGTTCGTTGCGTTCTGTCCAGCAGAATGGCATTCCCGTTGACAGAACGCGGTAACAAATGCTTGAACTCGAATGCGGGTCTAAATTCAGGCCACGTCTTGGCAGGCACCGGAGGAGGTGTCGTGATTTGGAGGAATCCCATGCTGAACAGACGCAGATTCTTGATGACCACCGCCGCGGCCGGTGCTGCCGGTTTCGCCGCTTTGCACCTCACGCCAGCCTTTGCGCAGGACGCCCCGCAGATCCAGATCTTCGTGCCGGCGGCGCCCGGCGGCGGCTGGGACCAGACCGCGCGCACGATCGACCAGGTGCTGCGCTCCGAAAAACTGATCTCCGGCTCGCAGATCACCAATGTCGGCGGCGCCGGCGGCACGGTCGGCCTGCCGCAGTTCGTCAACCAGTGGAAGGGCAAGGGCAATTCGCTGATGGTCGCCGGCATGGTAATGGTCGGCGCCATCATCGCCAACAAGTCGGCCAACAACCTTACCGAAGTGACGCCTATCGCCCGCCTCACCGGCGAGTTCGAGGCGCTGGTGGTGCCGGCAGCCTCGCCGTTCAAGACGGCTAACGATTTCGTCGCGGCGCTCAAGGAGGATCCGACGAAGGTCCCGGTTGCCGGCGGTTCTGCCGGCGGTTCCGACCACATCCTGTTCGGCCTGATCGCCAAGACGGCCGGCGTGCCTGCCGCCAACCTGTCCTATGTGCCGTTCGCCGGCGGCGGCGAGGCGCTGTCGGCGCTGCTCGGCAACCAGGTCTCAGCCGGCATTTCCGGCTATGGCGAATTCTCCGAGCAGGTCAAGGCCGGCGCGCTCAGGCTGCTGGCGATCTCGTCGGACAAGCGCCAGGAAGGCATCGACGCACCGACGCTGAAAGAAGCCGGCATCGATGTCGAATTGTTCAACTGGCGCGGCGTCTTCGCCCCGCCCGGCGTTTCCGACGACGACAAGGCGGCGATGATCAAGCTGGTCGAGACCATGGCCAAGAGCGAAGCCTGGGCGACCGAGTGCAAGAACCGCAACTGGACGCCGATCCTTTTGACCGGCGACGACTATGCCAAGTTCGTCGCCGAGGATACCGCCCGCATCGGCGCCATCCTCAAGGATCTCGGTCTCGCCTGAGCCGGTTTCCGCCTGATCTCGAGGGAGGCCGCATCGCCTCCTTCGAGACGGCGTGGACATGCGGCGGTTCAGGAATGAAACTGCGGCGATGCCGGTCGTGGAAGGCCGGCCATACGGGGAGGAGATCATGAGCACCAGCGACCAGCCGGCGTCACCGCCGCGCCCTGCCATACCCGAATTGCTGATCGGCATCGGGCTCCTCGCCTGCGCCGGCGCCGTTGCCTGGCAGACCCTGGCGATCCCGGCGTCGCCGCTCTATTCCAAGGTCGGCCCGAGGGTCTTTCCCTATATCACCATGGCCGGGATGATCGTGCTTTCCCTGCTGCTCATCCTTGCCGGCCTGCGCGGCGGCTGGCAGCCGGAGGAAGAAAAGGAAACGCCGACCGACTGGAAGGCGATGGGCCTGGTGGTTGCCGGCCTCGTCGCCAATCTCCTGCTCATCCAGCCGCTCGGCTTCACCGTCGCCTCGGTGATCATGTTCGTGCTGGTCTGCTTCGGCTTCGGCAGCCGGCATCCGCTGCGCGATGCGTTGCTCGGCCTGGTGCTTGCGCTGGCGGCCTATTTCGGCTTCGCCAGGGCGCTCGGCGTCAACATCGGCGCCGGCCTGATCGAGAACCAGCTCAATGCGCTGATCAACGCCGTCCTCGGTGTCGGGAAAGGCTGAGACGATGGACACGCTCGGTTATCTCGCGCACGGATTCGCGGTCGCCTTCACGCCGACCAATCTGTTGTGGTGCCTGCTCGGCACGACGCTCGGAACCGCGATCGGCGTGCTGCCCGGCCTCGGGCCGGCGTTGACCATCGCGCTGCTTTTGCCGATCACCTACCAGGTGGCGCCGGAAGCTTCCTTCATCCTGTTTGCCGGCATCTATTACGGCGCCATGTATGGCGGCTCGACGACGTCGATCCTGCTCAACACGCCAGGCGAAAGCGCCACCATCGTCACCGCGCTCGAGGGCAACCGGATGGCGCGCTCGGGCCGTGGCGGCGCGGCGCTCGCGACCTCCGCGATCGGCTCGTTCGTGGCCGGCACCATCGGCACGCTGGGCGTCGCCTTCCTGGCGCCGATCGTGGTCAAATTCGCGCTGGCCTTCGGGCCGGCGGAGTACTTCTCGCTGATGGTGCTCGCCTTCATCACCGTTTCGGCGGTGCTCGGCTCGTCTTCAGTGCGGGGACTCACCAGCCTCTTCGTCGGCTTCGTCATCGGCATGATCGGCGTCGACCTGCAGACCGGGCAGCCGCGCTTCACCTTCGGCATGGGCGAGCTGCTCGACGGCGTCGACGTCATCGTCGTCGCGGTCGGCCTCTTCGCGGTCGGCGAGACGCTCTACATGGCCTCGCGGCGCTATGCCGGCAAGGACGAGATCGTGCCGCTGAAGGGCTCGCTCTACATGACGGCTTCCGAATGGGCGCGCTCGTGGAAGCCGTGGCTCAGGGGCGCGGCGATCGGCTTCCCGATCGGCGCGATGCCGGCCGGCGGCGCCGAGATCCCGACGTTTCTCTCCTATGCCATCGAGAAGAAACTCTCCAGACACAAGGAAGAATTCGGCACGGTCGGCGCCATCGAAGGCGTCGCCGGGCCGGAGGCCGCCAACAATGCGTCCGCCGCCGGGGTTCTGGTGCCGATGCTCACGCTCGGCCTGCCGACCTCGGCGACGGCGGCGATAATGCTGTCGGCCTTCCAGAGCTACGGCATCAATCCCGGACCGCTGCTGTTGACGACGCAGGCCAATCTCGTCTGGGGCCTGATCGCCAGCCTGTTCATCGCCAATGTCATCCTGGTCATCCTCAACCTGCCGCTGATCGGGCTGTGGGTGCGTCTGCTGAAAATCCCGGCGCCGCAGCTTTATGCAGGCATCCTGGTGTTCGCCACCGTCGGCACCTACGGCATCTCGCAGTCGCCGATCGACCTCGTCATCCTCTACCTGCTGGGCGCGGCGGGCTTCCTGATGCGGCGCTTCGATTTCCCGACTGCGCCCGTCATCATCGGCATGATTCTCGGGCCGCTCGCCGAGACGCAGTTCCGCCGGGCAATGACGATCGCCAATGGCGACTGGACGGTGTTCTACCGGCACCCGCTGTCGCTGACGCTCTTGACGCTGGCTTTCATCGGTCTCGTCGGCCCGCATATCTGGGCCTGGATCGAACACCGGCGCACGCGCGGGCCGGAGCATGTGCCGGGCGATGCCTGACCGATTTGGAGCCTCATGACAGACCTGCTTTCCGGCATCCGCGTCCTCGACCTCACCAACGTGCTGGCGGGTCCTTACTGCGCCTACCAGCTGGCGCTGCTCGGCGCCGACGTCATCAAGGTCGAGGCGCCGCCGGGCGGCGATCTGGCACGCCAACTCGGCGCCTCGCCGACACTCAACCAGGCCGGCATGGGGGCGTCCTTTCTGGCGCAGAACGCCGGCAAACGATCGGTCGTCCTCGACCTGAAGAAGGAAGCCGACCGCGACCGCTTCCTCGATCTTGTCGCCACGTCGGACGCTCTGGTCGAGAACTTCCGGCCGGGCGTGATGGATCGGCTCGGCCTCGGCCATGAGAGGCTGAAAGAAGTCCGGCCGAGCCTCGTCTATTGCGCGATATCGGGTTTCGGCCAGACCGGGCCGATGCGCGGGAACCCGGCCTATGACCAGATCATCCAGGGACTGTCCGGGATCATGAGCATCACCGGTACGCCGGAGACCGCGCCGCTGCGCGTGGGCTATCCGGTCGCCGACACGCTTGGCGGGCTGGTCGGCGCCTTCGCGATCGCCGCAGCGCTTGTCCGGCAGAAGACGAGCGGCGAGGGCGCCTTCCTCGATGTGTCGATGCTTGAATGCACGCTGTCGGCGCTCGGCTGGCCGGTGTCGAATTATCTGACGGCGGGCGTCGAGCCGCGGCCGATGGGCAACGAGAACATGACGGCCGCCCCCTCCGGCGCTTTCCGCACCGGCGAGGGCCTGCTCAACATCGCCGCCAACAAGCAGGAACAGTTCGTGACCCTTTGCGGATTGATCGGCCGGCCGGACCTCGCGTCGGATCCGCGTTTCGCCGAGCGCGAGACGCGCAAAGAGAACCGGGCCGCATTGAAGACGCTGATCGAGGACGCGCTGGCCGGCGCTCCGGCCGCTGCCTGGGAAGAAAAGCTCAACCGGGCCGGCGTGCCGGCGGGGCGCGTGCTGACGATCCCGCAAGTGCTGGAGGAACGTCAGGTGACGGAGCGCGGCATGGCGACCCGCTTCCAGCATGTGGAGGGCATGGACCGGCCGCTGACCGTGGTGCGCGGCGGCTTCATGGTCGACGGCGCGGCGCCTGCGCCCGCCGGGCCGCCGCCGCGGCTCGGCGAGCATGTGGACGAGGTGTTCGCCACCTTGCCGGCGCGCGGCAAAACGAGGGCGCGGGCATGAGCGACGAGAAGGAGACCGGCCGCGAGCGTGGCGAGGAGTGGTGGCAGACCGGGATCATCGAGATGCGTCCCGGCGTGATCCGGCTGCGCGGCTACGAGATCCAGGACCTGATCGGCCGCGTCAGCTTCCCGGCGATGATCTGGCTGATGCTGCGCGGCGAATTGCCGAGCGAGGACCAGGCGACGCTGCTCGGCGTCGCGCTCGGCGCCGCCGTCGACCATGGCCCGCAGGCGCCGTCGATCGCGATCGCGCGCATGGCGGCCACCTGCGGCGTCGGCATCAACAACGCCATGGCCTCGGCCATCAACGTGCTGGGCGACGTGCATGGCGGGGCCGGCGAGCAGGCGCTTTGCTTCTACGGCGACATCGCCGCGGCGATGGATGGCGGCGCCAGCCTTGCGGAAGCGGCGGCGGCGCGGCTCGACCGGTTCTTCGCCGAGGACAAAGGCTATGTTCCCGGCCTTGGCCATCGTTTCCACCCGATCGATCCGCGGGCGCCGCGCCTCGTCGAACTGACGCGCGAATTTGCCATGCGCGGCGTCATCAGCGGGCGCTTCGCCGACATTGCCGAGGCGGTCGAGGCGGAGGTCGCAACGCGCAAAGGCAAGACGATCCCGCTCAACATCGACGGCGCCACCGCCGTCATCTATGGCGAGCTTGGCTTCCCGCCGCCGCTGACGCGCGGCCTCTTCGTGCTGTCGCGCTCGGTCGGCATCCTGGCGCATGCCTGGGAACAGTCGCAGGAGAGCGACCGCAACAAGGGGCCGCTGCCCAAGGAGTGGCTGTGGGCTTATACGGGGACGCCTGCACGGCCATTTCCCGAGTAGGGAGGTCCTGTCAGGCTGGAGCGGTCGCGGGGATCGTCAAATCCCTAAGCAGCGTCGAAAGCTCCGGCTCGTCGATGAGCAGCGCGGCATCGGCCGCCGGCAGCCAGGCCCGCTGCCGGTTGGCCGCCTCCCGCCAGTCTGCCATCTCTTCGGTGACCTCCAGCAGATAGACGGCAACGTCGACGCGAATGAAACCGTTGGTCATGCGTTTCCAGTAGGAATAGGTGCCGGCAGGCTGCTTCAGCGCCTTGCCCAGCACGCCCGCTTCTTCCTGGGCCTCGATCGTTGCCGCCTTGCGCCCGCTCTTGCCCTTCATCGGCCAGCCCTTGGGCACAATGAAGCGTCTGGTGGTGCGCGAGGTGACCAGCAACACCTCGAGATGGCCGTCTTCGCGCAAACGAAAGGGAATGGCCGCCACCTGGCGGATCCGCTCCCCTTTCCTTGCCCTGCGTGCTGCTTTCTTCTTGGCTGTTGCCATCCCAAAATCCGGTGAGAGCGGGGTTCCTGCTGTATGGTATCCACACGGCAAAAATCCCGCTTCTGCAATCCCAAAACCGCCGCCCCATGCAATCCGATTTCGCCGACGCTAAGTCGGCTAAATAAACCGAAAAAAGAAGGATGTCAGCGGCAAACCCGCGAAATCGTGGTGCCAATCACCTGAGACTGGCAATTCTGCTTGACGACCGGCACTTCAGGACGAGGCTTCGGCAGGATCTGCCGGTCCTGCTCGCGGTACAGCTGCTGCTGTTGCTGGAACTGCTGCCGCTGCAGCTGGTTCCGGAGCGTCTGCAGCTCGTTCTGCTGGATCAGGGCGTTGCGGTTCGTCGGGATGACGACCTGGGCCGAAGCATATGAAGCCGCGCCCAAAAGGGCCGCGGTCGACAGAGCCGCCGAAATCAGAACCGCCGATAAGCGAGGATTCGACATCGCTTCCTTCCCGCATGAAAACAGAACCTGCCCGTAATGTAGGGCATTTGTCCGGATGTACCATGGTTCAAGGGACTGATCTCGCGGCATCGACGCCTGCCGCCGGTCGCTCGTTTCCCCTTCAATCCACCTCGCGCAAACGGTAGCCGACACCGGTCTCGGTGATGATGTAGCGCGGCTGGTCCGGCGTCTTCTCGATCTTCTGCCGCAACTGGCGGACATAGACCCTGAGATACTGCACGTCGGTGGAGTCGTTCCAGATCTGCTTCATCAGGAACTGGTGGGTCAGCACCTTGCCGGCATACTGCACGAGCATGCGCAGTATGTCGTATTCTTTCGGCGACAGTTTCACTTCCTTGCCCTCGACCTTGACGATGCGTTTGACGAGGTCGACGCGGAGATCGCCGGTCTGGAACACCGGCTTTTCGCCCTGCTGCTGGAATTTGTGGCGCAGCGCCACGCGGATGCGGGCGACGAGCTCGTTCATGCCGAAGGGTTTCGTCACGTAGTCGTCCGCGCCGAGCTCGAGCGCCTGGACGATGCCGGCCTCGTCGGTGCGGCTCGACAGGATGACGACCGGAATATCGAGGCCGTCGCCGCGCCATTTGCCGAGCAGCTCGAGGCCGGTCATGCCGGGCAGGCCAAGGTCGAGGAGGATCAGGTCGGGCCGTTGCGCCTCGATCAGCTCGATCGCCGCCTTGGCATTCGGCGCTTCGGATACCGCATAGCCCTGGCTGCCGAGTCCGACGCGAAGCAGCTTGCGGATCGGCGGCTCGTCGTCGACGACAAGGATGCCGACGTTCTGACTGGTCATGCCGTACGGTCCATTCTGGCGTCGCTCATGTCGGGCAAATCCGCCGGCACCGGCATGCGGATGGTGAAGATCGCGCCTGGACGGTCGGTCCGGTTCGCCGCCGAGATGGTGCCGCCCATGGCCTCGACGAAGCCGCGGCTGATCGACAGGCCGAGACCCGTGCCGGCGCGGACCTGGTCGCGCTTGCGCACCCGGTAGAAGGTGTCGAAGATCCGCTCGAGGTCGTTGGGCGGGATGCCCGGTCCCTCGTCCATGACCTGCAGGATGACGGACCCGTTGTCGACCCAGCCCTGCAGGCGGATGGTCGAGCCGGGCGGCGCATATTTCGCGGCATTGTCGAGGAGGTTGAACAGCGCCTGCTCGAACAGGACAGGGTCGAGGCGCAGCATCGGCAAGTCCGGCGGAATGTCGGTGTCGATCCGGTGCTCGCCGGTGATCTTGCTGGCCCGATCGAGCGCCGAGCCGACGATGTCGCCGACATAGTGGAAGGCGAAGTTCGGCTCCATGGCGCCCGACTCGATCTTGGTCATGTCGAGCAGGTTGGCGATGAAGCGGTTCAGCCGCTCCGATTCATCGACGACGGTCGAGAGAAGTTCCGCGCGGTCCTTCTCGGGAAGGGCGGGCGCGTATTCCCGCAGCGTGCCGGCGGCGCCCATGATGGCGGCAAGCGGCGTCTTCAGGTCATGCGAGATCGATGTGAGCAGCGCCGTGCGCAACCGGTCCGCTTCCGCCGCCAGCCTGGCGCGATCGACATCGGCGACGAGCTGGATGCGCTCGATGGCGACTGCCGCCTGGTCGGCGAGCGCGTCGAGAAGGCGCTGCTGCTCGGGCGTCAGCAGCGGTCCCTGCTTGTCGTTGTCGAGGCCGACGACGCCGACCGCCGTGCGCCCCGTACGCAGGGGCAGGTAGAGGCGCTTCGCGCCGGGCAGCGTGTCGGCGCCGCGGCCGGCCGGGCGGTCGTGCTCCCAGGCCCAGCGGGCGGCCGCGATATCGGCTTCGGCCAGCGTGTCGTCCGGCGGATAGCCGGCCTTGACGGTGATTGAGCCGTCTTCCGGCAAAAGCAGCACCACGCGCACTTTCAGCATCGAGGCGATCTGGAAGGCGGTGGCCCACAGCACGTCGTCGAGCGTGCCGGCGCCGGCGAGCTTCTTCGAGAAGGAATAGATGTCCTCGGTGGCGCGTGCGCGCGAACGGGCGGCGACGGCCTGGCGTTGGACGCGGGCGGTCAGGTTGCTGGCGATGACGGCGACGACAAGGAAGACGGCGAAGGCCACGATGCTCTCCGGGTCCCTGATCGTCAGCGTGTAGCGCGGCTCGAGGAAGAAGTAGTTGAAGCCGAGCGCGCTGAGGAAGCAGGCATAGAGCGCCGGCCAGAGCCCGCAGGTCACCGCCGACGTCAGCACCGACAACAGCAGGACAATTGCCAGATTGCGCACGTCGAGGAACTGATCGAGAATCGAGCTGACGGCCAGCGCGCCCGCGACATAAGCCGTGGCGAGCAGATAGGGCCAGACCTGGAAAGGCTTCTTCTCGGTGGCCGCCTTCACCCTTTGCGAAGGCGTCAATGCCTCGCGCTCGGTTCCCGAAATGACGTGGACGCTGATGTCGCCGGCATTGCGGATCAGATCATAGGTGAGCGAGCCCTCGATCAGTTCCCGCCAGCGCGAGCGAGTCGGCCTGCCGACGACGATATGGGTGAAGTTGTTGGCCGTGGCGTGGCGCACGATGTCCTGGGCGACGTTCTGGCCGGGGATGGTAGCCACCTCGGCGCCCAGCTGCTCGGCAAGCCGCAGGTTCGTCGCCAGCCGGTCCTTGTCCTCTTCCGACATGCCGGCCAGCCGGGGGGTGTCGACATGCAGCGCCGTCCATGGCGCGCGCAGCCGGTCGGCGAGCCGGCGCGCGTAGCGGATGCGGGCGGCGCCGCCGGGGCGGGAGTCGACGCAGACGAGCACCCGTTCGCCGGCGGCCCACGGCCCGGGAATGGCGTGGGACTGCATGTGGTTGAGCAACTGCTCGTCGACACGCTGGGCGGTGCGCCTCAGCGCCAGCTCGCGCAGTGCCGTCAAATTGCCCGGCGAGAAATAGTTCTCGATGGCGCGCTGGGCGGTTTGAGGGAAGTAGACCTTGCCTTCATGCAGCCGCTGGATCAGGTCGTTGGGGGTGAGGTCGATGACCTCGATATCGTCGGCCTCGTCGATGATGGAATCGGGAACGGTCTCGCGCACCCGGACGCGGGTGATCTGCGCCACGACATCGTTCAGGCTTTCGACATGCTGGATGTTGAGCGTGGTATAGACGTCGATGCCATGCGTCAGGATTTCCTGCACATCGAGGTAGCGCTTCGGGTGTCTGCTGCCGGGCGCGTTGGTGTGGGCGAGCTCGTCGACCAGGACCAGCGCCGGGCGCCGCTTCTGGATGGCGTCGATATCCATCTCGTCGAGGGTGCGCCCCCGGTACTCGACCTCGCGCCGCGGGATCACCTCATAGCCATCGACCAGCGCCTGGGTTTCCTTGCGGCCGTGTGTCTCGACGACGCCGATCACCACGTCGATGCCGTCGGCGCGCCGGGCGCGGCCCGCCATCAGCATCTCATAGGTCTTGCCGACGCCGGGCGCAGCACCCAGGAAGATGCGCAGACGGCCGCGGCCTTCCCGCTCGGCATGCTCGAGCAGCGCGTCGGGAGATGGTCTATTCTCGGAGTTGGTCCTGTCGTCCGGCATCAAGTCCAATCATGAATTGTGCCGGGGATCGTGTCGATCCCCGGCACGGGTGCTGACTACTTCAGGTCGTCCAGCGCGAGGTTCAGCGCCAGCACGTTGACCACCGGCTCACCCATGAAGCCCAGTTCGCGCGGCTCGACATGGCTGTCGACAAGCGACCTCACCTTCGCTTCATCGATGCCCCGGGCCTTGGCGACGCGCGGCACCTGGAAATAGGCATCCTCGGGGCTGATGTCAGGGTCGAGGCCGCTGCCCGAGGCGGTGACAAGGGCCATCGGCACCGGCGCGGCCGGGTTCTCCGCCTTCAGCTTCTCGGCAAGGCCCTTGATGCGCTCGATCAGCTTCGGATTGGTCGGTCCGAGATTCGAGCCGCTCGAGGCAGCGGCATTATAGCCGTCGCCGGCGGCCGATGGCCTGCCATGAAAGTAACGATCGCGGGCGAAGGCCTGGCCGATCAGGCTCGAGCCGATGACCTTGCCGTCCTTCTCGGTCAGGCTGCCATTGGCCTGGTCGGGGAACAGCGCCTGGGCGATGCCGGTCATGCCGATCGGATAGATCAGGCCGGTGAGAACCGTGAAGAAGACGATCACGACAAAGGCGGGTCTGAGTTGCTTGAACATCGGAACAGATCCTTATGCGAGGCCAAGGGCCGTGACGATCAGGTCGATCGCCTTGATGCCGACGAACGGCACGACGATGCCGCCGAGGCCGTAGACGAGCAGGTTGCGGGTGAGCAGCGCGCCTGCGCCGATGGCGCGGTATTTCACGCCCTTCAGCGACAACGGGATCAGCGCGATGATGATCAGCGCGTTGAAGATGATGGCCGACAGGATGGCGCTTTGCGGCGTCGCCAGATGCATGACGTTGAGCGCCTGCAGCGGTCCGGCCGCCTGTCCCGGCGCGGCGTAGAAGACCGCGAACATCGCCGGGATGATGGCGAAGTACTTGGCCACGTCGTTGGCGATCGAGAAGGTGGTCAACGACCCGCGGGTCATAAGAAGCGCCTTGCCGATCTCGACGATCTCGATCAGCTTGGTCGGGTCGCTGTCGAGGTCGACCATGTTGCCGGCCTCGCGCGCGGCGACGGTACCGGTGTTCATGGCGACGCCGACATCGGCCTGGGCAAGCGCCGGTGCGTCGTTGGTGCCGTCGCCGCACATGGCGACCAGCTTGCCCTTGGCCTGCTCCTCGCGGATCAGCGACAGCTTGTTCTCCGGCGTCGCCTGGGCGAGGAAGTCGTCGACGCCGGCCTCGGCGGCGATGGCCGCCGCCGTCAGCGGATTGTCGCCGGTGATCATCACCGTGCGGATGCCCATCTTGCGCAGCTCCGCGAAGCGCTCGCTGATGCCGCCCTTGACGATGTCCTTGAGGTGGACGACGCCGAGCAGTCGCCCGTCGCGCTCGACCGCCAGCGGCGTGCCGCCGGCCTTGGCGATCTCGTCGGCGATGGCCTGCAGGTCGCGGATCGTGTCGCTGGTCGGACGCGCGCCATGGGCGGCGGCCGTCGCCCGGTTGAGATGGGCCAGCACCGCGTCGACCGCGCCCTTGCGCACCGACGAGCCGTCGATGTCGACGCCGCTCATGCGGGTCTGTGCGGTGAAGGGCACGAAAGCCGCATGCAATGATGCCATGTCGCGGGCACGGAAGCCGTATTTCTCCTTGGCCAGCACGACGATGGAGCGGCCTTCCGGCGTCTCGTCGGCCAGCGAGGCGAGCTGGGCGGCATCGGCGAGCTCCTGCTCGGTGACGCCCTTGACCGGGCGGAACTCGGTCGCCTGGCGGTTGCCGAGCGTGATGGTGCCGGTCTTGTCGAGGAGGAGCGTGTCGACGTCGCCGGCGGCCTCGACGGCGCGGCCGGACATTGCCAGCACGTTGAAGCGCACCAGGCGGTCCATGCCGGCGATGCCGATGGCCGAAAGCAGCGCGCCGATCGTGGTCGGGATCAGCGTCACGAACAGCGCGACGAGGATAGTCACTGGAATGTAGCCGCCCGAATAGGAGGCGAAGCTCGGGATGGTCGCGGTGGCCAGCACGAAGATCAGCGTCATGCCGACCAAGAGGATGTTGAGCGCGATCTCGTTCGGCGTCTTCTGGCGCTCGGCACCTTCGACCAGCGAGATCATGCGGTCGAGGAAGGTGTGGCCAGAGGCGGCGCTGATACGCACGCGGATCCAGTCGGACAGCACCTGCGTGCCGCCGGTGACAGCCGAGCGGTCGCCGCCGGACTCGCGGATGACCGGGGCGGATTCGCCGGTGATCGCGGCCTCGTTGACGGAGGCCACGCCTTCGATCACCTCGCCGTCGGAGGGGATGATGTCGCCGGTTTCGACCAGCACGACGTCGCCGACCTTCAGGCTGGTGCCGGGCACGAGCTTGAACTTCGAGCGATCCTCGCCGTTGACGAGCAGCTTGGCCTGGGTCTCGGTGCGCGCCTTGCGCAGCGAGTCGGCCTGCGCCTTGCCGCGGCCTTCGGCAACCGCCTCGGCGAAGTTGGCGAACAGCACGGTGAACCAGAGCCAGACGATGATCTGCAGGGTGAAGCCGAGATCGCCGCCGCCGGCCACCAGGTCGCGGACGAACAGCACGGTGGTGAGCAGCGAGACGACCGCGACGACGAACATCACCGGATTGCGGATCAGCGTGCGCGGATCGAGCTTGCGGAAGGCGGCGCCGATGGCGGGCACCAGGATGTGGGCATCCAGGATGCTCGCGGATTTGGATGGGCTCATTTCGAGGCTCCGGTATCGGTTATGTTGGATGGCGCCGGGTGCTCGGTCTTCGGCAACAGGTGCGGAAGAGCGGACGCCAGCAGCCACAGCACGAACAGCACGGCCGCCATGCCGAGGAAGGTGGAGAGCGTCGGGAAGGGACGAGGCTTCTCGTCCCGTCCGTCGTCGGGCTGTCCGCCACCGGGTTGGTGACGATCGTGCCGACGTATGTTGTTGAACCAGGGCATGGTCATCTCAGAAGGTCTGTCCGTGGATCATCGCCAGGTGCTCGACGATCGGACCGACGGCGAGCGAGGGGAAGAAGGTGAGGCCGCCGACGATGATGATGACACCGACCAGCAGCCCGACGAACAGCATGCCGTCGGTCGGGAAGGTGCCGGCGGAAGCAGGCACGATCTTCTTCGCGGCCAGCGAGCCGGCGATGGCCAAAGCCGGGATGATGACCAGGAAGCGGCCCATCAGCATGCCGATGGCCATGGTGATGTTGTACCAGGGCGTGTTGCCGGTGAGGCCACCGAAGGCCGAGCCGTTGTTCGCGGCCGCCGAGGTGTAGGCGTAGAGCACCTCGGTGAAGCCGTGCGGGCCGCCATTGGCCATCGAGGCCACGGCGCTCGGCAAGACCACGGCGATGGCGGTGAAGATCAGCATCGCCAGCGGCAGGCAGAGGATGGCCAGCATCGCCATCTTGACTTCCTTGGCCTCGATCTTCTTGCCGAGATATTCCGGTGTGCGGCCGACCATCAGGCCGGCGACGAAGACGGCGACGACGACGAACATCAGGATGCCGTAGAAGCCGGCGCCGACGCCGCCGACGATGACCTCGCCGAGTTGCATGTTGATGAGCGGGATCATGCCGCCGAGCGCGGTGAAACTGTCATGCATGGCGTTGACGGCGCCGCAGGAGGCCGCCGTGGTGATGACGGCGAACAGTGCCGACAAGGCGATGCCGAAGCGTGTCTCCTTGCCTTCCATGTTGCCGCCGTCGATGCCGAGCGCATGCACCAGCGGGTTGCCGGCGGCTTCGGCCCAGTAGCAGACGATGACGCCGGCGAGGAACAGCACGCCCATCGAGGCGAGGATCGCCCAGCCCTGGCGCTGGTTGCCGACCATGCGGCCGAAGACGTTGGTGAGGCCGGCGCCGAGGGCGAAGATCGACAGCATCTGGATAAGGTTGGAGATCGCATCCGGGTTCTCGAACGGATGCGCGGCATTGGCGTTGAAGAAGCCGCCGCCATTGGTGCCGAGCATCTTGATGGCGACCTGCGAGGCGACCGGCCCGAGCGCGATGGTCTGCTTGGCGCCTTCCAGCGTGGTCGCATCGACGTACGGGCCGAGGGTCTGCGGCATGCCCAGCCAGACATAGACGAGCGTCAGCACGACGCAGAGCGGCAAGAGGACGTAAAGCGTGCAGCGGGTCAGATCGACCCAGAAATTGCCGATCGACCGGCCGGAAGCGCGGCCAAAGCCGCGGATCAAGGCGATCGCGATGGCAATGCCGGTGGCGGCCGAGACGAAGTTCTGGACGGTGAGGCCGGCCATCTGCACGAGGTAGGACATCGTGCTTTCGCCGCCGTAGTTCTGCCAGTTGGTGTTGGTGATGAAGCTCGCCGCGGTGTTGAAGGCAAGCTGCGGATCGACCGCGGTCATTCCCGCGGGATTGTAGGGCAGCACGCCCTGCAGCCGCTGCAGCGCGTAGAGAACCAGCAGGCCGGCGAGATTGAAGACCAGCATGCCGGTTGCGTAGACGGCCCAGTGCTGTTCTTCCTTCTCGCCCGTTCCGGCGAGACGGTAGAGACCGCGCTCGATCGGAACCAGCACTGGCGACAGCAAGGTCCGGTCGCCGTTGAAGACCCGGAACATGTAGCCGCCGAGCGGCTTCACGAGCAAAAGCAGGATCCCGCAATAGACGAGGATCTGTATCCAGCCATTGAGTGTCATGATGAGCTCCGCGTGCCGGTCAGAAGCGCTCTGGGCGGATGAGCGCGTAGGTGAGATAGGCAAGCAGGAACAAGGTCGCCGCGCCGCCGAGTATGTAGTCTAGAAGCATGATCCGGTCCTTCCGCTCAGATTCTGTCGCAGGCTTTGACGTAGGCTAAGGACAGGGCGAAGAACAAAATCCCGATCCCGAGAACTATGAGGTCCATGGTTGCATTCCTTGCTTTCGCTCGTGTTTTCCCGCCTGGCGCAGGCAGGACCAAAACTGCATGCGGGCGCACGTCATCTTGGTGACTACGGCGGTCAAAACTTCTTTTCGGAACGGAATATGGACCCGGCCGCCATAAAGGTTCGAGACGGGGCGGGGAGAAAAGATATAGGATTTTTATAGGCGTTTTGACGGTTCTTGGGTTGGCGTAGCCGACGATCCTCGTCGACAATGCTTCCACGCCGGCTGTTCCAGCATTCGAGCGGCAAGCAAAGCCGCCTCGAGGTCATGACGGTCAAACGAGCTGCAGCAGCGCAGTCCGCAAATCAATCTGTGGCTATCTTACTTGCTATGCTACTTTCCTAGACGGCGGCTGGGGCGGGTCGCAATCGATGGCGTGCAAGCACGTGACTTGGACGCACGAAGGCGAAGCCGGCCAGCGGGCGGCAGGGAAGGACTGGCCGATGACCGAAGCCGACAGTCATGCGGCTATGATCTGCGTAATCCAGGGAAACGAAGAAGAATGCTCGACATCGCACCATCGCAACAGGCGGCAACCTGGCTCGGCACCTTCGGCCGTGCGCTCGAGGCCGGCGACATCGAGGCGGCGACCAACCTTTTCATCGAGGATTGCTACTGGCGCGATTTGCTTGCCTTCACCTGGAACATAAAAACCATGGAAGGGCCGGCGGCGATCCGCGAGATGCTGGGGGCGACGCTGTCGATGGCGCAGCCCTTGCATTGGCGCCTGTCCGGTGAAGCAAGCGTCGATGACGGCGTCATCGAGGCCTGGTTCACTTTCGAGACGGTGGTGGCGCGAGGCGAGGGCATCCTGCGGCTCAGGGACGGCCGCTGCCGCACGCTGTTCACGGCGATGAGCGAGCTCAAGGGCTTCGAGGAGCAAAAGGGACCGGCCCGTCCGCTCGGCATCCGCCACAAGGCCGATCCCGAGCGTGAGACCTGGGCGGAGAAAAGGGCGCGCGAGGCGCGCGAGCTTGGCGTGCACGAGCAGCCCTATTGCCTGGTGATCGGCGGCGGCCAGGGCGGCATCATGCTCGGCGCCCGGCTGCGACAGCTCGGCGTTCCGACGCTTATCGTCGAGAAGAATGCGCGCGCGGGCGATTCCTGGCGCAACCGCTACCGTTCGCTCGTGCTGCACGATCCGGTCTGGTACGACCATCTGCCCTACATTCCGTTCCCGGAGAACTGGCCGGTCTTCACGCCCAAGGACAAGATGGGCGACTGGCTTGAAATGTATGCCCGCGTCATGGAGCTGAACTACTGGGTCGCCACCAAATGCGTAAGCGCCGCCTATGACGAGGCCGAAAAGGTCTGGACGGTGGTGGTCGACCGCGTCGGCCAGCGCATCACGCTGAAGCCGAAGCATATCGTCTTCGCCACCGGCGCCTACGGGCCGCCGCGTCAGATCGATCTCCCCGGCGCGGACAGCTTCACGGGCGAGCTCCTCCATTCCAGCCAGTATTCCACCGGCGAGCCGTTCCGCGGCAAGCGCGTCGCGGTGATCGGCGCGGCAAGTTCGGGCCATGATGTCAGCGTCGATCTCTGGGAGGCAGGCGCCAAGATTACCATGGTGCAGCGCTCGCCGACGACGGTGGTGAAGTCCGACACGCTGATGGAAGTCGGCTTCGAGATCTTTTCGGAGAAGGCGCTGGCGCGCGGCATCACCACCGACAAGGCCGACATGATCGTCGCCTCGACGCCGTTCGCGCTGGTGCCGAAAGGTCAGCGCGCACTCTACGATATCATCCGTGAGCGCGACGCGGAATTCTACGAGCGCCTCAGCGCCAGCGGCTTCGCCATCGACTTCGGCGAGGACGAGACCGGGCTTTTGATGAAGGCCTATCGCACCGGTTCAGGTTTCTACATCGACGTCGGCGCCTGCGAGCTGATCCTGAACGGCGAGATCGCGGTGAAGAGCGGCGTCGGCATCAAGTCGCTGACGCCGAGCGGCATCCTGTTCGAGGACGGCAGCGAACTTGCCGTCGACGCGATCATCTCCTGCACCGGCTACCAGTCGATGAACGAGACGGTGGCGGGGATCGTCTCGCGCGAGGTTGCCGACAAGGTCGGCCCGTGCTGGGGCCTTGGCTCCGGCGTCAAGGGCGACCCCGGCCCGTGGCAGGGCGAGTTGCGCAACATGTGGAAGCCGACGGCGCAGGAGGCGCTGTGGTTCCACGGCGGCAACCTGGCGCTGTCGCGCTTCTATTCGAAGTTCGTGGCGATGCAGCTCAAGGCGCGCATGGAAGGGATTGCGACGCCGGTTTACGGCGAGCCGAGCAATTCGCGAACCTAGCGTTCGTCATTCTAGGGCGGAGCAAGGAGCGAAGCGACGCGCGAAGACCCTAGAATCCATGCCATGACATTTGTGGCGTACGCAAGCGGACCAGAACGGGCTTCTTTCACGGGATCGTCTCGAGCCCATTCTGCACCGCCGCATTCTTAGGCAACAGTCACGGCATGGATTCTAGGGTCTGCGTTCCGCTTCGCGTCGCTCCGCCCTAGAATGACGAAGATGAAGGGCCAAAATGCCTGGCCGCGACATCGACATGCGTATGATGCGCGTGCGCTTCGAAGCGCTCGGTCTCGTTGTGGTCGGGCGCTTCGTTCGGCCACCATTTGCCGCCGATGACGATGCCGTTGGAGACCAGCCGCTGGTCCGCGCCCAGCGAGGCGCCGACCGCGTCGACGAAGGTGAAGCGACCCGGCTGCAATTTGAGCACCGCGACTTCGCCGATGCCGCCAACCTTCAGCGTGCCGAGCTCTGGCCTCGCGATTGCCTCCGCCGGGCGCTGCGTTGCCGCGCGCAGCACCTCGACCAGCGGCATGCCGAGCGCCATGAGCTTAGACATGCAGACGAGGATGTCGAAGGCCGGGCCGTCGACGCAGTACAGATGCACATCGCTCGAGATGACGTCGGGCGCCAGGCCTTCGGCAAGCATCGCCTTCGCGACCTCGAAGTCGAAGGAGCCCATGCCGTGGCCGATGTCGAAGATGACGCCGCGCTCGCGGGCAAGGCGCATGTCCGGCCGCACCGCGCCCGAAGCGAAGACCGGCGCGTTGGGAAACGGTCGGAAGCAGTGGGTGAGGATATCGCCGCGGCGCAGCCTGGGCAGCACTTCCGAGCGGCCGGGCGGCGGCTCGTCGATATGTGCCATCAGCGGTAGGCCGACCTTGTCGGCGGCCTCGAGCGCGAGGTCGACCGGCGCGATGCCGCTGGTGCCGCCGGCATGCTTGCCGGAACGCACCTTGACGCCGACGACGACGTCGGCGTGCTCGCGCACCGCCGCCACCGTCTCGCGCGGCTCGCAGAGCCTGAGATCGGAACATTCGCCGACGGACACGGTCTTGGCGAAGCCGAAGATGCCGGCGAAGGAGATGTTGACATAGGCGAGGATGCGGACCTTCGAACGCTCGATGACATGGCGGCGAAAGCCCAGGAAATTGCCGGCTCCGGCGCTGCCGGCGTCGATGAAGGTGGTGGTGCCGCTCTTGGCGGCGAGCCCGTCGGCATCGACGCCAAGCGACGTGCCGCCCCAGTAGACATGGCTGTGCAGGTCGACGAGCCCGGGCGTGACGATGCAGTCCCTGGCGTCGACGACCTCACCGGCGGCCTCGGCATCGATCGCCGCGTCGATGGCGGCGACGCGGCCATCGGCGATGGCGACGTCGCGTGATGCGTCGAGGCCTGACGCCGGATCAATCACACGACCGCCCTTGATCAGCAGATCGAACTGCATTGGCGCCTCCTCGCTATCGTTCCGTGATCAGGCCGGCCGGTAAGCTACAGCTTCGACCTCGATCTTGATGTCGATCATTAGGCGCGACTCGACGGTGGTGCGCGCCGGCGGGTCGTTCGGGAAATGCCTGGCATAGACCGTGTTGAAGGCGCCGAAATCGCGGGCGTCCTCGAGCCAGACGGTGGTCTTGACCACATCGTCCATGGTGCAGCCGGCAAGCGCCAGCGCGGCCTTGACGTTCTGCAGCACCTGCTCGGCCTGCTCTGTAATCCCACCCTTGACCACGAGGCCGTCGCTTCCCACCGGCACCTGGCCGGAGACATAGACGAAATCGCCGGCGCGCACGGCTGGCGAGAGCGGGACATGCGACTTTCCAAAGCATTGCTTGGACAAATGAGCCTCCTGTTGTCGACCGGATGGGTCGCCCTTGTAGCCGTCTACGCTTATCGGCGTGCCCCCCGTAGAGCAATGTCGGAAAGCAACATTTTTTCGAAAAATCCATGTTGCTTTATTACAAAAGCCTGAGCATCCTGCGCCCTCCAAGCCGGCCAATCACGCATGAGAGAGGGGGTGATCCGATGACCTTCGACAAGAATCCGTTTCCGGAAGGCGATGCCGACCGCCATGCGTTGTGGGAAATGCTGGTGCGGCGCGACATCGATGCCTTCCTCGGCCAGGACTGGTCGATGGTCGAGGACGATTTCATTGCCGAAAGCTTCTTCGGCATGCATGCGCATTTCCTTGCCAATGCCGACGCTTGGCGGCTGCAGTTCCCCAGGCTGGAAATCTACCGCGACGAATGGCTGCGGCAGGCCAAGGAAACGGCCGCGACGAAATTCGCCGAGCCGCTGCGCGAAGCGCTGTTCCGCGTCACCAACATGCGCGACATCGACGTCGACGGCGACCGGGCGGTGCTGCACAAGAAGTTCGACGGTTCGGTCGCCAGGGCCGACGGCAGCGTCGACCGCCTCAAATGGCAGACGCTCTACTTCTGCCGCAAGGTCGGCGGCCGCTGGAAGATCGCCGGCTTCGTCGGCTATATGCCGCATCCGCTGGGAGGCTAAAGCATGTCTCCCGAAAGTGGGAACCGGTTCCGGGATAAAGACATGCGTAGAATCAAAACCCAAAGTGCATGAAGCGGATCTGAAAAGATCGCAACGCGCTTCAGGGGCCGTTCTTCGGGGTTCTTCTAGGACAGGCGCGCCAGCCGCTCATCGGGCGAGCGATGATCGAAGACGATGCCCATGGTCTTACCAACGGCGGCCATGACGATCAGTTCGACCAGGTGGTCGTCGCTGTCCTCGCAGGCGGGGTCCGACTGGCGGATGACGTCGAGCATCGCGCGGGTCGAGATTGTGTCGCCGGCGCGAAATTTCGAAAGGGCAAACGAAACAAGATCTTGCACCGTCGGATCCATGACGGGGACTTCCGAAGCGACGTTCATTGGCCTCCTCCTGCCATGAACCCTCCATGACAGGATGATACGCCAATGGTGGGATTGCGCCAGCGAAATGGTGGTAGGACCAGAGCGGCTGGCGACAGCCTGCCGCCATTTGCCCGTTAGATGTGGAACACTGCGCCGACGGCCATGGCCCGTGCTCGACGCATCGCGTTCCGGTTGCTAAGCCCCTTGCGCGCAGGGAGACTTTTCGAGTCGAGAGATGACGGTTGCAATCGAGATGGGGCAGACGACGGCGGGCGCGCCGGCGGCCCTCGACCTTGAGGAACTGCTGGCAACCCGCCTGCTGGTGCAGGGCAATTCGGGCTCCGGCAAGTCGCACCTGCTGCGCCGTCTGCTGGAGCAGAGCGCGCCCTGGGTGCAGCAGACCATCGTCGACCCCGAAGGCGACTTCGTCTCGCTCGGCGAGCGCTACGGCCATCTGGTGATCGATGCCGAAGAGCATACCGAGCGCGGCCTGCAGGCGGCCGGCGAGCGGGCGCGCATCCATCGCGTCTCGACGGTGCTCAACCTCGAAGGGCTCGATGCCGAGAACCAGATGCGGCGCGCCGCTGCCTTCCTCGGCGGCCTGTTCGAAGTCGCGCGCGACCATTGGTACCCGATGCTGGTGGTGGTCGACGAAGCCCAGCTCTTCGCGCCGGCCGCCGCCGGCGAGGTTTCCGACGAGGCGCGCAAGCTTTCGCTCAGCGCCATGACCAATCTGATGTGCCGCGGCCGCAAGCGCGGGCTTGCCGGCATCATCGCAACGCAGCGGCTGGCAAAGCTCGCCAAGAACGTCGCGGCGGAAGCCTCCAACTTCCTGATGGGCCGGACCTTCCTCGACATCGACATGGCGCGCGCGGCCGACCTGCTCGGCATGGAGCGGCGGCAGGCGGAGGCGTTTCGCGACCTGGAACGCGGCCATTTCATGGCGCTCGGGCCCGCATTGTCGCGCCGCCCGCTGAGCCTGCGGATCGGCTCGACGGAGACGAGCCCGCGCAACGGCACGCCGCGGCTGATGCCGCTGCCGGAAGCAACGCTCGAGGATGCGCGCTCGGTCATCCTGGCGGCGCCGCCGCCGGAGACGGTACGGCCGCAGCGCCGGCCCTCGCCGGACCTGCTCGACCAGCTGATGGCGGCCAAGGCCGCGCCGCTGGACATCCGTCCGGAACCGGCCGAGCCGCAGCCGAGCGCCGAAGACCTCGCCGAGCGGCGCGAGCGGATGGACCGAATCCTGCGCGCCATCCTGGCCGAGCCCGACGCCGGTTTCCGCGTCATCGGCGTGCTTTTCCAGGAGTTCGTGGTTCGCTGCCGCATCGAGGGCCTCGCGTCGGTCGTGCCCGACCTTTCGGAGTTCCGCCGCATGCTGACGCGCGCCCGCGCCGGCGTCGGCTCCGACATGGCCGAGGACGATGCCTGGCGGGACGTCTCGGTGCGGGCGTCGCTGCTGCCCGAGGACATGCAGGGCGTGTTCATGATGATCGCCCGCGCGGCAAAGGAAGGCTGGCCCTGCCCGAGCGACGCGGCGATCGCGCGGGCCTATGGATCTCACTCCTTGCGCCGTGCGCGGCGGCTGCTCGATTACATCGAGGAACAGGGCCTCATCGTCTGCCAGATCGACGGCGCCGGCCGGCGCACGGTGACGCTGGTTGAGCTCGCCTGGGCGACGGCGCCGGGCGATCCGAATGCAGAAGAGCAGGACAGCTCGGCGGCGTGAGAGCCGGGCCGAAGCACGAATCCGGCGGATCGTCGCCATCGGGGGCAGCGCCAGGGATCAGTTGCCGGCGTGTGCCGCGAGACGCTGGATGTCGTCGACCATGACGTGACGGTTGTTCTCGACGCGGATCACATTCTCGCCGCGCAAGCGGGTGATCTGCCGGCTCACCGTCTCCACGGTCAGCCCCAGGAAATCCGCGATTTCCGCGCGTGTCAGCGGCAGGTCGAAAGACGCGCCGCGGCGCTCGGGACCCGCGGCGGGATCGATGTTGCGCGCGATCATCAGGAGGAAGCTGGCGATCTTCTCGGCGGCGGTCTTGCGGCCGAGCGCCACCATCCAGTCGCGCGCCAGGTCGAGCTCGCGCAGCTTTTGTTCGAGCAGGCGATGCTCGAGGTCCGGCTGCTCCTTCATCATGCGCTCCAGCGCCTGGCGCGGGAACGAGCACAGCTCGACGTCGGTCGCGGCCTCGGCGGTCAGCGTGCTCTCGGCCTGGAAGGGTCTGCCGAGGAAGTCGGGGGCGAACTGGAGGCCGACGATCTGCTGGCGGCCATCGGAAAGCGTCTTGGTCAGCTTCACGACACCCGAAAGCACGTTGGAGAAGCGATCAACGCTTCCGACATCGCTGACCAGTTCCCTGCCGGCTTCGGCCTTGTGCCGCCTCGTCGACTTGGAAAGCGTCACCAATTGATCGGGGCTGAGCGCGCCGCATATGCCGCGATGCCGCGCTTCGCATGAAACGCACAGGACCGGGATGCCCTTCGTATGGATGTCTTCGCGCACGGTGGAACAGCTATAGTGTTCCCGCTGCCCGCCAGCAACGCGTGGCGGGGGGCGATGGCGTCGCAGCCGGCACCGGCCTCCTGGTTTCCTACCGGTCCTCGATGATCCTCAGATAGGCCGCGGTCACGAACAGGACGATGAAGCCGAAGAGGATGCGGCGGCCGCCTTCGGGCATGTGCAGGATGGTGAGCAGCGTCGTGAGCACGGTCAGGATCAGCGCGCCGACGATGGTGCCCATATAGCCGCCGCGACCGCCGAAGATCGAGGTGCCGCCGATCACGGCCGCCGCCACGGAGGGCAGCACCAGCGGCTCGGCGAGCGAGAGCGACGGCGCCTTGATCAGGCCGATATAGAGCAGGCCGGTGATGCCGGCGAGCAGGCTGGAGATCACGTAGAGCGCGGTGATCACCTGCCAGTAGCGGACACCGGAAAGCCTCGCCGCGCGCTCGTTGTCGCCGACGGCATAGAGCAGGCGGCCGAAGCCGGTGCGATTGAGCATGAAGACGATCAGCGCCGCCACCGGCACGAACAGGAAGAGCGCGTTGGGGAAGCCATAGGTGAGGCCGGTGCCCAGCCAGTTGAGGAAGTCCGGAATCCTGGCGCCGGAGGCGATCACGGTGCGCTGGTAGACCTGCAGGAAGCCGGTGCCTATCAGGCTGGTGCCAAGCGTCATGATCAGCGGATGGACGCGGAAGACGCCGACGCCGATGCCGTTGACGAGGCCGATCAGCACCGCCGGCAGCATGGCGAGGACAAACGCCACCGCTGGATCCTGGTTGACGATCTGGGTGGCCATGATGAAGGCGCTCATCGTCGCCACCGTGCCGACGGAAAGGTCGATGCCGCCGGTCAGCATGGTCATGGTCTGGCAGCCGGCCAGGATCGCCAGCGGAATGGCGAACTTCGCGGTGTTGGCGATCCAACGCTCGTTGACGATGCCTGGACGCAGGAGCTGCAGGATCAAGACAAGGATGACGAGCAGTATGACCAGCGGAATGAGCGGGCGGTCCGCCATGAAGCGCTTCAGTCGGCGGCCGAACGATACCGGTTGGGGCATGGTCGCGCTTGAGCTCATGGCGTTGCTCCTGCCGGGCGGCCGCGGATGGTGATGAAGGCGCCGAACATCACCACGGCCACCATGATGGCGCCCTCGATGATGGCGGTGACATTGGGGTCGATGGCTAAAAGCGTGAGGTCGGTGCGCACCAGCCTGAGCACGAAGACGGCGATGATCGGTCCGAGCAGCCCGCCCTTGCCGCCGCCGAGCGCGACGCCGCCCAGAACCACTGCGGCGACGCTGGCGAGCAGGTAAGGGCCGGGGATCGGCGCGCCGATGCCGGTGCTGATGGTGAGCGACAGCCCGCCAAGCGCCGCGAACAGGCCGGAGAGCGCATAGGCGACGATCCTGGTGCGCGCCACCGGCACGCCGCTGCGGAAGGCGGCGAGCTCGTCGCTGCCGATGGCGTAGATGGAAAGGCCGAGGCGCGAGCGCCTGAGCGGGATCCAGATGACGAAAAGGCAGACGAGCAGCAGCACCAGCGCCTTCGGCACCCAGGCATCAATATTGTCAGGCACGTTCGGTATCGGCATGGTGCCGACGACGGTTGCCTTGAGCCACTCGGCAGCGGCGCCGCCGGGCGCGTCGAGCACCAGCAGCGCCGCCCCCTGCAGCACGAACAGCGTGGCCAAGGTGACGACGATATCCGGCACGCGGGTGACGACGATGAGCAAGCCGTTCATCGCGCCGAGCACCAGCCCCATGGCCAACACGAAGGGCACGACGAAGAAGGCATATTCCTCGCTGGCGCCGCTCATCATCGAGGCGGCGGTGACGCTGGTCAGCGCCATCATGGCGGCGACGGAGAGGTCGATGCCGCCGGCGATCACGACGACGGTCTGCGCGGCAACTGCAAAGGCGTAGGGCAGAACTGCCCGCGCCAGCGAGCCGAAGTCGCCGCTGCCGTAGCCCGGCTGGATCAGCCTGGTGATGACGAACAGGAAGATGAGCAAGGCGAGCAGGCCGGCGACCCAGCCCTGGCGGCGCAGGAAGCGCATCATGGCGCGGCCTCCGTATCGGAAGCGGGCCTGACATCGGCAAGGATGCCGACATCCTCCCTGGCGCCGCGCGGCAGGCCGTAGGCCGCGCGCATCAGCGCCGGCTCGTCGGCCAGCTCGACTGGGAAAGTGTCGACGACGCGACCGCCGAAGATGACGATGACGCGGTCGCAGACCCGCTGCACCTCCTCCAGCTCGGATGTGTAGAAGAGGACCGACTTGCCGAGGCCGGCAAGCTCGCGCAGCAATTTGTAGATCTCCTGCTTGGTGCCGACATCGATGCCGCGCGTCGGGTCGAAGCAGAGGATGGTGCGGGCATCCGCCGCGATCCAGCGGGCGATGGTCACCTTCTGCTGGTTGCCGCCCGAAAGCCGCTGCACCTCGCCCTGCGCGCGGGTGTCGATCTGCAGCCGGCCGATGGCGCTGGAAACCACCATGCGTTCCCGCTGCACCCGGATCGGCCCCCATTTGCGGAGCGCCGCGCTGAAGGGCAGCGCGATGTTCTCGCGCACCGAGCGCTGCATGGCTAAAGCCTCGGTGCGGTCGCCCGGGACATAGGCGATGCCGGCTTGGATAGCGTCGCTCGGATGCGAAAACTTCACCGGCGCGCCGTCGACCTCGATCGTGCCGTCGGCGGGCCGGATCGAGCCGGCAAGCGCGGCGAAGAGCTCGTCCTGGCCCTGGCCCTCGAGCGCGACGACGCCCGCCACCTCACCATTGGCGAGATCGAAGGAGACGTCGTTGAGCTTGGTGCCGAGCCGAAGGTTGCGCACGACAAGCCGAGGATGGCTGTGCTGCACGGATGACGCCTCGCTTGCCATCCTGGCGGCGGCGACGCTGGTCTTTTCGATGCGGGCGCCGAGCATCATCTCGACGATCTTTTCCTCGATGCCCGGCTCGATATCGACGACACCGACGGTGGCGCCGTCGCGCAGCACCGTGGCGCGGTCGCAGAGCGCCGATATCTCGACGAATCGGTGCGAGATGAAGATGACCGAGCGGCCGCTGTCGCCCTGGCGGCGCACGACGTCCAGCACCTTTTCGGCGAGGTTGGCGGGAAGCGCCGCCGTCATCTCGTCGAGCAGCAGCACGTCGGGTTCGACGGCGAGCGCGCGCGCCAGATCGAGCACGCGCAGCACGGCCAGCGGAATGTCACGCGCGGTCTCGCGAATATCGAGATTGGGGATGCCGAGCTCGCGCACCCAGGCGCGGAACGGATCGACCGGCGTGCCGGTCAGCCGCAGGTTGGAAAGCACATCGAGGTCGGGGATCAGCGCCGGCTCCTGGTAGACCGGCAGCAGCCCGGCACGGCGGGCGGCGGCGGGCGAGCGCACGTCGCGGACCTCGCCGCGGATCAGGATGCGGCCGGCGTCCGAGCGGATGGCGCCGGTCAGGATCTTCACCAGCGTCGACTTGCCGGCCCCGTTGGCGCCCATCAATGCGTGAACTTCGCCCGGCAGCACCGACAGCGACGCATTGCGCAGCGCGGCCACCGCGCCATAATTTTTCGCGACGCCGGTGGCGTCGAGGAGAGGGTTGACGGTCAAAACGTTCTCGGTCCAACGGCTCAAATTATGCGTGCCAAATCAAATAGCAACGACGCCAGACCTTAGTCCGGCGCCCTCGCGCTTCCGTTTCAGATCAGGCGTTTATTCGCCCGGGCCCTTGCAGGCGACGATCTGGTCCTTGGTGTAGGAGGTCCAATCAGGGATCGAGATGGAGACCGGCCACTCGGAGCTGAGCGACGGATCGGCGGCGGCCTTCAGCTTGGCCTTGCCCTCGTCGGTGGCGTTCTCCCAGAGCTGCGGCTCGACCAACACGGTCTGCTGCGCCGGCTTCTTGCCGTCGAGGATCTGCAGCGCCAGCGTGATGCCGGCGCCGCCGATCGAGCCGGGGTTGGTGACGGCCGCGCCGACCAGGTCCTTGACCGAGTTCAGCTGGCCGACAAAGCCGGCGTTGTCGGCGCCGACAACCGGCACCATCGGCGCCTGCTGCTCGACCAGCGCGTCGACGATGACGTTGTCGATGCCGGAGGTCCAGATGCCGTTGATCGGCGCTCCCGTGGCGAGGAAGGACAGGATCTGCTGCTTGCCTTGATCCTGCTGCCAGCCGGTGAACACCTCCTGCGCGACCTTGACATCCGGGAATTCGGCCAGCGCCTTCTTGAAGCCCTTGTCGCGGTCGCTGTCGGCCGAGGCGCCGGCGGCGCCGCGCATGTAAAGCACCTCGCCCTTGCCGCCCATCTGCTGGAACAGCCACTTGGCGCCGAGATAGGCATATTGCTCCTGGTTGTTGGAGATGATGTAGGCGGACGGCTCGGTCACCGCCTGGTCGACGGCGACGACGACGATGCCGGCCTTGGTGGCTTCCTCCAGGCCGGCCTTGATGCCCGCCGGGTCGGCCGGGTTGACGACGATGGCGTTGACCTTGGCGCTGATCAGGTTGCGGATGTCCTCGAGCTGACCGGCGGCGTCGGTGTTGCGGTGGGCGATGTTGAGCTTCGCCACCTCGCCAGAGGCAAGCGCCTGCGCCTTCATGGCGCAGATCATCTCCTCGCGCCAGCCATTGCCCTGCACGGTGTTGGAAATGCCGATCGTGTACTTGCCTTCGGCGGACGAGACGCCCACCGAGGCAAGCAAGGCAGCACCTGCAAGTAGTGGAATCATGGGTAGCGGGCCCATGGTCAGGTATTTCTTCATATCAGTACTCCTCCACAGTGACTGTCAGTTGCAGTTCAACGGCTCCAACACGATCGGAGCCAAGCCGTCATTCCTTCATTTGACGAAGGGACGCAGCACGTCGCGGGCCAGCAGAAAACCGCGCTTCACCTTGTCGTCGCTCCCCTCGAATCGGCGGTCCTCGTGCTCGATGATCACCGGCCCGTCATATCCAGCCCTATAGAGACCCGAAAAGATGGTGCTCCAGTTGATATCGCCCAGCCCCGGCATGCGCGGCACCTGCCAGCCTATGCCGGCCGAAAGGATTCCGCGCTCGTACAAACCATCATGATCAATCATCAGGTCCTTGGCGTGGACATGCAGCATGTGCGGGCCGAACTCGCGGATGAAGCGCTCCTTGTCGATCATCTGCCAGACGAGATGCGAGGGGTCGAAATTCATGCCGACATCGCCGCCCCAGGCCTCCAGGATACGGCGCCAGACATAGGGCGAGTAGGCGATGTTGTGCCCGCCCGGCCATTCGTCATAGCTGAAGATCATCGGGCAGTTCTCGAAGGCGAGCTTGACGCCATGCTCGCGCGCGTGAGCGATGATTTCAGGCCAGACCTTTTGCGCCTCTTCCCAATTGGCGTCGACGGTCTTCGAGGCATCGCCGCCGCAGAAGGTGTTGACGAGGGAGACACCCATGCGGCTCGCCAGCACGATCACTTTCTTCAGATGATCGATGACGGCCTCGCGATGCGCCTGATCGGGATGGAGGGGATTGGGATAGAAGCCGAGGCCGGAGATCGTCAGGCCCTTGCCGGCAAGCTCGGCGGCGATGTCCTTGGCTTCCGACGCGGAGGTGCCGACGGCGTCGATATGGCTGGTGCCGGCATAGCGGCGGCTGCTGCCGGAAGCCTTCGGCCAGCAGGCGATCTCAAGCGCCTCGAAGCCGGCCGATCGCGCCCAGTCGACGACTTCGCCAAGCGGGGCGTCCGGGAATGGCGCGGTGAGCAGTCCGAGCTTCATGTTCCCTCCCAATTCCTAACTATGCAGATCGCGCCGGCTGCTTCAACCGCACATCGGTTGGCCCAGCACAGACTTGTCCGACAAAGCCAATCGGATCGTCCGAGAGCAGGCCGTCGAGACCGGCGACGACATGCGCACGGAACCTGGCGTCGGCGGCAAGCGCCGGATCGAAAATGGCGTCGATGGCGAGGATTGCATCGGCAAGAGCCTTGCTGTCCGAACCGATGTTGCCGGCAATTGCCGTGATCTTCTCGGCAAAGGGATCGGACACCCGCCAGGCGCGGCCGAAGCGCGCGGAAGCCTTGACCAGGTAGGCCATCCAGCCGGCGACAGGCACCGAGAGAAGGGCGATGCTCTCGCCCTTGGCCAGGCGGTCGCGGATCGGGTTGAGCAGGCGCTGCACGACCTTCTGCGAGCCGTCGGTGGCGATCTGGTGGTTGCGGTGGCGGATCGCCGTGTTGGTAAGGCGGGCAAGGCTTTGCTCGACATAGGCCGGCGGCGAGATGCCGGGGACCGGCATCAGCGTCGGCAGCGTCTCTTCGCTCAGCATGCGGCGGACGAAAGCGGCAAGAACCGGATCGGCCATGGCGTCCGACGTATGCTCGAAGCCGCCGAGCACGCCGAGATGGGCAAGCGTCGTCTGGGCGCCGTTCAGCACCCGCATCTTGAGATGCTCGAACGGGGTGACGTCGTCGACGAAGATGGCGCCGACACGGTCCCAGCGCGGCGCGCGGCCGGCGAAGCGGTTCTCGATCACCCATTGGCGGAACCGCTCGCCGACGACGACGGCGCTGTCGCGATAGCCGAAACGCTCTTCGACCGTGTCGATATCGGCCCCGGTCGTGGCGGGCGCGATACGGTCGACCATGGCCGAGGGAAAGGCGACGTTGGCTTCGATCCAGTCCGTCAACCCGTTGCCGCGCCGCTCGGCGATTGCACGTACGACATTGCGGAGGATGATGCCGTTGGCCGGGATGTTGTCGCAGGACAGCAGCGTCACCGGCCGGCCATGCGAGGCCATGCGCAGCTCAAGAGCCCGTGCCAGGATGCCGGGCACGCTGCGCGGCGCTTGCGGGATGGCAAGATCGTGGACGATGTCGGGGTGGCCGAGGTCGAGCGCGCCGCTCGACGGGATGTGGCAATAGCCCTTCTCGGTCACCGTCATGGTGACCATTTCGATCGCGGGCGAGGAAAGCACCTCGAGCGCCGGCGCCGCACTTTCCTGGCTGTCGACGACACGCACGATGCCGCCGATGACGCGCGCCTCGACCTCGTCGTTCTGGCGGATCAGCCGCGTGTAGAGACCGCCTTGCCGGCCAAGCGTCTGGCCAAGCAAAGGCGGGCGGATGTTGATGCCGACAAGTCCCCAGCGGTCGAAATCCTTCGCCAGAAGATCGTCGGTGTATTCGGCCTGATGGCAGCGATGGAATGCGCCGACGCCGATATGCGCGATGCCTGGACGCAGCGCCGAGCGATCGTAAGCCGGCTTTCTTACCTCCGACGGCAAGCGGCCGAGCAGGGCTGGTCCAAGGCTCTCGGCAGCGCTCACCGGTTCGCTCCGATCACCCATTGCTCCTGGTCGATCAGCGCGCCTGTCATCGGGCCGGCGGCATCGGAGAGCAGGAAGACGGCGAGGCTGGCGATGTCGTTGACCGAGAACAGCCTGCCGAAGGGTTGCGTCGCGTTGGCGGCATCGAGCCAGCCCGGTCCCAGGCCCAGCGTCTCGGCCTGCATGTCGCGTTCGGCCGGGGTGTCGGTCCAGCCGACATTGATGCCGTTGACGCGGATGCGGTCGAAGCGATGCGCGTTGGCGGCGTTCTTGGTCAGCGTCGCCAGCGCGCCCTTGGTGGCTGAATAGACGGCAAGCTCCGGCGCGCCGCAATGCGCGTTGATCGACAGGATGTTGACGATGGCGCCGCCTTCACCGCGCTTCTTCATGTCGGCGATCGCAGCCTGCATCAGGAAGAAGGGCGCGCGGGCGTTGACGGCGAATAGCGCCTCCCAGTCTTCGAGCTTGGCATCGACAAAGGAGGCGCGGTCGGTGAGGCCGGCTGCGTTGACCAGCCCGTCGATACGACCGAAGTGGGAAACGCAAAAATCCACCAGCTGCGCCGGCGCAGATTGGTCGGAGAGATCGGCCGGAACGATCACCGTGGGAGCGCCCGCCTTCGAAATCGCCGCCGCGGCCTCGGTGCCGCGCAGTTTGTTGCGCCCGGTAATCACGAGACCTTCCGCGCCCGAACGCGCGGCAATCTCGGCGATCGCGCGGCCAATGCCTTGCGTCGCGCCGGTGACCAGCACCACCTTGCCGTCGAGCCGAACCTCCATTCCTCCTCCCGGAATAAAGTTTCTATTTTTTCAAATATGGAACGATAGTTCCCGGTAGTCAATCGCGCCAGTCAGCCTGTCCGGCGGGTGACGACGCAGTGGACCAAGGCCATTCCGACGGCGAGCGTCGCGGCCAGCGAACGGAAGCCGGCGAAATCCTGTTCCACCACTTCCAGCCAGGTGTCGGAGAGCTTCACCAACGGCGAGAAAGTGCTGTCGGTGATGGTGACGATGCGCGCCTTGCGCTCATGCGCGACGGCGACCAGGTCCGGCGTGATCGAATTGTAGGGGCTGAAAGAGACGGCGAGCACCGCGTCGCGGGGACCGATGCAGCCGACCTGGTCGAGCGCGGTCGAGCCGACATTGTCGACCAGCACGTTGCGCACGCCCTGCTGCGACAGCGTCAGCGACAGATAGGTGGTGACGGGGAAGGCGCGCTTGCTGCCGATGACATAGATCAGCTCGGCTCTTGCAAGCAGGTCGGCCATTTTCTCGAAGCTGTCGATGTCGAAGCCGCTGCCGATGCGGCCGAGCGAGGTTTGCGAGGCGCCGACCATGCCGTTGAGGAAATGCAGGTCGGCATTGGGTTCTGCCGGGCGTTCGGCGTCCGTGCGTTCCGGCCAGGAACCTTTCATATGATCCTTGAACAGGCCCTGTAAATCGGAAAAGCCGGCATAGCCGAAGATCTGTGCGAAGCGCACCAGGGTCGAGGGCTGCACGCCGGCCTGGTCGGCCACCTGGGCGATGGTGCCAAGCGCCACGTCGCTCGGATGCTGCCACAGGAATATTGCGACCTGGCGCAGCCGCTTCGGGAAATGCACGGTTCCGGAAGAGAGCACGGCGCGCAGCTCTTCATAGGTCTGCGGTTTGGCGTAGCCAAGCGCCGCGAGCGAGCGGCCCTGTTTGCGGGGAGCGCTGTCGCCGGCACTGGCCCGGCCAGATGAAATGCGCGCGCCGCTCATGGGATGGGCCGGGTTTGAGCCATGGCGTATGAAGGCAACCCAATTTGTGGCGGAGACCACCTTCCGTTGAAGCTGACGCCCGGAAAAAGGGGCGAGTTCAAAATCTGAAACGGTTGTCCTGCTTCCATTGCCCAAACCCTCGGTTTTCGCGCGAGGCTAGTGCGGCACGATCGTTTTACAAAACAAAATTTGGAAAATCTGTTCGAAACCGGCGAGGAGCCTCCTATAGTCCTGCGCTGCCAATCACAGCCATCCGGGAGGAATCGAAACATGGTCTATGCAACGGCTGACGGATCGACGCGCAAACGCCTGACGGTCGGCATGGTCGGCGGCGGCCGCAACGCGTTCATCGGCGCGGTGCATCGCCTCGCCATGCGGCTCGACGACCAGATCGCGCTGGTGGCCGGAGCGCTTTCCTCGGATCCGGAAAACGCCGCGACATCCGCCGCCGAGATCGGCATCGCGACGGAGCGCAGCTATGCCGACTACCGCGTCATGGCAAAGGCGGAAGCGGCTCGCCCCGACGGCATCGAGGCGGTGGTCATCGTCACGCCCAACCACCTGCACGCGCCGATCGCAACCGCCTTCCTCGAAGCCGGCATCGACGTCATCTGCGACAAGCCGTTGTCGACGACGCTTGCCGAGGCCGAGGCGCTGGTGGCGCTGACAGAAGCCAAGAAGCGCCGCTTCGTCGTCACGCTCAACAACACCGGCTACGCCATGGTGCGGCAGGCGCGCGAGATGGTGGCGGCGGGCGAACTCGGCCGCGTCGTTTCGGTGCATGGCGCCTATATCCAGGACTGGCTGACGCAGCCGATCGACGCGCAAGGACAGAAGCAGGCCGAATGGCGCACCGATCCGGCGCGCGCCGGGCAATCGGCGGTGCTGGCCGATATCGGCGTCCATGCCTTCAACTTGGCGAGCTTCATTTCCGGCTCAGAGGCCGAGGCGGTTTCGGCCGACCTTTTCACCGCCGTGCCAGGACGGCGGCTCGACGACAACGCGCATGTCCTGGTGCGCTGGACGGGCGGCGCGCGCGGCACCATCCTCGCCAGCCAGACCTCGCCCGGCCACTATAACGACCTTTCGGTGCGGATCTATGGCGACAAGGCCGGGCTCGAGTGGTCGGGCGCGCGGCCGGAGGAACTGCGCTTCTCGCCCTATGGCGAGGAGACGCGCATACTGGTGCGCGGCGGCCACGGCTCGACAGCGGAAGCCCGGCGCGTGTCGCGCATGCCGGCCGCGCATCCGGAAGGCTATATCGAGGCCTTCGCCAATTTCTACCGCGACGCTGCAGACATCATCCGCGCGCATCGCTCGGGCGGAACGGTCGATGCCGCGCGCGCGGCGCAGGTGCCCGACGTGGTCGCCGGCGCGCGCGGCGTGAAGTTCGTGGCGGCGGCGGTGGAATCGAACGCGGCAGGCGGCGCTTGGACGGCTGCGCGGTTTGCGTGAGCGCAGTCGGGGCGGAGTTTCTTGAGGTCGATCAATCTCAATCGCGACTTGCAGCGGGGCGATCCGCTGGCACGCGCTTGCCACCGATCGAGGGTGAAAGCCCGTCGAGCACCAGGCTCCGGAACATGGCGTCGACCTGGGACGGCGACAGTTTCGGCTTGCGCTCGAACCACCAGTTCAGCGCCGTAAGAAAGGCGCCGACGATGAATTGCACGACGAAGTCGCGCGGGACGTCGCCGTGAAGGGCAGCGGGCAGTTCCTGCCGCACCATTTCCGACAGGATCAGGCGGATCTCGTTCTCCGTCACCGCACCGCCTCGTCCGCCGATCATCGTCCGGTAGTGGTCGGCATACCGGGCCGCATGGTCGAACATGGCCGTGCTGAAGCCAAGCGGATCGTCGCCTGATGCCTCGGCTCCCGCGCGTGCCGCGGACGCCTCGATGAGCTCCTGTCGAAGCATCTGGAAACCACTGCGCAGGAGATCCTCCTTGCCGGCATAATGCGCATAGAAGGTGGAGCGACCGACATCGGCTTCATCGATGATGTCCTGCACGGAGAGGGCCTCGTAGCCCTTGCGCAGCATGAGCGCCAGCAGCGCCTGGTGAAGGGCTCTGCGGGTACGGGCGGCTCGCCGATCGATCTCCCGAGGCATGGATCACTCCTTCTTCGCTTCACACTGTTGGAGCGCTACTTCCGGCGCGCCTTTTCCAGAACGGCAGGCATGGATTGTCCACTAACGGACATTTTGCCTGCATCGTCTGTCGAAATTCCGGACAGCCTGTCCATTATAATACTGACTGTTTCGAACCTTCACCAGCCGACAGCCACAGTGCCGATGCTCGCGGGCTCTGGCGTCGTTGGAGATTGGCGCTGTTGAAGAAAGGATGTGACGAACATGCACCATATGCGAAGCGAAGCGCGTAGTGCCGGGGCGCCGATCGGCCCGGATGCCAACAAGGGCATCGGCTTTCCGCGTCTCTACGACCTGCTGGTCCTCATGCTGACCCGCGGGCGCGACCGGGCTTACCGCGAGGCTGTGCTCGATCTGGCCGGCCTGGCGCCGGGCTTCCACCTGCTGGACGTCGGATGCGGCACCGGCACGCAGGCGATTTCCGCCTGGCATCGCGTGCAGCCCGGCGGATCGGTGGTTGGCGTCGACGTCTCAGAAAAGATGCTTGCCGCCGCTCGCCGCAAGGCTGGCCGGGCGGGCCTCGACATCGCGTTTCACCATGCCGATGCGGCCGAACTGCCGTTCGCGGACGGGCGCTTCGACGTTGCCACTTTCACGACGGTTTTGCACATGGTGCCGGAGGCGCGGCGCAGCCTTTGCCTGCGCGAGGCCGCGCGCGTTCTGCCCCCCGGCGGACGGCTGTTGCTGATCGACTATGCCGGCCCTGTGAGCGAGCGCGGGCACATGTCGGCAAAGCACGGCATGCATGGCCAGTTCGATCTGCATCGCCTCCGCGAACCGCTGGCGGCCGCCGGTTTCGAGCGCATCGAAGGCGGTCCGCTCGACTGGCTCGGCCTGCATTACCTCAGTGCCGTCAGACTATGAAGATCGCGATCACGTCGCCATGCGGTCTATGGCGCTGCGCGAAGCGGACCTGCCCTCGAGTGCATCGGCGGCACGTCGTTCTCATCCGGATTGGGGACGGGTTCCTCGTCCGGCAGCCTCTCCGGATCGGGTTCGCGCATCGGCTTCGGATCGGGAAACGGCGGCGGCGTGGGGACCGGCGTTGGCGTCGGATCAGGATTGGGGAGAATGGCCATGAAGTGATTTCTCTCCTTGCGCTGGCGGGCCGTCGGCGTGACGCGGTTCCGGCAACCGGATATCTGCCGACCAGAACATGATGGATTGGCTGCCGCATCTGGCGCTTCATCGAAACCTGATTGGCCGGCGGCTGACGCTTGGCAGAACGGTCGCGACCGGGGATGGTTCCACATCGATCTCGCCGCGTTTCGGCGGCGCCGGGCATGAATGCCGATCAAATGATTTCCCGCCGCCCATTTCGCCCTTGCCGGCGCCATGCAGCGCCTTAGTTCCGTTGCGGGGCGGGTGATCATCTGCCGACATAGGAGGCGGCCTTGAAGCACCAAACTGTTGACCAACTCAATGCCGTTGCCGACGTTCATGCTGAAGCAGCGGTTCTCATCGCCAGTCGAGGCCAGCGCCTCGAACGCTGGGCGCAACTTCTCGAGCAAGATCCCGGCCGGCGCCTCATGGCGCTTGCGGGCACCGAATACGCCACTCCAGAAGTACGTCAAAGAATGCGTTCCGCCGGATCGCCAATCACTGTCGCCTTCGAGGACCCGATCTTTCGGGCACAAGGTTTAAAGGACGACACTTACGGCGAAGCGAAACGCTTCTTCGAGCTCAGCGACTGGCAGCTGCACGAGGTCGTCTGCCATTGCCATGTCGGCGCCAATCTGCCGGCACGCTGGGCGGCGTCCCGCGTCCGCGCGGCGATCTCGCCGGGCTCAGGCATTCTTGCCTGGCTGAGATCGGTGTTCATGCACTGAGCAGATCCGCGCGGTTCGCGAACCGCGCGGAAGTCTTCAATATCGGACTTGCCGGAGGCGGAGGGGAGCTGCCCGCTCTCTCCCGTCGGCCGGCAGGGTAAAGCTTCGCAGCCTGGCGCCGCCAGGGCCGTTCAGCGTTTGGCATTTGTTTTGCGCAATTCCGAACGGCTTCAATCAGCGATCGATCTCGCCGAACACGATATCCAGCGATCCTATGATGGCCGCGACGTCGGCGATCATGTGTCCGCGCGACAGGTGATCCATCGCCTGGAGGTGGGCGAAAGACGGCGCGCGTATCTTGCAGCGGTAGGGAACATTGCTGCCGTCCGAGACCAGATAGACGCCGAACTCCCCTTTCGGCGCTTCCACCGCGGCATAGACCTCGCCGGGCGGCACGCGGTGCCCTTCGGTGTAGAGCTTGAAATGCTGGATCGTGGCCTCCATCGAGCGCTTCATCGTGGCGCGAGGCGGCGGCGTGATCTTCCGGTTCGACACCGCGACCGGTCCCGCGCCGTCGGCCGAGCGCAGTTTTTCCAGGCACTGCCGCATGATCCGCACCGACTGGCGCATCTCTTCCATGCGCACGAGATAGCGGTCGTAGCAGTCGCCGTTCTTGCCGACGGGAATGTCGAAATCCATCTCGGGGTAGCATTCATAAGGCTGCGCCTTGCGCAGATCCCAGGCGGCACCCGAGCCGCGCACCATCGGGCCGGAGAACCCCCACGCCCACGCGTCGTCCAGTCCGATTACGCCGACATCGACATTGCGCTGTTTGAAGATGCGGTTTTCTGTCAAGAGTTCATCGAGATTGCTCAACGCCTTGAGGAACGGGTCGCAGAAGTCCCAGATGTCGTCGAGCAACTTTCCCGGCAGGTCCTGATGCACGCCGCCGACCCTGAAGTAGTTGGCATGCATGCGGGCGCCGGATGCGCGCTCATAGAACACCATCAGCTTCTCGCGCTCGGCGAAGCCCCAGAGCGGCGGCGTCAGCGCGCCGATATCCATGGCCTGCGTGGTGACGTTGAGCAGATGCGACAGCAGCCGGCCGATTTCGCAGAACAGGACGCGGATGAGCTGCCCACGCCGGGGAACCGATATTTCGAGCAGCTTCTCGGCGGCGAGGCAGAAGGCATGCTCCTGGTTCATCGGCGCCACATAGTCGAGCCGGTCGAAATAGGGCAGGGCCTGCAGGTAGTTCTTGTATTCGATCAACTTCTCGGTGCCGCGGTGCAGCAGGCCGATATGCGGATCGGCGCGATCGACGATCTCGCCGTCCAGCTCGAGCACCAGCCGGAGCACACCGTGCGCCGACGGGTGCTGCGGTCCGAAGTTGAGCGTGAAGTTGCGGACGGCGGTTTGGGCCATGGCGGCGCCTCCGCGAAATCTGGTTGCTTTAGCGGGTACCGCCCGGCTTCGCGGTCAGCCCTGCGCTACGGCGCCAATCATGTCGTCGTCTGGATGATCAGCGTGAGGGTACCGTCGCCATCGATGTTGGCAGCGACGACTTGCGATGAATTCAAGCCGTTCGCGCGCAGGACCGATACCGCCTCGGGCGAGTCGTCGACCGACTTCTGCAGCTTCGCCAGGTCCTTCGCGGTCGTCCTGGTGACGACGGCTTCCGCCTGTGTCTTCACTTCAGCGGGCAGATCCTCCATCGCCACCACCACAACGTTGGTGAAGCGCTGACCGGGATTTTCCGGATCGGGTTGCGCCTGGCGGGGCGCGGGCTCCTGCGCCGGAGGCAAGGCCTGCGGCGGCTGCGGATCCGCGCGTTGGGCGCAAACCGGCTGCGCAAGTGCCAGGGCCGAAAGCGTGAGGACCATCGTCAATGTCCGCATCGTCTTTCCTTCCATGTCTCGAAGTCTGACGACACAACCCCTGCGCGGGGCGATGGTTCCCGGTGGCGGCCGCAAGTTGGCAGCGAAGGCCGGCCGTTCCCCCGCCAAGCGGAGATCACACGGCCAGCACCGACAGCGCCGCAGCCTGCAGGCGCTCGAACGCCGCGAAGCGCCTGTCGTGCCAGGCGGCAGGCGAGGCGTTGGGCGAATAGACCTCGCCCACCTCCGACATCGCCGCCATGGCCGCGGGAAGGTTGGGGTGGCGGCCGGCGGCGACGGCGCCGAGCATCGCCGAACCGAGAAGCACCGGCTCGGGAGAGGTCGGCGCGTAGACCATCTTCCCGGTGGTGTCCGCGATGAGCTGCCGCACCAGCGGGCTCTGTCCCGCGCCGCCGCTGATGGCGATCGTGTCGATCCCGATGCCGCAGGCGCGCATGGCCTCCAGGATCTGGCGCGCGCCGTAGCCCAGGCCGCAGAGGCCGGCGAGATAGAGCGCGACAAGGCTGTCGGCGCCGGTCGCCATGTCCAAGCCGGCGATCAGCGCGCGCGCGTCGGGATTGGCCAAGGGCGCTCGATTGCCGAGAAATTCGGGAACAACGTGCAGACCGCCGATGAGCCTGTCCGCCTTGGCCGCGCCGCCATGCCGCTCGGCCTCCTGCGCCAGCCATTGGCTGAGGCTCTTGCCGCTTCGCGCCGCGATGCCGGCAAGCTCGACGGCGGCAGGATGCATGCCGACCAGGCGGTCGATGGCGGCGCCCGCGGCCGACTGGCCGCCTTCGTTGAGCCACAAACCCGGCACCATCGCGGAGAAGTAAGGACCCCACACGCCCGGCACGAAGGCCGCCTGCCGGGTGGTCGTCATGGTGCAGGCGGAGGTGCCGAAGACATAGGCCATGCGCGTCGTCACGTCGCCGGCGCCGCCGCGCGCGCCGACCGAGCCGATGCCGCCGGCATGGGCATCGATCATGCCGGCCGCCACAGGCGTTCCAGGCAGAAGGCCAAGCTCGGCCGCAGCCCCCTCCGTCAAGCCGGTGGAGAGCGCGCTGCCGGGTGCGACGATCTCGGTGCCGATGCGCGCGAAGCTCTCATCCGCAAGCGCGCCCAGGCCGATCTTGCGGAAGTAGGCGTCATCCCAGCGCGCCTCATGCGCGAGAAAGGTCCATTTGCAGGTCACCGTGCAGGTCGAGCGGGCCAGGCTGCCGGTCGCCCGCCAGGTGAGAAAATCGGCGAGGTCCATGAACTGCCATGCCGTGGCGAAAGTCCGCGGCATGGTCTCGGCGAGCCACAGGAGTTTCGGCGTCTCCATCTCGGGCGAGATCGTGCCGCCGACATAGCGCAGCACGTCCTCGCCGGTGTCGTTGATCCTGCGCGCCTGCTCGGTGGCGCGATGATCCATCCAGACGATGATGTTGCGCTCCGGGTCGCCCGACGGGCTGACCGTGATCGGCTTGCCCTCCGGCCCCAGAACGACAAGCGAGCAGGTCGCGTCGAAGCCGATGCCGTGCACCGATTGCGCCGAGATGCCGGCGAGCGCCACGGCCTCGCGGACGGTGGCCGCGACGGCGCGCCAGATGTCGTTGCTCGATTGCTCGACGATGTGGCCCTCGGCGTGCCAGACAGCGATGTCGGCCTTGGCGGACGCAAGCATGGAGCCGGCTTCGTCAAAGACGCCCGCGCGGGCGCTCCCCGTTCCGATGTCGATGCCGATGAAATGGCTGCTCATCACTCAAATCCGCGGCTGGTTGCGCCGGTTTCCATCGTTTCGATGCCGCTGTCTGTCGTGCTAGGCCGCTTTCGCCAGGCTGATGTTGTGCAGTGTCAACCGCCGGAAGTGCGAGGGCGTCATGCCCTTTTCGGCGAGGAACTGCCGGTTGAAGTTTGAAAGGGTGTTGTAGCCGACCTCGAAGCAGATGTTGGTGATCGAGGCCTGCTCGTCGCTCATCAGCATCTGGCAGGCCAGGTTGATGCGCAGCCGCTTCACATACTGCACCAGCGTCATGCCGGTGTGCTGGCGGAAGGAGCGGGAAAAGACGCTGGGCGACTGGCCGGCGATGGCGGCCAGATCCGTCTCGCTGAAGGGCTGGGTCAGGTTCTCGCGCAGATAGGCGAGCGCCTTGTTGATGCCGGCCGACATGTAGCCCGACGGGTCCGGCAGGTAGCTCGCGCTGGCCAGCATCCGCGCGTCTTCGGCGCGGCTGAGCAGGCCCATCATCATCATGAACAGCTCGATGCGGCGCACGCCCTGCGAATTCATGATCTCTTCCATCAGCGGCGCGAGATGACGGCTGGTCTGCCGGCTGAACAGCACGCCGCGGCGCGAGGCTTCGAGCACCGGCGTCAGCGCCGCGAGTTCCGGGAAGGTGTTGATGGCGCCGTCGATGAAGCCCTCGTTGAACTGGATGATGCGGCAGCGCAGCGGCACCGTCGCATCCTTCGGCACATCGCTCACCCAGTTGTGCGGCAGGTTGGGGCCCGTCAGAACCAGATTGCCCGGCTCGAACTCGCCGATGAAATCGCCGACGAAATAGCGGCCGCGGGTGGCGACGATGAGATGCAGCTCGTATTCCGGATGGAAATGCCAGCGCACGGTGCGGAACGGATAGCCGTGCGACCAGGCGGTGAACGACTCGCCCGGCCTGATCTGCACAACCTCGAGATCAGGTTTCATCGCTGTTCCTCCACTATGAAGGCCTCGTGCGCGCTCGCCCCGTCGACGCGCCTTCTCCCATCGGCCTCATGCCAGCCAAACTATTGAACCGACAAAATCGGCGCCACCCTGTTCCCGTCGCATCATTGGTACTTTTTTGACTATTCTGAGCCTCCGCGAAACAAGCTCGGTGAATGCCTGGATCAGGACATCGGGCGAAGCCGGCCGTGGTCGATTTCGAGCGGGCGCTGGCCGATCCCGCCAACCCGGTTAGGCTGCTCTCCGCCTTCGATTGCGGCGACGGCCTGCATCCGTCCGACGACGGCTACGCCGAGATGGCCAAGGTGTTCGAGAGCGCGTTCGAGCGCTTGCTCGCAGCCTAGCAAGGCAAGCCAGTTTCAGATTGATGCCCGGGAGCGTTATGGTTCAGGTTCCGCCTCCGTGTCGGCCGATCAGGCCGCGTATCTCGCCATGACGGGTTGCCTCGACCACTGGGCATACCAGGCGTCGAACAGCTTGAGCTGCTGCTCGGCATAGCCGCGCTGGCTGTCGCTCAGCGCGTCCGTCTCGTTGAAGTGCAGCCGGTATTCGGGGTTACCCTTGAGCACCATCATGTGCTTGAAATAGAGCACCAGGTCCGGACCCTCGTCGAAGGAAGAGAGCACGGCGAGCGCGGCGTCCAGCTCCAGCGCCAGCCGGCGCGCTTCGGCATCGCCCTTGGCCGCCGCCTGGCTGAGACCCACCAGATGCAACACTTCCTTGGGCAGCACGTTGCCGATGCCGGTGATGGCGCCCGAAGCGCCGCAATTGACGAAACCGTGGAAGACAGCGGTGTCGACGCCGACCATCAGGGCAACTTCATCGTCGCGGCTGGTGATGTTTTCCGCCGCATAGCGCAGATCCGCCGGACCGCCGAACTCCTTGAAGCCGACCAGGTTCGGGTGTTCGGCGCGCAGCGCGAAGAACAGATCGGCGCGCGTGGCAAAACCATAATAGGGGCTGTTGTAGATGACCGCGGGCAGGTCGGGGGCGGCGGCAAGGATCGCCTTGAAGTGGTGGCGCTGCGCCGTCACCGACGGTCCGCGCGACAGGACGCGCGGGATGACCATCAGGCCGCGGGCGCCGACCTTCTGGGCGTGCGCGGCATGCGCCACGGCGCTGGCGGTGTTGACCGCGCCGGTGCCGACGATCACCGGCACGCCGGCCTTCACCAGGCGCTCGACGCCTTCCATCCTCTGCGCGTCGCTCAGCAGCGGCCAGTCGCCCATCGAGCCGCAATAGACGACCGCCGACATGCCGGCGGCGATCAGCTCGCGTCCCTTGCGCACCAGCGCGTCGAAGTCGGGAAGGCGGTCGTTGGTGCAAGGCGTCATCAGCGCCGGCATGCAGCCGGAAAAGACATTGGCGTTCATTCGGATTCTCCTTGAGGCTGGCACGCGGATTGGTCAGTTTGTCCCGGAGTGATAGCGCTTGCCAAGCGGATAGTCGTGGACGACAGGGAGAAACAATGCGTACCAGATCCAGCATTCGCGTCGTCGGCTGCCATGCCGAAGGCGAGATCGGCGACGTCATCGTCGGCGGCGTGCTGCCGCCGGCGGGCCGCACGATGATGGAAAAGATGATCACGATGGAGCGCGATCACGACCATATAAGGCGCATGCTGATCTGCGAGCCGCGCGGCAGCGTTGCCCGGCACGTCAATCTCCTGGTCCCCTCGACGCGCGAGGATTGCGTCGCAGGCGCCATCATCATGGAGCCGACGGAATACCCGCCGATGTCCGGCTCCAACACGATCTGCGTCGCCACCGTGCTGCTCGAGACCGGGATGGTGCCGATGAACGAGCCCGAGGCGCGCTTCAAGCTCGACATGCCTGGCGGCGTCATCGAGGTGCGCGCCGAATGCCGCGACGGCAAATGCCTGTCGATAACCTTCCGCAACGCGCCCGCCTTCGCCGAACGCCTCGATGCCAGTATCGAGGTGGAAGGGGTCGGCACGCTGAAGGTCGATATCGCCTATGGCGGGATGTTCTACGCGATTGTCGATGCGGCCGCGCTCGGCTTCTCGGTCACGCCCGACGAGGCGCGCGAACTGGCCGTCATCGGCGAGAAGGTGCGACGCGCAGCGCGAGAGCAGCTCGATGTCGCGCATCCGGCATTCGACAATGTGCGCGGCGTGTCCATCGTGCAGTTCGCCATGCCGTTCCAGGGGCCGGGCAACGTCACGCGCAACACCTGCATCGTGTCGCCCGGACGCTCCGACCGCAGCCCGACTGGAACCGGCACATCGGCCCGCATGGCCGTGCTGCAGGCGAGGGGCCTGATGAAGGCCGGCGATGTACTGATCCATGAATCGATCATCGGCTCCCGCTTCACCGGCAGAATCCTCGAACTGACCGAAATCGCCGGGCGCAAGGCGATCGTGCCGCAGATCACCGGCCGCGCCTGGATCACGGGCGAGCACAACTACTACCTCGATCCGACGGATCCTTACCCGCAGGGCTATGTGCTGTCGGACACGTGGGGCACGTCGACCTCGGTGACGCAGTAGCGACCGGCGATGCCGCCAGACCGGCCGGACGGACCGGCCGAGCGCGACGTCGGCGGAGGTCGCAGCACGCCCGATGGCGAGTTTCGTCTTTTCGCGATCCCCGCCAGAAGCGCTGCCATCCGCTAGAGCGGTTTAGCGTTTCACGGAATCGCTGAACCGCTCTAGCGCCTTGTCTTGCGCCACTCCTCGTATTCCCCGCGGGCATCGTCATGCAGCGGATAGTAGCGTTGCAGCGGCGCGCCCTGCATGAGCTTCTCGCGCGAGAACTCTTCCCAATCGTGATGCTTCTTCGCTTCCTCGATGACCTTCGGTGCCATGGCGACCGGAACCACCACCGCCCCGTCGTCGTCGGCGACGATGATGTCGCCTGGGATCACCGTGACGCCGCCGCAGGCGATCGGAACGTTGACGGCGTTGGGATAGATGCCGGTCTGGACATGATAGTTGGGCGTCCAGCCGCGCAGCCACAGGGGCAGATCGAGCTTCTCGACATTGGGCCGGTCGCGCATGCAGCCGTCGATGACGATGCCCGCGCCGCCCCTGCCCTTGAAATAGGTCGACATCATATCGCCGAAGACGCCCGAGCTCATGTCGCCGCGCGCGTCGACCACGACCACATCGCCCTCCTGCGCGTGATAGAGCACGTGCCGGTGCAGCTGCGTCTCCGGGTCGGCATATTCTCCCTCGTTGAAGAGGTCCGGCCGCTGCGGCAGGAATTGCAGCGTCAGCGCCGGCCCGACGATCGACTTGCCATGGTTCTGCGCCACCGGGCCGACCATGTGCGGGCTGCGGAAACCCATGTGGCCAAGCGTGCCGGCAACGGTCGCGGCGCCGATCTCCCTTAGCCCGTCGATCAGGTCTTTGGGCGGCCGCGTGATGTCGGGAGTATGCGTCATTGTGGACTCCGTTGAATGGAACTACCAGTTGGTGACAGAGCCGTCGCGCCGCTTGAGGTGAGGCGCTTCCCAGAAACGGAAACTCTGCGCCTGGATCGCCGCCTCGTTGACCTCGACACCCAGCCCCGGCAGGTCGCCGACCGGATAATCGGTACCGTCGAGCCGTGGTTGCACGGGGAAGAACTCCGAATTGTCGAAGCCCAGCTTCCTTTCGGGCGCCCTGGTCTCGAGCCACGCGAAGTTGGGCACCGCGGCGGCGAGATGCACAGTCGCGGCCGTGCACACCGGACCGAGCGGATTGTGCGGCATCAGGTCCACATAATGCGCCTCGCTCCAGCCGGCGACCTTCATCGCCTCGGTGAGCCCGCCGACATTGCAGACGTCGAGCCGGTTGAACTGATGGATGCCGCGCTCGATGTAGGGCAGGAACTGCCACTTGCTGGCGAATTCCTCGCCGATGGCGAACGGGATGTCGGTCATCCTGCGCAGGGATTCGTAGGCCTCCGGCGCCTCGTCCCGAATGGGCTCCTCGAGGAAATCGAGCACGCCGCGACCGAGCTTGCTGCAGAAGCTCGCCGCCTCTGCCACCGACAGCCGATGATGATAGTCGATGCCAAGGACGACGCCGTCGCCCAGCGCCTCGCGCGCCTTGTTCAGCATGCCGGCGGTCGCGCCTATCGACTCGCGCGGCTCGAAGATGTCCCTGCTGCTTTGCCCGACGGGAAAGAAGCGGATCGCCTGCCATCCCTGCGCGTGCAGCTCGCCGGCTCGTTCGATGGCTGCATCGCCCTCGGCCTCGTCTCCGGTCGAGGCAAAGGTGGGGACGCGGTCGCGCTGCTTGCCGCCGAGCAGCTCGTAGACCGGCACCCCGAGCGCCTTGCCCTTGATGTCGTGAAGGGCGATGTCGATGGCGGAAATCGCCGCCTGCAGAACGCGCCCGCCTTCGAAGTACTGGCTGCGATAAACCTCCTGCCAGATCCGCCCGATCTGCATCGGGTCGCGGCCGATGAGAAACTCGCGATAGTGCTCGATCGCGCCTGCGACGGCCTTCTCGCGGCCGCTCAAGCCGCTCTCGCCCCAGCCGGAGATGCCCTGGTCGGTCTCGACCTTGACGAGCATCTGATTGCGGGTTCCCACCCACACTGGATAGGGCCTTATCGCAGTGATCTTAAGCTTCGTTGTCATCCACGCCCACGTTCCGCCTGCGTCAGTTGGTCCTGAGCGCCATCTCAGTTTCGCCGTCGAACAGGTGCATGCGCTCCTGGTCGAACTCGAGCCAGATCTGCTCGTCAGGTGCGACGGCGATGTTGGGAGACACGCTGATGTTGACGATGGCGCCGGAGAGGAACGCCTGCACGAAGGTGATGTCTCCAGTTGGTTCTACCGTATAGGCCTTGGCGGGAATGGCGCCGGGCACCGCGCTCTTGTGCAGCTTGATCGTCGAATGTCGCGCCCCGAGGACGACCTTCCTGGTGGTCGCCCCCTGGACCTTGCGCGCGTTGGGTTGCGACAGCGCGAGGCTCCAGCCTTCCGCGCTTGTCAGAACGGTGTCGCCGTTTGCCGTCGATGCCTCCAGCGGGATAAGGCTCATCGCCGGGCTGCCGACGAAGCTCGCGACGAACATGTTTACCGGATGGGCGAAAACCTGCGCCGGTGAATCATATTGCTGCAGGTAGCCGCCGTTCATCACCGCCATCCTGTCCGCCATGGTCACGGCCTCGAGCTGGTCATGGGTCACATAGATGATCGTTGCCTTCAAATCCTGGTGGAAACGCTTGATCTCCGACCGCATCTGCACGCGCAGCTTTGCGTCGAGATTGGACAGCGGTTCGTCCATTAGGAAAACCGCCGGATCTCGAACGAGGGCGCGGCCCAGGGCCACGCGCTGCTGCTGACCGCCCGAAAGCTCGCGCGGCTTGCGCTCGAGCAACTGCGTCATGTCGAGCACCCGCGCCGCTTCCCTGACCTTCCTGTCGATCTCGTCCCTGGGCAGCTTGCGCATCTGCAGCGGGAAGGCGAGGTTCATATAGACCGACTTTTGCGGATAGAGCGCGTAGTTCTGGAACACCATCGCGATGTCCCGGTCCTTGGGGTCGAGGTCGTTGACCACCCGTTCGCCTATGAATATGTCGCCCGACGTGGCCGTGATCAGGCCGGCGACCAGATTGAGCGTGGTTGTCTTGCCGCAGCCCGAGGGACCGACTAGCGCGACGAACTCGCCGTCATTGACCGTCAGCGAAACCTCGTTGACGGCTTTGAAGCTGCCGTAGGACTTGACGAGATCTTTGAGGACCACGTGGGCCATCGGCAAAAAACTCCCTAGAGCATGATGCCGAAAAGTGTGAAGCGGTTTTCGGACGACATCATGCTCTATCTCATTGATTTAGAGCCGGATTCAGATTTCAGGTCGGTTCGACCTGAAATCATCCGGCTCTAGTGCTTGACCGCGCCTTCCGTGAGGGCGCGTACGAAGTATCGTTGCAGAACGAGGAACAGCACCACGACGGGCACGCTCATCATGAAGCTGGCCGCCATCAGGCCCGGAAAATCCGTCGTATTTTCCGAGAAGAAGCGCTGGATGCCGACCGGCAACGTCAGCTGCTCGTTCTTGGAGAGGAAGGTGTAGGCGTAGATGTACTCGTTCCACGCGCCGATGAAGGAATAGATCGCGGTGGCGATGATCCCCGGCGCCGAGAGCGGCATGACGATCAGGACGAAGGCCTGGAACCGCGTCGCTCCGTCGATGCGCGCCGCCTGCTCGAGCTGGACCGGGATGTTGTCGTAGAAGCCCTTGAGCAGCCAGATCGCCAGCGGCAGTCCGAAAGTCAGGTAGGTGAGCACAAGCGACCCATGCGTGTTCACCAGCCCGATCGCGCGCATCAGGATGAAGAGCGGCACGAGAAAGATCACCGCCGGGAACATGTTGCGCAGCAGCACGGCGAAGAACAGGAAGTTCCGGCCGGGGAACCTGAAGCGCGAAAACGCGTAGGCCGCGGGCACCGCCACGATCACCGAAAGGATCGTCGTAGCGGTCGAAACGACGAGGCTGTTCCAGAAGAAGCGCAGGAAGTCCTGGCCGACGCTGTTCTGCGGATCGAGCAGCTTCTGGTAACTTGCAAGGGTAGGCTGGTCGGGCCACCATTGCGGCGGCAACTGCATCGCCGCGAAGCCGGACTTGATCGAGGTGAGCAGCATCCAGACCATCGGCAACGCTGTGTAGAGCAGCATGAAGACCAGGAACACCCGCCCGCCCCACCGCCATCCGTCGACGCGCATGCGGCGACTGGTCCGGCCCCGAGTGACTGTCTCGGCAATGGTGCTCATGCGTTCCCATCCTTCCGCTCGTTGCCGCTCAGCGCACGGACGTAGAAGTAGCCGAGCGTCATCAGGATGAGGAACAGAAGCACCGAATAGGCCGATGCCACCCCCCAGCGCTGACGGCCGAACGCAAGCTCGTAAATGTGGGTGATCCAGATATGCGATGCGTTCGACGGGCCGCCGCCGGTCATGATCCAGGGGATGATGAAGGAATTGAAGTTGGCCACCGCCAGCAGCAGGATCGTCACCGTCGAGACGTTTCTCAAATGCGGGAAAGTGACGTGCCAGAAGCGCTGCCAGGCATTGGCTCCGTCGACCTTTGCGGCGCGCAGCAACTGGTCGGGGACCGTCTGCAGGCCGGCCATCATCATGATCATGGCGAAGGGAAACTCACGCCAGATATTGACGACGATCAGGGACGGCAGCACCGTGCCGACGCTGTCGATGAAGTTCGGCGGCCGGTCGGCCAGTCCGAGCTCGACCAGCACCGCGCCAACGATGCCGAAATCCGAATGGTAGATCCACTTCCAGATATAGGAGGCGGCGACCGCGCTGATGACCCAGGGAATGATCAGGACGGCGCGCAGGACGCCGCGGCCGATAAACTCGCGATGCAGCGCCAGCGCGGTGGCAAAGCCCAGGACAAAGGAGACGAAGGTGGAGCCAAATGTCCAGACGAGCGTGTTCCAGGTGACCTTCCAGAACACCTCGCTGGTGAGGATGGCCTTGTAGTTATCGAGGCCGACGAAGATCTTGTCCCGGAGCTGCAGGCCAGGCGGCGTGGTGAAGAACGACAGCTCGATCGTGTAGTAGATCGGATAGGCGATGACGATGAGCATCACCACGATCGCCGGCAGGACATACGCGTAGTCGGCGCGATGCTCCCAGATATTGCGCAGCGCGCCGGACCTGTCGGGTTGCAATGTTCGGCGAGCCTCGGTCTGGCCGGTCACGATCGTCACTTTGGCGTGCCCTTGTTCTTCGGAGCAAACCGGCCGCACTCTCGGCGCAGCCGGTCGGATCGCAGGTCAGGCTTCGGCTAGAGCGGTTCACCGTTTCACGGAAACGTCGAACCGCTCTATCTCTTTGTTTTTACGCAATTCCGGACGGAAAACCGTTACACACTTTTCCTGGAATTGCTCTAGAGTCCGCCGCCCATCAGGTCTTTCACCTTCTTGGCCGCGTCGTCCGCTGCCTGGTCGACGGTCATCGCTCCGGTCAGGGCATTCTGCAGCATGTCCGGGACGATGATGTTCATGATCTCGGGCGACTGCGGCAGCGCCGGGAACGGGATGCCGTATGGCAGCATCGAGGTCGTGACATCGAGGAACTTGATGTTGTCCAGGCGTTCCTTCATCCACTTGGTCTTGAAGCCGTTGAGGTTGCCCGGGTTCGAGCCGGCGTAGGCCATCTTCAGCGACCATTCGGGGCTCGTCCACATGCAGATGATGGCCTTTGCCGCCGGCTCGTCCACCTTGCCGCCCTCGACATATTCAGGCTTCAGGATGTGAATGTTCGAGCCGCCGAACACGACGGCGCGCTTGCCGTCCGGACCGGTCGGAATGAGGCCGTAGCGCATGTTGTCGATGACCGTCTGCGCCTTGTCCTTGTCGGTGCCCGTCGCCTTCTTCTGCAGGTCGAGCATGACGTTGTAGTCGGACGGGTGCGAGATCATCATGCCGAGCTGGCCGGCCAGGAACAGGGGCTGGTTGTCGGCCTGCTGGTTGGTGAGCGCCGAAACCGGAACCGACTTGTCCCGGACATACATGTCGTAGGAGGCCTGCAGCGCCGCCTTGCTCTGCGGACTGTTGAGCTCGATCTCCTTATAGGTCGGGTTCGTCTTGGCTTCGTCGAAGACGCCGCCGCCATAGGCCCACAGCTGCGGCATGAAGCGGTAGGGCGTGTTGCCGGCGTTCTTGCGCGCCACGAGGCCATAGCCGGCAATGCCGAGCTTGTCGTGGATCTGCTTGGAATACTTGACGACGTCGTCCCAGGTTGCCGGAGGCTTGTTCGGATCGAGGCCCGCGCGCTTGAAGATGTCGGCGTTCCAGATGAACGCCATCGTCTCGTTGTTGGTCGGGATACCGTAGGTCACGCCGTCCCAGGTGACGGCCTTCAGGGCGCCGGGCCAGAAATCCTCGGTCGAATAACCCACATCCTCGGGCTTGAGCGGCTGCAGATAGCCCTTCGAGGCGAACTCGGTGCCACCCAGGATCTGCAGGCGGACCGCCATCGGCGCCGCGTTGCCCAAGAGCGCCGTACGGAACTTGTCGAGCAGGTCGTTGTAGGTGAGGGCCTGCTCCTCGAGCTGGATGTTCGGATAGGTCTTGCGGAAGGTCGCGAAGAAATCCTTGTAGTACTGGCGCAGGAGGTCGGGGTCGCCCTCGAACACGCCCTGGTACCAGAAAGTCAGTCGCCCCTTGTAGTCGAGCGGGGTGACCTTGGCGCAATCGCCCGCCGTGTCAAAATCCTGCGTGCCCGCAATCGAGCGCACATACTCCGGCGACCATTTGCTCAAGTCGACCGGCGGCGCGGCCAGCGCCGGCGCCGACATCAACGATGCCATTAAAGCAGTCGAAACAGTGCCGCGCAGGACGGCACCGCCGAGTGTAATCCTCGTCATAGGTATCCTCCAGGTTCTCTCCCACGCCGCTTCGCTTCGGGGCAAGCGGTCCTCGCTCGTTCGACCGCGGGCATCTGCTTCGTGTATCCCATCGGCCATCTTGTACGTTTTCAGATCGTGAATTGTCTGTCAACGCACCAGATCGTACATTGTTTATCGAAACTTTGCGTGATAATCGGATAATGTGTGTATTAATCTAGGAGGAACCGGCCTTGGCCGAAGCAAGCGATTTCAAAGCCAAGCCACCTGCGGGGATCGATCCCATAGGGGCCTCCAGCGAGGGCGCCTCGCTTTATGAACTGATCAGGGAAGACATCATCGAGGGACGGCTCGCCGCCAACGAACGGCTTGTGGTCACCGATCTCGCCCGGCGTCACGGCACTTCGACCAATCCCGTGCGCGAGGCCCTTCAACTGCTGCGCGGCGAGGGCTTTGTCATCTTTGCCCCCAACCGGGGCGCGCGCGTGCGACCCATCGATCAGGAATTTGTCCGCGATATTTACGAGATCGGCGTTCTCATCGAGCCGGCCCTGACCAGGTGGTTCGTGAACATGGCCACCGGCGAGGACATCGCCGAACTCGAACGCATCCAGGGCCTGATCGAAGAGAACAACTTTGCCGATACATTGAGGCACAGCGAGCTCGATACCGCCTTCCACACCGTGATGTACCAGCGGCACTACAACCGCCATGCCGCCGAGCTTTGGTGGAAGCATCGAGAAGTGCTGCGAGCCGTGAGCCGGCGTTTCGATTTCACCCTCGCGCGACGCGCCGCGATCATTCGCGAGCACCGCGAGCTCATCGCGCTCGTAAAGGCGGGAGAAGGCGACAAGGCGGCCGAGCTCGTTGCCCGCCATGTCGAGGGTTCCGGCCGGCACATCCTCGAACATATGCGAGCCCGCAACGCCGCACGGGCCGGATAGGACACACCCGGTCTGGAACGTCGTCAGCCAGACCATTCAGACAAAGGTAGCTGACATGAAAATCACGAGCATACGGCCGTGGCTGATCAAGTCCGGCGGTTCTTACTGGGGAGAGTACCTGTTCGTCGAAGTGACGACCGACGAGGGCGTGAGCGGATGGGGGGAAATCACCACCACGACAAAGCTGGCCAATCGCGCTCTCTGCACGATCCTGCGGCAGATCGGCGCCGCCATGGCAGGTGAGGATCCCGCGCGCATCGAATATCTCTGGCACAAGATATTCCGCAGCTTCACCTACATGGGCAGCCGCGGCGCCGCCGTCGAATGCGTCAGCGCCATCGACATAGCCCTCTGGGATATCCGCGGCAAAGTCCTCGGCAAGCCGATCTACGAGCTGCTGGGCGGACCGGTGCGCGATGAGATCGCCCTCTACACCCACCCCAACCAGGCCAAATTCACCAGCAAGGAGGCCGTGGTCCGCGAAATTCGGGATATCGTCGAGTCCGGACACTCCGGGCTCAAGTTCGACCCTTTCCCCCACCAGGGGCCCAGCGTCGATGGCCTGCCCCGCGAAAGGCGGGACGGCTACCTCGACGGCGGCATGACCCGCAAGGACGAGCGCGAAGCGGCCGAGCTTACGGCCCTGATCCGCGAAACAGCGGGGCCCGATGTCGACATCCTCATCGATGCGCATGGCCGCTTCGACGTTCCCACCGCCATCCGCCTCTGTCGCAGCCTCGAGGAGGCCGGCCAGATCGACTGGTTCGAGGAGCCGTGTCCGCCCGAAAGCCTCAACGCGCTCAAGCAGGTGCGCGAGAAGGTCAGCGCCGCCATCTCGTGGGGCGAGCGCGGCCACACGAAGTGGGATTTCGTGCCGGTGCTCGAGAACAAGCTCGCCGACTACATCATGCCCGACGTCACCTGGACCGGCGGCATTACCGAGCTCAAGAAGATTTCCGCCCTGTGCGAAGCCTATTACGTCCCGGTCTCGCCGCACGATGCTGCGGGGCCGATCAACGTGGTCGCGGGAGCGCAGGTGATGATGACCGTTCCCAACTTCTACAAGCTGGAGACGTCGGAGTGGAATCTCGGCAAATACGATCATCTCATCGACAGGCCGCTCGACGTTTCGAACGGCAGCCTCAAGCTGACGTCGAAGCCCGGTCTCGGTGTCGAGATGAACCGCGACTATCTGCAGGCCCACGAAATCGAGCTGGCCTAGCGACCTTCCATGCCGGCCAGCATGTGGGCAACAAGCCCCGCCAAACAGAACGAGGATAGGACATGCCAAAAACCGATGGAGCCGACGAGGCCCTCAATCGGGTCAACACGAATTCCAGGCCGTCCGACCTTCGCATCACCGACATGCGGGTGGCTGAGATCGTCGGCGCGCCGTTCACCTCGGCGCTGCTCAAGATCTACACCAACCAGGGCATCGTCGGGCTTGGCGAGGTGCGCGACGGCGCCAGCGCCACCTTCGCGCTGATGCTGAAGAGCCGGCTGCTTGGCGAGAACCCTTGCGACATCGACCGCCTGTTCCGCCGCATCAAGCAATTCGGCGGGCACGGCCGGCAAGGCGGCGGCGTCTCGGCGGTCGAAATCGCGTTGTGGGATCTCGCCGGCAAGGCCTATGGCGTCCCGATCTACCAGATGCTGGGCGGCAAGTTTCGCGATCAGGTGCGCGTCTACTGCGACACCGACGCCGAGAAACCCAGCGGCACCGAAACCGGCAAGCGCCTCAAGGCGCGCATGGACCGTGGGTTCACCTTCCTCAAGATGGATCTGGGCTTGATGCAGATCGCCCATATACCGGGCGCTGTCGTCGCGCCCGCCGGCGCGCTCGAAGGGTTTCACGGCAATCCGCGCGGCCGCGGCGGCACGCTCGAGGAGCGCAAGGCCCGCAATCTCGCCTACGATGCGCAGAACGTGCAGCACCCATTCACGGGCCTGCATTTCACCGAAAAGGGGATCGACCTGCTCGAGCAGTACATCCACGAGGTTCGCGAGGTCATCGGATACGAGATCCCTCTCGCCATCGATCATGTCGGCCACATCTCGCTGCAGGACGGCATACGCCTGTCGCGCCGTATCGAGAAATACGTGCCGGCCTGGCTCGAGGACGTGATTCCCTGGCAATACACCGAGCAATACCGGCGGTTGCAGGAGGCCACCACGGTGCCGATCTGCACGGGCGAGGACATCTACCTCAAGGAGGGCTTCGAGCCTCTGCTGAAGAGCGGCGGCCTCTCGGTCATCCACCCGGACCTGCTGACCAGCGGAGGCATCCTCGAGACCAAGAAGATCGGCGACATGGCGCAGGACCATGGCGTCGCCATGGCCATCCACATGGCCGAAAGTCCGATCGCCGCGATGGCCGCGGCACATGTCGCGATCGCGACCGAGAACTTCTTGGCGCTCGAATACCACTCCGCCGATGTCGACTGGTGGGACGATATCGTCACCGGCCTGCCCAAGCCGCTCGTCAAGGACGGCTTCATTACCGTCCCGGACAAGCCGGGCCTGGGGATCGACGACGTGGTCGACGAGGTAATCTCGCTGCATCTGCAAGCGGGTGTCACGGGGATGTGGCAATCCACCGAGCATTGGGACAATGAATATAGCTGGGACCGGACCTGGAGTTAGCCCAGACCCCTTCCTTCATTCCCCCAGACTCACAGGGCCAACGACCGACCATTCGTGTCGACCTCTCCCAAAGGAGAGGCGAAGAAAGAAACGGACGAAACCATGATCTACGAACTGCGAATCTATGACTGCCTGCCGGGCAGGCTGCCGGCTTTGCTCAAGCGCTTTTACGACCAAACGCTGGCAATCTGGGAGAGACATGGCATCCGCCAAGCCGGGTTTTTCACCACGGCGATCGGCGAAAACAGCAATCGCCTCACCTATTTCCTTGCCTGGGAATCGCTGGCCGAGCGTGAGGCGAAATGGGCGGCTTTCGTCACCGATCCGGCATGGCACAGGGCCCGGGACGAGTCTGAGCGCGACGGGCAGATCGTTGCCAATATCAGCAGCCAGCTGCTCACGCCGACAGCTTTCTCGTCTGTGAAATAGGACTGCGCCATGAAGATCACCGACCTGCGCTGCGCCGTCATCGGGCGGCACCCGATCGTCCGCGTCGTCACCGATGAGGGGCTCTATGGCCTGGGCGAAGTCGAATACACAAAGACCTATCTCAAGCCCTTCGTGCTGCATTTCCGCGAGGCGCTGATCGGCGAGGACCCGACCGACGTCGAGCGCGTGATGCTGAAGGTCCGCCAACGTGGCTCTTTCAAGCCCTACGGCGCGGCGGTGAGCGCCATCGAACATGCGCTGTGGGACATAGCCGGCAAGGCCGCGGGCGTGCCGGCCTACAAGCTGCTCGGCGGCAAGGTGCGCGACAAGGTGCGGGTCTACAACGGCTCGATCCGCCGCAAGCGCGCGGGCGACCGGCCGCAGGATTACGCCGCCGACGTCAAATGGATGATGGAGCAGCCGCAGAACTTCTTCATGATCAAGCAGGGCATCTCGTTCCACTCCAACATGAAGGACACGATAGAAGGCTTCCACTACGGCGTGACGCAGAAGAAAGCCGGCTATCACGGCGCCATGGACCAGGGCGTGATCAGCGAGCGCGGCTTCAATCACATGCTCGACTGCGTCGTCGCGATGAAGGAAGTGCTGGGCGACAAGGTCAGCCTGGCGCTCGACTGCGGCCCGGGCTGGATGCTGCCCGACGCGATCAGGTTCGCCCGCGCCGTCGAGAAGTACAATCTGATGTGGCTCGAGGACATGCTGACCGGCGACTATGTGCCGTGGGTCAATCCGCAGGCCTATCGGGAACTTACCGCCTCCACCTCGACGCCGATCCACACCGGCGAGCAGATCTACCTGCGGCACAATTTCAAGGAGCTGATCGAGACGCAGGCGGTGCGCGTGATCGGCCCCGATCCTGCCGATATCGGCGGCATTGCCGAGCTCAAATGGGTCGCCGAGCACGCCTATATGCACTCGATCCTGATGGCGCCGCACGGCACCGCCAACGGCCTGCTTGGCCTCGGCGCGCTGATCAATGTCTGTGCCACCTTGCCCGCCAATTACGTCGCCTTCGAATATCCGAGCGCCTCCGATCCCTGGTGGGAGGACCTCGTCATCGGCCTGCCGCCGCAGATCGTGAAGGACAGCATGGTGGACCTGCTGCAAGCGCCGGGGCTGGGCCTCGATATCGACGCCGAAGCGGCCGGGAAGTATCTCAGGGAAGAGGATGCGGGCTTCTTCGACTAGATGAATTCCAGCAAAGTGCGTGGCGGTTTCCCGTCCGGAATTGCGCAAAAACAAATGCTTGGAGCGGATCAGCGATTCTGTGAAAGCTGAACCCGCTCCAGGCCACGCTTCCTTCGTTGTGGCCAGCCAGCTTCGTACCCAGCCGCGGGCGGCGCTCTGCCGTACGGGTACGCGAGCTCCATCGCCTCCTGGAACAGCGGCCATACGTCCAGGCGATCCGACGCCTGTCCCAGCGGGCCGGCAATCGCCAGCTCGACATCGCCACTCTTCAGCGCGTCGATGACGGCAGCCGGCGAGCCACGGTTGATCTTGAGGTGCGCGCCAGGATAGGCGCGGAACAGCTCCATTGATACTGTTGGAAATGGTGACGTTGAGCGGCGCGACGTCGCTGCTTTGCACCGCCTTCGCCAGCGATTTGGCGGAAGTGGCGGCGTCGTAGCACTGTTGCAGCAGCGGCAGCATGCGATGCCCAAGCTCGGTCAGGTGAGAATGCTGGCGCTCGCGCCGGAGGAGCTCTCCCCCCAGTTCCTCCTCGAGCGTCTTGATGGCACGGGTCAGCGTCGGCTGCGTGACATTGCATTCCTCGGCCGCCCTGGTGAAGTTCAGCGTGTTGGACAGGGCCAGGAAATAGCGGAACCTGCTGCATCTCCATGGAATTTCGCCGCCTCAGCGAAAATGGTCCATCAGCGACCCCGCATGTTGGCAGGCTAACGCAATCGAGCGATTTCGGCAAAGCATGGCCAGTCCGAAATGTGCCGTGCCGCAGCCAGCCACCCGGAATCCGGCTTGCAGGCCGGGTATTTGTCTGACATGATTTAACACTTCCTAATGTTGCACTTGGCGATTGGGGCATAGTGATGGCTAAGGAATCTTCGAGTGCCGCTGCTTCAGCAAGCAAAGCGGACGCAAATCTGATAGGTAATCCAGAGGGAAACGGACTGAACTTCATGGCCGCCCAGGCGCGCGAGGGCGGGGCAGGCAGTGACGCTCCAGGTGTCGACAAGATACGCGATCTTTTGTTCGGCAACCAGATGCAGGACTATGATCGCCGCTTCTCCAAGCTTGAGGAGCGGTTCCTGCAGCGCTTCAAGGATGTCGAATCCGAAGCCAAGCGCAATCTTGAAACCTACGAGTCGAATGCGAAGAAGCAGGTTGACTCGCTGGCGACGCAGTTGCGCAACGAAAAAGATGCGCGAGCCGAGGCTGACAAGGAGATCGACCGCAATCTTCGCGATCAGAATCAGGCGCTCGAAAAGCAGGTGCGCGCGTTGTCTGATCAATTGAGCGAGCTCGAGCGCGAAATAGCGGATCGCATGAACAGAAGCGACCATTTGCTGCGCGAGGAAATCAAGCAGAAGAACGAAAGCGCTCAATTGCTGATGGAGAAGATTTTTTCCGATCTCAGCAACGTCAAGACCGACCGGAATCTTTTGGCCGGCCTGTTTGTCGAGGTCGCGAAGTGTCTCAATCAGGATCCCGTCGGCAGCAAGGGCAATTCGGAGCGTGGCTGGAAAGTGAGTTGATCGGAACTTGACGTCGAGCGTCGAACCAATCAGCCTGCCTCAAAGACGAGCTTCGAACGATACCGAGATTGATCGCGAGGCTTTGGCCCGCCTTTTGGTGGAAATTGCCCGGAACGTCGATCCGGACAACCATGCGCTTTACGAAGGAATTCCAGCCGCAGATCATCAACTGGAAACGCTTCGCCAGTTGCTCGTCGGCGGCGAGATCTCGGAACTTTCACGGGTTACGCACCTGCTCGACGAACCCGAGCAGCTTGCGGCCGCGGTGGGGAACGTTCTCCCCGACGCTACCGCGCGCGCGTCTCATGAGCAACTCGGCGAGGCCCTTGCGCCGGCTGTCGAGAGGGCCGCGCAGCGGTCCATCCAGAAGAATCCGCACACGCTGACGGATATATTGTATCCGGTGTTTCTGCCGGCCATTCGCAAGTCGATCGGCGAAAAGATCGACCAGACCTTCCAGTCGCTGAATGAATCTTTAAGGCATATATTCACCTGGCACGGACTGAAGTGGAGATTTGAGGCCTGGCGCACCGGCACAAGCTTCTCCGAGGTCGTTCTCAATCATTCTCTCGTCTACCGTGTTGAACACGTCTTTCTCATCAGCCGCAGTTCCGGGCTTCTGATCGCGCATGTAACGGCCGAAAACGCCACCAGTGAAGACCCTCAGCTCATTTCCTCGATGCTCAGCGCAATCCAGGATTTTGTGAGGGACTCGTTCAACGAGAAGGAACAGAGCGGCCTCGACACCATCCGGTTCGGGGAGCTTCGCCTCTGGTCGGAAGTCGGACCGTTCGCGACCTTGGTAGCGGTGATCCGGGGAAATCCGCCGGAGGAACTGCATGAAGTAATCCGCGATGCATTGCTTCGCATCCACGATGAATCCTCGCAGGCTTTGGAGCGGTTCGACGGCGACACGTCGCAGTTGCCCGGCGTGGAGACGCAGTTGCAGACCTGCGTCGAACTGCAGCATACGGATTCGAAGGAAGGATTTCCCTGGCTGGTGGTGACGGCGGCCCTGCTGATTTTGATAGCGGCAGGCGGCTGGTTCTTTCTCTCCTGGCAATCCGGACAGCGCTGGCAGGCCTATGTGTCGCGCCTGGCGGCCCAGCCTGGCATCGTCGTTGCCGAACAAAAGATGCGCGGTGGCGAATTCTATATTGCCGGCCTGAGGGACCCGCTTGCCGCCGACCCGCAGTCGCTGTTGTCCGGAACTGAGGTCGATCCCGCGCGCGTTCACGCAAGCTGGCAATTCTACCAGAGCCTCGAGCCGGAGTTCGTGCTGAAGCGGCTGACGGCGTCACTGGCCCCGCCGGATTCGGTGCGGCTTTCGGTCGTCAATGGCCGCATCGTCGCCGCGGGCGAGGCAACCACCGCGTGGATCAACCGGGCGCGGGCCGCCGCCCAGCAGCTTTCGGCAGGCGGACCGGTATTCGATATCGCCGGGGTCCGCGATGTGAGCCCCGAGGAGCGCTGGCAGGCCTATGTGTCGCGGCTGCAGACTCAGCCCGGCATCATCGTTGCCGAACAGAATGTACGCGACGGCCAGTTCTACATTGCCGGCCTGAGGGACCCGCTCGCCGCCGACCCGCAGTCGCTGTTGTCCGGAACGCAGGTCGATCCCGCGCGCGTTCATTCAACCTGGCAGTTCTACCAGAGCCTTGAGCCGCAGTTCGTGCTGAAGCGGCTGACGGCGTCGCTGGCGCCGCCGGATTCTGTGCGGCTTTCAGTCCTCAATGGTCGCATCGTTGCCGCGGGTGAGGCCACCACCGCGTGGATCAACCGGGCGCGGGCCGCCGCCCAGCAGCTTTCAGCCGGCGGACCGGTCTTCGACATCTCCGGGGTCCGTGACGTGAGCCCCGAGGAGCGCTGGCAGGGCTATGTGGCGCGTCTGCAGACTCAGCCCGGCATCATCGTCGCCCAGCAGAACGTGCGCGATGGCCAATTCTATATTGCCGGCCTGAGAGACCCGCTTGCCGCCGACCCGCAGTCGCTGCTGTCGGGAACCGAGGTCGATCCCGCTCGCGTTCATGCAAGCTGGCAATTCTATCAGAGCCTTGAGCCGATGTTCGTGTTGAAGCGGCTGACGGCGTCGCTGTATCCGCCGGATACAGTACGACTTTCGATCGTCAAGGACCGCATCGTCGCCGAGGGTGAGGCTCCCGACACCTGGATAGATCGAGCGCGTGCAGCGGCTCGACAGCTTTCAGCCGGCGGACCGGAGTTCGACATCTCCAAGGTTCGTGATGTTAGCCCCGATGCACGCGCGGCGGAGCATTGGCAGTATTATGTGTCGCGACTTGAGGCCCAGCCGGGAATCATCGTCGCTCAACAAACGGCGAGGGGCGGACATTTCTACATTTCCGGTCTGAGAGACCCTCTTGCCGTCGACCCGCAAGCTCTGCTGTCCGGAACGCAGGTTGATCCTGCCCGCGTTCATTCACAGTGGCAATTCTATCAGAGTCTTGATCCGAAGTTCGTGGTGAAGCGGCTGACGGCGTCGCTGTCCCCGCCGAAATCGGTTCGGCTATCGATCATCCAGGACCGCATCGTTGTCGTGGGCGAGGCTCCTGCCGGCTGGATCGGCCGGGCGCAGGCCGCCGCCGAACAACTTTCGGCGGACGGAGTGGTTCTTGATGTCTCGCAGCTGCGCGAGCTGAACCTTGCAGAACTTAATCATTTGAGAGAGGCCATCCAGACGACCGATATTTTCTTCTCTTCCGGTAGAGTTGTCCCGGGACCGGAGCAGACGCCGGCGCTCGACAGATTGGCTGATCAATTGAAGGAATTCGCCGAAAATGCCCGCAAGGCAGGCGTGACAGCGCGGTTTATGTTGACCGGCCATTCGGACACGACGGGCCGTGAGACGGCCAACGCGTCGATCAGCGCCGCCCGCGCCGAGACGGTTCGCGCGCTTCTCAACAAGCGCGGCGTCGCTCCGGAACTGCTGCTGGTTCGAGGCGCTGGCACCTTTGAGCCAGCGGTGCCCGAAAATGAAAATAGTCGAACTGGGAACTCCACCAATCGCCGGGTTTCGGTTACGGTGAACCTGGAGTAGCGCGGGGCCCAGGATGCTGCAAAAAAAGATCTGCATGTTGGGCGGGTTTGCTGTCGGCAAGACGAGCCTGGTGCGCAGGTTCGTCCAAAGCATCTTTTCAGATACCTACTTGACCACGGTGGGCGTGAAAATCGACAAGAAAAGCGTCGCGTTTCCGGACAAGACAGTGGACCTGATTTTGTGGGATCTGGCCGGCGAAGACGATATCGGCTCATTCCGCGTCAGCTATGTGCGCGGTGCGGCCGGGCTCGTGCTTGTCGTCGATGGAACCCGGCCCGCCACTCTCGCCGTGGCGCTCACGCTGCGCGAGCGGGCCGAGGCCGAATTCGGCACCATGCCGTTCGTATTGCTATTCAACAAATCCGATCTGGCCGATCGGTGGGCGATATCGGATGGTGAGATCGACGAACTGAAGCAACGTGGCTGGCAGATCTATCTGACAAGCGCGCTTTCGGGCGACCATGTCGACGATGCGTTTCGTCAGCTTGCTTCGATGGTCGCCAAGTAGACCATGGCCAGCGTGCCGAAAGAAGTCAGAAGCTGGATATACGATTTCTTCTATAATGAGCGTTCTGCCGCATATCTGAAAATTGACGCCCGGCAATGCATAGCCGCGAAGGGCGGCAACATTGAACATTACGGACTCTCGTCGCTTCGCGTCGGCAAGCCCGTTTCCGACCAGCTTGAGTTCATGGAAGGGCTGCTGCCTTGCCCGGAACTTCCATTTCACATGCCTATGATGGAACTGCCCGGCGGGCGTGTCGCGGACCTCCATCTCTTTGGCGACGGCGGCTCGGTGTGGCTGCTCTTTCTCGACGCCACTCCCGAACGCGACCACCAGCAGCGTCTTCAACAGAAGGCTTATGAAATGACGCTCCTGCAAGAGAGGGAGCGTCAACTCAATGCGAAACTGCAATCGACGAACGAGGCGTTGAGGGAGAGCCAGGAGGGTTTGTCGCGCGAATACAGGCGCGCCGAATCCCTTCTCCTCAACATTCTTCCGGCGTCGATCGCGGAGCGGTTGAAAGCGGACGAGCAGATTGCGGACAGCCACGCAGAGGTGAGCGTGCTTTTTGCCGACATCGTCGGTTTTACGGAAAGGGCGCGCAACGTCGGAGCCGCGACGACGCTCGCTATCTTGAACTACTTCTTCAGGGCGGCGGATCTGCTCTCGGAACAATATGGCTGCGAAAAGATCAAGACCATCGGCGATTGTGTCATGGCGGTCGCCGGCCTGCCCGTCGCGCGATCCGATCATGCGGAAGCCCTTGCGCACTATGCGCTTGAGCTGCGGGAGACGGCGAGGCGCGAGCGCTTCGCAGGCGAACCGCTAAGCCTCAGGATTGGAATCCACTCCGGACCGATCGTGGCGGGCGTGATAGGCAAAAGGCGGTTTGTCTATGACCTGTGGGGCGACACCGTCAATCTCGCCGCGCGGATTCAAAAGGCCGCGGAGCCCGATGAAATCCGCATTTCGGATGCGACCCACGAATTGCTCGGCGCGGATTTTGCTTGCGACCCACTCGGGGAGACCGAATTGCGTGGAACAGGCCGCGTGCGAATGTGGCGGCTCTTGGCCTGACTTGGCGCCTGAAGCGCGTCGCGATCTTCAGATTCGCTGCATGCAAGCCGCGCCCGACGCGGCGAATTCGCAACCCTACTCGGCGGCCGTCTCCGATGGCGCCTCTGCCGGCCCCGAAGGCTCGGCCTCGGGACCCGGCTTGCGCCGTGAAAACAGCGACCTGAGCGTGACGTAGAACACCGGCGTCAGGAACAGGCCGACGAAGGTGACGCCGAGCATGCCGGAGAACACCGCGGTGCCGAGCGACTGGCGCATTTCTGCGCCCGGGCCCGTCGCGATCAGCAGCGGCACGACGCCGAGGATGAACGAGAAGGCGGTCATCAGAATCGGCCGCAGCCTGAGCCGGCAGGCTTCGACGGCAGCCTCGGCGGCCGACAGGCCTCGTTCCTGCGCCTGCCGCGCGAATTCGACGATCAGGATCGCGTTCTTGGCAGCAAGCCCGATCAGCACGATGAGGCCGATCTGCACGAGGATGTTGTTGTCCAGCCCCCGGAAAGACACGCCGAGCAACGCCGCGAGCACGCCGAGCGGCACCACAAGCACAATGGCGAACGGCAGCACCAAGCTCTCATATTGCGCCGCCAGCGCCAGGAACACGAACAGCACCGACAGTCCGAAGATATAGACAGCGGCATTGCCGGTGTTGCGCTCCTGATAGGCGAGCTCGGTCCATTCATAGGAGGTACCGTCCGGCAGCGTCTTTGCCGTGATCCCTTCCATCAATGCCAGCGCGTCGCCCGTGGAAACGCCGGGCGCGGCGTTGCCCTGCAGCGGCACCGAGACGTACATGTTGTAGCGCTGGACCAGTGCCGGGCCGGTGACGTCGCGGATCTCGATCAACGTGCCGAGCGGAACCAGCGCGCCGGCCGCCGAGCGCACCTTCAGTTTCAAGATATCGGCGCGATCGAGGCGGAACACCTGGTCGGCCTGCGCCCGCACCTGGTAGACGCGCCCGAAAGCGTTGAAGTCGTTGACGTAGGCGGTGCCCAAATTGATCGACAGCGTCTCGAAGATGTTGGGGATCGGTACATTCAGGATGCGCGCCTTGTCGCGATCGATCGCCAGGAAGAATTGCGGGCTCGACGCCGAGAACGTGGTGAACACGCCCGTCAGCCCCGGCGTCTTGTTGGCCTTGCCGGCGATTTCGTTGGCAAGCGCCAGGATCTGCCGCATGTCGGCGCTGTTGCGCTCCTGGATCTGCAGCTTGAAGCCGCCGGCATTGCCGACGCCGCGGATCGGAGGCGGCGGCAGTGCGATAATGAAGGCTTCCTTGATGCTTTGCAGGCTGCCGAACAGGTTGCCGATGACCTGGGTCGCCGACTGGCCGGCTTTCAGTCGCTCGTCAAACGGCTTGAACCTGGCGAAGATCACGCCCGCGTTGCTGGCGTTGGTGAAGGTCGCGCCGGAGAAGCCGGCGAAGGCGACTGCGTAGTCGACGCCCGGCGTTTTCTGGATGATCTGCGACGCCTGCTGGATGACCGCATCGGTCCTCGACAGCGAGGCGCCGTCCGGCAACTGGACGACGACGATCGCATAGCCCTGGTCGAGCGACGGAATGAAACCGCGCGGCACCGCCTGCACCATGTAGACCGTGGCGTAGATGAGGGCCGCGAAAACGGCCAGCATGGCGGCGATCGTTATCCACGAGCCGACCAGCACGCGGACGATGCTCGAATACCAATGGGCGACCCTGTCGAAGCCGCGATTGAAGCCGTCGGCGAGCCCCCGTCCGAGCCGCGCCAGGAAAAAGCGCGGCGGCGCCGCCGCGGCGTGGTGCGGCTTGAACAGCAGTGCGGCCAGCGCCGGCGAAAGCGTCAGCGAATTGAATGCCGAGATCGCCGTCGACACCGCGATGGTGATCGCAAACTGCAGGTAGAACTGCCCAGAAATGCCGGGGATGAAGGCCGTCGGTACGAACACGGCTATCAGCACCAGCGAGATCGCGATGACCGCCGTTCCGACTTCGTCCATGGTCAGATGCGACGCCGGATTGGGCGCCAGCCCTGTGGCAATATTGCGCTCGACGTTCTCGACCACGACGATAGCATCGTCGACGACGATGCCGATCGCCAGAACGAGGCCGAACAGCGTCAGCATGTTGAGCGAGAAGCCGGCGGCGTAAAGCACCGCCAGCGTGCCAATCAGCGACACGGGGATGGCCACGATCGGCACGATCGCCATGCGCCACGATTGCAGGAAGACGATGATGACGATGATGACAAGCAGCATCGCCTCGAGGATCGTCTTGTAGACCTCCTGGATCGACTCGGCGACGAACTCGGTCGGGTTGTAGACGATGTCGTAGCTCAACCCCTTCGGGAAGTCGAGGGAAAGCTCCTTCATCTTGTCCTGGATTTCCGCGGCTGCGGCGAGCGCATTGGTGCCCGGCCGCTGGAAGATGGCGAGCGCCACCGCCGGTTTGCCGTTGAGATAGGAGTTGGTGACGTAATCCTTGGCGCCGAGCTCGATGCGCGCCACGTCCTGCAGCGAGATCAGGCGGCCGTCGTCGGTCGATTTGACGATCACGTATCGGAAGTCGCGTGCGTCGTTGAAGCGGCCTTGCGTGGTGACCGTGTACTGGAACGCAGTGCCGGTGTTGGTCGGCGGCGCGCCGATCGAGCCACCCGACACTTGCACGTTCTGGTCGCGCAGCGCCTGCACCACATCGCCCGAGGTCATCCCCAGGGCGGACAGTTTTTCCGGATCGAGCCAGATGCGCAGCGAATATTCGCGTTCGCCGAAGATGATGAGGTCGCCGACGCCGTCTAACCTGAGCAGTATGTCGCGCACCCGCGAGCGGGCGTAGTTCGAGACGTAGAGCTGGTCGTAGGTATTGTCGGGCGACAGCATGTGCACGACCATCATCAGGTCGGGCGAGCTCTTGATGGTGGTGATGCCGAGGCGACGGACTTCCTCGGGCAGGCGCGGCTCGGCGACTGACACGCGGTTCTGCACCAGCACCTGCGCCTGATCGAGATCGGTGCCCAGCTTGAAGGTGATGGTCAGCGCCATCGCCCCGTCGCCCGACGAATAGGACGACATGTAGAGCATGCCCTCGACGCCGTTGATCTCCTGCTCGATCGGCGTTGCCACCGTCGCTGCGACCGTCTCGGCGTCGGCGCCCGGATACTGCGCGCGAACGACGATGGTCGGCGGGGCGATCTCGGGATATTGCGCGACCGGCAGCTGGGTATAAGCTATCCCGCCGAGGATCAGCAGGACGACCGAAACGACCGATGCGAAGATCGGACGGTCGACGAAGAAATGTGCGAACCTCATTGCTGCAACTCGGCGGTCTCGGCCCTGGGCGGCAACGCCACCATCTCGACCTTCACCTTGGTGCCGGGCCTGGCGTGCATCAGCCCGTTGACGATGATCGTCTCGTCCCCGGTCAGGCCCTCGCGGATCACCCTGTAGCCGTCGAGACGCGGGCCGGTGCGCACGGGCTTCGCCGATACCGTCCCGGCCTCGTCCACCAGGAACACGATGCGGCGATCCTGATCGGCGCCGATCGCCTCGTCGGGCACCAGCACGCCGCTATACGGCAGTGACCCCGGCACGTTGATGCGCCCGAACATGCCTGGCTGGAGAATGCCGTCGGCGTTGGGAAACCTCGCACGCACCCGCATGGTGCCGGTCGCGTTGTCGATCCGGTTCTCGGCAAAATCGAGCTTGCCTTTGAATACCGCCTGCGCGCGGTCGGCGACGTGAACCACCACGTCGAGCCCGCCGGCGCCTTCCTGCATGCTGCCGCCACGCGCCTTCGCGTCGCGGGCGTAGCTGAAATACAGGCGCTCATCGACGTCGAAATAGAAGTCGATCGGATCGCGCGTGACGATGGTCGTCAGCAAGGTGGAATCCGGCTGCACGAGGTTGCCGACCGACACCAGCCGGCGGTCGATGCGGCCGGACAAGGGCGCCTTGATCTCGGTGAATTCCATGTTCAGGCTGGCCGTCGTCAGCGCAGCCGTCGCGCCCTGCATCTGCGCCTGCGCCGAAAGGTATTCCCGCCGGCGGTCGTCGACGGTCGCGGTTGAGATATTGCCGGTCTTGGCGAGTTCGTCGGCGCGATCCAACTGCATCTTGGAGAATTCGAGCAGACTCTTGGCGACGTCCACTTGCGATTTGGCGGCATCATAAGCCGCCTGGTACGGACGCTGGTCGATGGTGAAGAGCAGGTCGCCCTTGTTGACCAATGCGCCGTCCTGGAAGCTGACCTTGTCCAGATAGCCGCTGACGCGCGAACGGATGGCGACCTGGTCGACGGCTTCGAAGCGCCCGACGAACTCGTCATCTTCGACGATTTCACGGACCACCGGCTTGGCCGCCGTCACCACGGGTGGCTGCTGGTCCTGCGCAAACGCAATGCTTAAGAAAGCCATGCCGAGCAGGAATGCCGCCGACACAGCGGCGCGGGCAAGCCAGCCGGCCGATCGACGGGGTCGCCCGCCCGCGTCGCGATGCAATTGCCCATTGTCTCGGGTGTCCATTTGCATCCTCGCTCGCCGGACTCGGAGGTCTGATGATAGGCTTCTAGGCTCAGGCTTTTCTTTTCGCGATCAGAGCCCTGCAGTGCGCATGGCGACATTGATCATTTTCCAAGTGGGCTGAAATGTCCATCCTGTGGCTGCCCCGCCATCGGGCTAGGTCAGCCGCGGCGAAAGGCCCGGCTTTGGCGAGGGTGGCGCCGCTGAGCGCGTTCGGCTGTCTGTTCACGCCCGGCTGCGCGGTCCTTCTCCTGACCGGCCTGAGGTTCCGGAGCGCCCGGCTGCCCTCAACGGACATTGATCGATGGGACCCACGGGCATTGCCCTCATAGTCAAAAGACGAGCCTATATCCTGACGAGAGCAAGCCGGCGATCCAAAGCAATGCGCTCTTTAGTCGGGAAGGCCAGCCTTGCGGTAGCCTTCGACGAAGCGCTGGAGCACTTCCTCGTCGTCGAATGGCTGCGATGTTGCCCAATGCCTGATGCTGAAATGGGGATTGCTCATCATGAAGAACTCCGCTTCCTGACGGGCTTCATCCAGGCGCCCGACCTGCGCGAGGGCTGCCGCCAGCATGCGCCGCGACGTGGTGCGGTAGGTTTCCGGTTTGCGTAAAGCCTCGACCGCGGATTGATAGTCGCCGAGCGCATAATAGGCTTGGCCTGCCATCCAATAGTACCACCCCGGTGGGTGCGGATTGAGCCGCAAAGCCCGCTTCACGAATTCGACGCCCTTGACCGCGTCGCCCCTCAAGGTGATGAGATCCGAGCGCATTGCCCAGGCATCGGCATGGTTGGGATCGAGCTTGAAGGTCGTCTCGAATTCGGCATCCGATTCCGCGTATCGCCGTTCGTGACCAAGTATGATGCCCAGCACCCAGCGGTTCCCGGCATCGTTAGGATCGAGCGCCACAGCCCGCTGCGCTTCCGCCAGCGCGCGAGGCTGGTTGGTTTCCTTCGGCTCGTTCCAGAACAGCCAGCCGAGCCAAAGATTGAGGGCCAGCAAGCTATGTGCTTCGGCATAGTCGGGATCGAGTCCGATCGCCTTTTCCAGGAGCATACGCGCTTCCCGCGCGCCTAACCCGGTCTGAAAACTGACGCCGCGGGCCCGCACGCAGAGGTCATAGGCTTCGAGACTTGACGGCCGTTTGCGCGCCGGCTGTCCGGCCAATCGGCCGACAAGGGCTTCGACGATCTTGGCCGTGACCTCGTCCTGCACAGCAAAGATATCCTCGAGGCTGCTGTCGTAGCGCTCGGCCCAGATATGATCGCCGCCGATCGCGTCGATCAACTGCGCATTGATGCGCACGCGCGCCGCAGCGCGCCGGGCGCTGCCTTCAACCACATAGCGCACCCCAAGATCACGCGCGGCCAAACGCACATCGACCGACCGCCCCTTGTAAGCAAAGGTCGAGTTGCGCGCGATGACGAAGAGGCCGGCTGAGCGAGACAGGTCGGTGATCAGGTCTTCGGTCAGGCCGTCGACAAAGGTTTCCTGCTCCGGATCGTTGCTCATGTTGGTGAAAGGCAAAACCGCGATTGAGGGCTTGTCGGGCAATTCCAGCGATGCCAATCGCCCGACCGGAGCCGCTCTCGGAAGCTGCAGGTTCACGCGATAGCAGTATATCGGCTCGGCTATGTTCTTCACCCGCTGCTCGCCCATGGGCTCGAACGCAAACGCTAGCTTCTGCCTGACCTCCTTGGACACCTTCTCCGAAACGCAGATGCCACCGGGCTCGGCGAGTTGTTGGAGGCGCGACGCCACATTCACGCCCTCGCCATAGCGATCGTCCCCTTCGACGATCACTTCCCCAAGGTTGATTCCGATCCGGACTTCGAAGCGCTGGTCTTCGGCGACGCTCGCGTTACGTTCCGCCATGCCGCGCTGAAGCGTGACCGCGCATTCGACCGCATCTACCACGCTGCCGAACTCCGCCAGCAGGCCGTCTCCCATCAGCTTGAAGATTCGCCCGTGTCGCGTCTCGATTTCCGGCTCGAACAGCTCTTTGCGGCCACGTTTCAGCCGATCGAAGGTGCCCGCTTCGTCCGCCTCCATAAGCGCCGAGTACCCTACGACATCGATGGCAAGGATGGCAGCGAGCTTCCGCTCCATGTCGAGCCCCAGTCAAGATTCGCGACACGCAAGCCGCAGGCCCGAGGCAGATAGGGACCGGCGCTTCCAGCGTGCCCTCACCGGCCTATCATACCACAGGTCACGCTTCTTGATGCTATGACTCGCGCGACGCCTCGGCGATCCTGCCGCAGCGCCACTGACGAGCGAGTCCCACCTTCCTACCGCTTGTTCGCGGCAGTTGCCTCGCAATCGGACTGTGACGGCTTCGGGTCCAATCCAGGACCTTAGCTCCATCGGTGTTTAATGTCCGCTATTGGCTTCGCGTACGCCAGAGGCGGTCGGGTCCGCGCTCGGCCCCAAACAGGACGCTGACCTGCTCGATGTTGAGCGACGCCATGGCGGACTATGCGGATTCCTGACCGTTTGTTACGCAGGCTAACGACGCTTCGACCTTGAATCCCTTCTATGAGTTAATTAACTATTTGAAATAATTGACTTATTAGAAAAATTCTGGCGGAGAGAGCGGGATTCGAACCCGCGTTACGGTTTCCCGTAAACACACTTTCCAGGCGTGCGCCTTCAACCACTCGGCCACCTCTCCGTCCTTGCATCTCGCGCTTGGCCGGTTTCGCCGCGCGGGTTGGGGAGATGCGCCTCCCTCGGGAAGTCCTCAACGGAGGATTTGGGGTGCCTTCAACCGGCGGGCGACCCTTTCCCAGCACCTCTAGCCGTCTAGGCAAAACAGGCGCGGGGCTCATCTAGTCGATCCTAACGCGAAAGCCAAGCCATAATGACTGCACAAAAGCTTTTGCCGCGCATGGCCGGAAGGTGCTTTCACCAGGGGGGTGGCTTCCGAATGATGTGCACGGGCCAGGTCGCGCCGCTTGCCGCGCTTGACTTCGGTCGCGGCCGCCTGTCGACTGCCTGAAATGTTCGTTTTCTGCGCAATTCCGGACGGAAAACCGCTGACGCACTTTTCCTGGAATTGCTTTGGGCTTTGCGAGGGGCACTGTCCTGACATGGCATCGATCGACCAGGAACCCGCGGGCCGGCCGGACAGCGGGCTTTCCTTCATCCCGGTGGCGTGGCTGATCATCGTCATGGGCCTGTCGGCCTATGGCCTGATCTCGAACTGGCGGCTGATCGGCGACTTCAACCTGCCGCAAAGCGTTTTCTTCCTGATTTATGGCGGGCTGGCCGGCAGTGTCGTCACGATCCTGTGGGGGCTTTACCTGCTCGGCCTTGCCTTCAACCGGTCGACGCGCTTTCCGCGTCACTACACCATCTGGCAGGTCGTCATCATCCTGTGGCTCATCGTGCGCCAGGCCTACACCCTTCTGGTGCCGGACTTCGTCTTCTCGGCCGAAGCGCTGGGCTTCACCGTGGCCGAGATCGCCATCGGCCTGCTCTGCATCTATCTCCTGCGGCATTGCGCCGGCTCCGAGGCCGTCTATGCCAATCCCGAGACCGAGCGCCCGCCGCTCCTGGTCTCGCTCGTTGCCGCGCTGCTCGGCATCATCCTTGGCGGAACCATCGGCGCTTGCGCGGGATTTTTCGCCGGATCGCTGATCGCCGACGCCACCCATATGAGCTGCTTCGAAGGCGCCTGCGGGTTTTTCGCCGCCTTTATCGGCCTCGCGGGCCTGATCGTCGGAGCAATCGCCGGCGGAATCTTCGCCGTCTGGCGGGTCAACCGGCGCAAACCGGCAAAAGCAGCCTAACCTCAAAATCGCGTATCGCGATTGCGTGGCGGTTGCGCACGCTCTATGTCGGTTGCGGGGCAAACGGGAGCTTTTCCCGGGGAGTGCGTTGGATGCTGCGTTTCATCTTTCGGCTGGCGGCCATGATTGCATTGTCGATTTCGGTCATCATGGCGGTGATCGACACCACGCGCTCGGTGGCGGCGTCCGCGCTCGTCATGACGCCGCTCAACGCGAGCTGGCTGGCGGTATCGCCCGACACCCGCGCGGCCTTCGAAACCTATGTGCGCGCCAAGGCCAATCCGCTGGTCTGGGACGGCGCCGTTGTCTGGGTACTCGGACAGCCGGGGTTCGCCGTGTTCGCGGTATTGGCGTTCCTGCTCTACGCCATCGGCTACCGTCGGCGCCGCCACGAATTCGCCCCGACCAACTGACGCACACGTTTCGCTCCGCTCGAAACAGTCCGCCTGGACGCTTTTTCCAACAGGTCAAAATTCCACGTGAATTTTGTTTCGGGCCGTGCCAGATTGGCCGCCAGCGGGGAGGGGCAAACACTTCCTGCCTGACGTCGCGTGCCTGCCGGAGAACCGGGCGGGAATGCGGTGCAAACGGAAAAATAACCGACAGGGTGTGGATCACATGAAACGTATCGTTCTCGGCCTCCTGGCCGCTACCGCAGTGGTTCTTCCGGCTTTCGCCGCGGATGTCCAGCCGGCCATCCTCTACGATCTCGGCGGCAAGTTCGACAAATCCTTCAACGAGGCCGCCTATCACGGCGCCGAGAAGTTCAAGGCCGAAACCGGCGTCGCTTACGTCGAATTCGAAGTCTCCAACGCCTCGCAGCGCGAGCAGGCGCTGCGCCGTTTCGCCGAGGACGGCCGCAACCCGATCGTGATGGCCGGCTTTGCCTGGGAGGATGCGCTCAAGAAGGTGGCGGCCGAATATACCGACCTCAACTTCGCCATCATCGACGATGCCGTCGACCTGCCCAATGTCCGCTCGCTGGTATTCAAGGAGAACGAAGGTTCCTACCTCGTCGGCATCCTGGCGGCGATGGCTTCGAAGTCGAAGAAGGTCGGCTTCGTCGGCGGCATGGACATCCCGCTGATCCGCAAGTTCGAATGCGGCTATGTCGGCGGCGCCAAGTCGGCCGGTGCGACAGACGTCATCCAGAACATGACCGGCGACACGCCGGCCGCCTGGAACGACCCGGCCAAGGGCGGCGAGATCGCCAAGACGCAGATCGATCAGGGCGCCGACGTGGTCTATGCCGCCGCCGGCGGCACCGGCGTCGGCGTGCTGCAGGCGGCGGCGGATGCCGGCAAGCTCGGCATCGGCGTCGATTCCAACCAGAACGGCCTGCAGCCCGGCAAGGTGCTGACCTCGATGTTGAAGCGCGTCGACGTTGCCGTCTACAACGCCTTCATGGACGGCAAGAACGGCACGTTCAAGGGCGGTGTCGAGAATCTCGGCCTCAAGGAAGGCGGCGTCGACTACGCCATGGACGACAACAACAAGGCGCTGGTGACCGACGAGATGAAGGCGGCGGTCGAAAAGGCCAAGGCCGACATCATCGCCGGCAAGGTCCAGGTGCACGACTACACCGCGGACAACAATTGCCCGTATTGATCGGCAGTTGAATCAAGGTTCATCGACCGCCGGGCCTTCGCCCGGCGGTTTCTTTTTTGGATGAACATCATGCAGCCGACAATCGAAGTCATGGCTGAAGGCGACGTCGAGGCCGTTGCAAGGCTGCGCCTCGCCGCCTTCTTCGAGGGCTCCGGCCGGACGCTCCAAGAGGATATCACCGCGCTGCGCGGATTGATCGCCGGCGACGGCTTCGAGGCGGCCTTCGTCGCCCGCTTCGGCGGCTCGCCCATCGGCAGTTGCCTGTTCGTCCGCAACGAGATCGACCCGGCGCATGATCTGACGCCTTGGCTCGCGGGACTGGTCGTTGACGAACATTACCGGGGTCGCGGTGTTGGCGCGGCGCTTTTGATGGCTGTTGAGGCCCATGCGGCGTCCGTCGGCGTGAGCAAGCTCTATCTCTACACCTGGCAGGCGCGACGCTTCTATGAAGCGCTCGGCTGGACCGCGCTCGAAGCGTTCGAGCAGGAGGGCGAGCCGATGGTGCTGATGGCGCGATCTTTATAGTGTGCCGGCGAGATAGCCCAGCGCGAACGCCGCAAGCAGCGCCATCGCGATGACAAATCCAAGCCGGCCGCCCAGGGAATGCAGGCCGACGCCATAGGGTTTGCGCTCGATCTTATTGATCACGACGGGCGGCGGCTTCGCCTCGCTCTCGCTTAATCCGGCAAGCCGCATCTGCGGCAGTTCGCCGAGGCGTTGCGCGACCAGCTTCCAGCGATTGTCCGCCGCTCCACCGGCGGACGCTCCGGTCGGATCCAGCGCACGCATGCGTTCGGCAAGCCGCAGCACCGCGTCGCGAAAGGCGGGATCGATCTGAAGGTCGCGCTCGGCACGCGCCCGCTCCCTTGCGTCCATCAGGCCGAAGACATAGTCGCCGGCCCTGGCGATCCGGTCTCCTTCACTGGCCATGACCGTTTTCCCCCATGGCTTGCTCACCCCAATGCCCGCTCACCAGTGCGGCGGCTTGGTCACCGGCACATCGGGAGCGGCCTGCTCCTCCAGCGCCAGGAACCGGTCGGTGAGGGCGGCAAGCTTGCGTTCCATGCGCTCGATCACCTTCCACTGCTCGGCGATCTGGCCGGACAGTTCCTCGATGGTCTTCTCCTGCTCGGCGGCACGGATTTCCAGCGTCGTCAGCCGATCGTCAGGCATGGTCATTCAAAACCCGATCTCTGTGAATGTGAAGCTCCCGGCCACCTTCGAAATTGACAAGCGCGCGGGGATTTGTCGAGAGTGAATGGCGTTCCGGCCAATTGGCACGGGCGGGGCATCATGCTAGGCATTTTGACCAAGCGATAAAAAAATAACGAGTGGGACAGGCTGCATGGCGCAAGCCGCAATCGAGCTCATAGGCATCAACAAGAGTTTTGGCGCCGTGCGTGCCAACCGCGACATCAACCTGGAAGTCGCGCGCGGCACCATCCACGGCATTGTCGGCGAGAACGGCGCCGGCAAGTCGACGCTGATGTCGATCCTCTACGGCTTCTACCAGGCCGACAGCGGCGAGATCCGCGTCGGCGGCAAGCCAGTGTCGATCAACACCTCCAACGACGCGATCGCGCTCGGCATCGGCATGGTGCACCAGCATTTCATGCTGGTCGACAATTTCACGGTGCTGGAAAACGTCATCCTCGGCGCCGAGAACGACGCGCTCCTGAAGAGCAGCATCGCCAAGGCGCGCTCCGAGCTCGAACGGCTGGAGCGCGAATACGGCCTCGAGGTCGATCCCGACGCCGTCATCGAGGAGTTGCCGGTCGGCCTGCAGCAGCGCGTCGAGATACTCAAGGCGCTCTATCGCGGCGCCGAGATCCTGATCCTCGACGAGCCGACCGGCGTCTTGACCCCGGCCGAGGCCGACCACCTGTTCCGCATCCTCAAGCAATTGAAGGAGCAGGGAAAAACGGTAGTGCTGATCACCCACAAGCTGCGCGAGATCATGGCCATCACCGACACCGTCTCGGTCATGCGCCAGGGCACCATGGTGGCCACCAGGGTGACGAAGGAGACCACCGTCGGCGAACTGGCCGAGCTGATGGTCGGCCGGCGCGTGCTCTTGCGGGTCGAGAAGGGCCAGTCGGAAGCCGGCGCGATAAAGCTCTCGGTCAAGAACCTGACGGTGAAGGACCAGCGCGGCGTCACCATGGTCGACAATGTCTCCTTCGACGTGCGCGGCGGCGAGATCGTCGGCATCGCCGGCGTGGCCGGCAACGGCCAGTCGGAGCTGCTCGAGGCGATCTCCGGCATAAGGCACGCCGTCTCGGGCGAGGTCATGCTGGAAGGCAAGCCGGTCGACCTGACCGGCAAGGCCGACCCGGGCGAATTGCGCGATCGCGGTCTCGCCCATGTGCCGGAGGACCGCCACCATGTCGGGCTGGTGCTCGCCTTCGAGGAGCACGAGAATTCGATTCTCGGCTATCACGACGACGAGCGCTATCTGAAGGGACCGCTCCTCAACGTCGATGCCATCATGGCCGACGCAAAGGACAAGATCGAGAAATACGACATCCGTCCCGGCAATCCGCGGCTGAAGACCGCCAATTTCTCCGGCGGCAACCAGCAGAAGATCGTGCTGGCCAGGGAGATGGAGCAGGATCCCGGCGTGCTGATCGTCGGCCAGCCGACGCGCGGCGTCGATGTCGGCGCCATCGAATTCATCCACAAACGGCTGATCGCCATGCGCGACCAGGGCAAGGCGGTGCTGGTGGTGTCGGTCGAGCTCGACGAGATCCGTTCGCTGTCGGACCGCATCCTGGTGATGTTCGCCGGCCGCATCGTCGGCGAGCGCGGGCCGGACGCGACGGAAGGCGAGCTCGGCCTGCTGATGGCCGGGGTCGAGCACCAGGAGGCCGCCGAATGAGCACGCCTTACGCCAAGCTGCCGGCCTGGGCCGACTATGGGCTGATCCCGCTGATCAATCTGTCGGTCGCCTTCATCGTCGCCGGCTTCGTCGTCATGCTGGTCGGCGAAAATCCATTCCGCGCCGCCGTCATCCTGGTCGAAGGCGCTTTCGGCAAGGGCACCGGCATCGCCTTCACCTTGTTCTACGCCACGACCTTCATCTTCACCGGGCTGTCGGTGGCGGTGGCGGCGCATTGCAGCCTGTTCAACATCGGCACCGAGGGCCAGGCTTATATCGGTGGCCTCGGCATCGCGCTCGTCTGCCTCAGCTTCGACAGCGTGCTGCCCTGGTGGGCGATCTTTCCGATGGCGATCGTCGCGGCGGCGGCGTTCGGCGCGCTCTGGGGCTTCATTCCCGCCTATCTGCAGGCCAAGCGCGGCTCGCACATCGTCATCACCACCATCATGTTCAACTTCATCGCCGCCTCGGTGATGGTCTATCTGCTGGTCGGTCCGTTGAAGCCGGCAGGATCGCAGGCGCCGCAAACGCGCAATTTCCTTGCCGGCGCGGAATTGCCGAAGCTCAACTGGATGCTCGAATTGTTCGGCGCCAAGATCCGCTCGGCGCCGCTCAACATCTGCTTCCTGCTGGCGCTGGTCATGGCGTTCCTGGTCTGGCTGCTGATCTGGCGCACCAGGCTCGGCTACGAGATGCGCACTTACGGCCACAGCCCGAAAGCCGCGCGCTATGCCGGCATTTCGGAAACCCGCATCATCCTCACTGCGATGATGATCTCGGGCGCGCTGGCCGGCATGATGGCGCTCAACCCGGTGATGGGCGACCAGCACAATGTCGCGATCGATTTCGTCTCGGGCGCCGGCTATGTCGGCATCGCGGTGGCGCTGATGGGCAGGCTGCATCCGGTCGGCATCGTTCTGGCGGCGATCCTGTTCGGCATGCTCTACCAGGGCGGCGCCGAGCTTGCCTTCGAGATGCCGGCGATCAGCCGCGACATGATCGTCATCATTCAAGGGCTGGTCATCCTCTTCGCCGGCGCGCTGGAGCACATGTTCAGGCCCTATATCCAGGCGCTGTTCGCCTCGATCAGCCCGAAATCGGTCGGCATGCAGGCGGTCAACGGGAAGGGGGCCTGAGATGGACGTCTTCAACGCGACCGTCCAGGTTCTGGATTCCACCGTCCGCCTGTCGGTGCCGCTGCTGCTTGCCTGCCTCGCCGGCCTCTATTCCGAGCGGGCCGGCATCTTCGACATCGGTCTCGAAGGCAAGATGCTGGTCGGCGCCTTCGCCGGCGCCGCGGCAGCTTCCGTCTTCCATTCCGCCTTGATCGGCCTCGGCATGGCCATCCTGATCTCGGTCGCCTTCGCCATGGTGCATGGCTTCGCTTCGATCACGCATCGCGGCAACCAGATCGTCTCCGGCGTCGCCATCAACTTCGTCGCCGCCGGCTCGACCATCATCCTCGGCCAGGCCTGGTTCCAGCAGGGTGGCCGTACGCCGGCGCTGCAGCCGGGCGAACGCTTCGAGGCGATCATCTGGCCCGGCGCCGAAGCCGTGCGCGACGTGCCGATCCTCGGGCCGATCTATGCCGAGCTGATCTCCGGCCACTCGATCCTGGTCTATTTCGCCTTCGCCATGGTGCCGTTCACCTGGTGGGCGCTGTTCCGCACCCGCTTCGGCCTCAGGATGCGCGCCGTGGGCGAGAACCCGGCCGCCGTCGACACCGCCGGCATCTCGGTCGCCTGGCTGCGCTACCGGGCGCTGATCTGCACCGGCATCCTCACCGGCGTCGCCGGCGCGTATCTCTCCATGGTGCAGAATGGCGGCTTCGTGAAGGACATGACCGCGGGCAAGGGCTATATCGCACTTGCCGCGCTGATCTTCGCCAAATGGAAGCCGGTCAACGCCATGTTCGCCTGCCTGCTGTTCGGCTTCCTCGACGCGGCGGCGATCCGGCTGCAAGGCTCGCCGCTGCCCATCATAGGCAAGGTGCCGGTGCAGTTCATGCAGGCGCTGCCCTATGTGCTCACCGTCATCCTGCTCGCCGGCTTCATCGGCAAGGCGATCCCGCCGCGCGCCGGCGGCGTGCCTTACGTGAAGGAACGCTGAGGCCTGGACTGCATAAGGGTTCGGCAGCTTCGGCAACCGGCTTCTGAACAAGATCGTGGGAGAGAAGAAGCAAATGTCGCATGATCTGTTCGAAGCGGCGAAGACGGCGATGGCCAAGGCCTATGCGCCCTATTCCAAGTTTCCTGTAGGCGCGGCGCTGCGCACCGAGGACGGGCGCGTCTTTGCCGGCGCCAATATCGAGGTGGCGTCCTATCCCGAAGGCTGGTGCGCCGAGACCACCGCGCTCGGCCACTACATCATGGGCGGCGGCGGCCAGATCACCGAGATCGCGGTGATCGCCGAGCGCATGGCGAAATGCTCGCCCTGCGGCGGCTGCCGCCAGCGGCTGGCGGAGTTCTGCCGGCCCGAGACGAAGCTTTATCTCTGCGACGATGGCGGCGTGGTCGAGACCGTCACCATGGGCGACATGCTGCCTTACGGCTTCAGGGGCGATATCTTGAAATGAAGGAAGCGCTGGATCATCTGGTCGAGAAACTGGACGGGCTGGCCCCGACCGCGGCGCTTGTTCTGGGCTCCGGCCTCGGCGGGCTGGTCGACCAGGTCGAGGATAAGAGGCGCATCTCCTATGCCGAGTTGCCGGGCTTCCCGCGCAGCGGCGTCTCCGGCCATGCCGGCGAGGTCGTTGCCGGGCATTTCGCCGGCACGCCGGTTCTGATGCTGTCCGGCCGCGCCCATTACTACGAGCACGGCAACGCCGCCGCGATGCGCCCGGCGCTGGAGGTGCTTGCCGGCATCGGCATCTCGCATCTGATCCTCACCAACGCCGCCGGCTCGGTCGACCCCGGGATGGGGCCGGGCTCGGTGATGATGATCACCGACCACATCAATTTCTCCGGCTCCAATCCGCTGATCGGCGAGCCGAGCGACCGCCGCTTCGTCGGCCTCACGGAGGCCTATGACGCCGGCCTGCGCAAGGCGATCGAGGCGGCGGCGAAGGCAACCGGCACCGCGCTTCACAAGGGCGTTTACATGTGGTTCTCGGGACCATGTTTCGAGACGCCGGCCGAGATCCGCATGGCGCGCGTCATGGGCGCCAACGCGGTCGGCATGTCGACCGTGCCGGAAGTCATCCTTGCCCGCTTCCTCGGCCTCAAGGTCGCCGCCTGCTCAGTCATCACCAACCTGGCGGCGGGCATGACCGGGGCGGAACTCTCGCACCAGGAAACCAAGGACATGGCGCCGGTCGGCGGCGCGCGGCTGGCGACGATCCTGCGGCGCGTCTTCGAGCAAGGCTTGCCGGAAAGCTGATGCTCCCCCAGGAAATCATCCGCCGCAAGCGCGACGGCCACAAGCTCTCGACGCCCGAGATTTCGGCCTTCATCGAGGGAATAACGGCCGGCACGCTCTCGGAGGGACAGATCGGCGCCTTCGCCATGGCCGTGTTCCTCAAAGGCATGAGCCGCGAGGAAGCGGTGGCGCTGACGATCGCCATGCGCGATTCCGGCGATGTGCTCGACTGGTCCGATCTGCCGGGCCCGGTCACCGACAAGCATTCGACGGGCGGCGTCGGCGACAATGTCTCGCTGATGCTGGCGCCGATCGTCGCCGCCTGCGGCGCCTATGTGCCGATGATATCCGGACGCGGCCTTGGCCATACCGGCGGCACGCTGGACAAGATGGACGCCATTCCCGGCTACACCAGCCAGCCGGATGTGGCGCGCCTGCGCAAGACGGTGCTCGAGACCGGCTTCGCCATCATCGGCCAGACCGCCGATCTGGCGCCGGCCGACCGCCGGCTCTACGCGATCCGCGACGTGACCGGCACGGTCGAGTCGGTGCCGCTGATCACGGCCTCGATCCTGTCGAAGAAGCTTGCGGCGGGCCTGGGCTCGCTGGTGCTCGACGTCAAGGTCGGCAACGGCGCCTTCATGGAGAAGTCGCGCGACGCGGTCGCGCTGGCGAACAGCCTGGTCGAGGTCGCCAACGGCGCGGGTCTCAAGGCCTCGGCGCTGGTGACCGGCATGAACGAGCCGCTCGCCTCGGCCGCCGGCAATGCGGTCGAGGTGAAGAACGCGGTCGACTTCCTGACCGGCCGGTTCCGCGACCGGCGGCTGGAGGACGTCACGCTGGCGCTCGCCGCAGAGATGCTGCAATCGGCCGGAATCGTCTCGTCCAACCAGGACGGGATCAGGCGCGCCGCCGAGACGCTGGCCGGCGGCCGCGCGGCGGCGGTCTTCGCGCGCATGGTGACGGCGCTCGGCGGCCCCGCCGACTTCGTCGAGAATGCGGAAAAATATCTTCCCAAAGCGGCGGTGGAGTTGGCGGTTCAAGCGGCCGACGACGGCTTCGTCACCGGGATCGCGACGCGCGACATCGGGCTTGCCGTCGTTGGCCTCGGCGGCGGGCGCACCCGTCCGGACGACAGGATCGATCACGCCGTCGGGCTCACCAGGCTGTTGCCGGTCGGCGCCGAGGTGCGGGCGGGCGAGGCGCTGGCGCTGGTCCACGCGCGGACCGGAGCGGACGCCGAGGCTGCCGCCGCGACGGTGCGTTCCGCTTATACGGTCGGAGCCTCGAAGCCATCCGCCGAAAAGACCGTGCTCAGGCGGATCCTGCCTCTGTAATATCGCGCCTATTGGACGAGCAGCAGGGCGCCGTTCTCGACTTCGTATTTCTGCAGCCGCTGCAGGAAGCTCATGCCGATCAGATTGGTTTGCAGCGCCCGGTCGTCGAGCACCACCGCCTGGACGTTGTCGACGGAGATCTTGCCGATCTGCAGATGGTCGACCGTGACCACCGCGGCCTTGATGGCGCCGTTAGCCGTGTTCACCTGGTGGCTGAAGTCCGACTGGTTGAGCGAGATGCCGATCCGCCGCGCCGTCGAGGTGTTGATCGCAACCAGCGTCGCGCCGGTGTCGATCATGCCGTCGATCTGGCGGCCGTTGAACTTGAAGGCCGAGGTGAAATGGCCGCGCTGGTCGGCATTGACCAGCACCTGGCGGCCGAGCGGCAGCGGCGTCGCCGGCTTGGCTGGAACCGAAGCGAGATCGACGTCCGGCTGCGCCTGCGGGATCGCCGGCTTGGCGGCAACCGCCGGTCTCAGCAGGGTTTCGACCATCTGCGGGTTCGACTGATAGACGATCGGTATCGATGCCGAGCTTCCGACAAAGACGCCAAGGAGGAGAAGCTTGCGCAGCATGGATCGGCCTTCGTGAAGGCTCGATCCTTAAGCCGACATGGTGTTTTCAGCTTTAACGCGCGCCGGAACCACGGCGTTTCGTAAACGAGCGGTTAAGAAAAGCGCTCACTTGGTCCCGTACATGCGGTCGCCGGCGTCGCCGAGACCGGGCATGATGTAGCCCTTGTCGTTCAATTGGCGGTCGATCGAGGCGGTGAAGATCGGGACATCGGGATGCGCCTTGGTGAAGCGCTCGATGCCTTCGGGCGCCGCGAGCAGGCAGAGGAAGCGGATGTTGGTGGCGCCGCGGCCTTTCAGCTTGTCGATCGCCGCGATCGCCGAATTGGCGGTCGCAAGCATCGGGTCGACGACGATCACCAGACGGTCGGCGAGGTCGCTCGGCGCCTTGAAGAAATACTCGATCGCCTCCAGCGTCTCATGGTCGCGGTAAAGGCCGATATGGGCGACGCGCGCCGCCGGCACCAGATCGAGCAGGCCTTCGAGCAGGCCGTTGCCGGCACGCAGCACCGAGGCGAAGACCAGTTTCTTACCCTCCAGCGTCGGCGCTTCCATCTCCTCGATCGGGGTCTCGATGGTGGTGGTGGTCAGCTCGAGGTTGCGGGTGACCTCATAGCCGAGAAGGAGCGAGATCTCGCGCAGCAACCGCCGGAAGCCGGCGGTCGAGGTCTCCTTCTTGCGCATGATGGTCAGCTTGTGCTGGACGAGGGGGTGGTCGACGACGGTGACGCCCTGCATGATGTGCTCCGACTGGTTCGCAGTGGGTAGTGAATAGTGACTAGTGAATAGTGAGCCGATTTGCGAGTCCCTGACTGAGGGAAAGCGTCAGCCTTCAACCGCGCGATGCGCACACGGCCAAAATCGATCACTACTGACTACTCACTATTCCCTACTCACCGCGCCTTCACGTCCAACCGGCTCAGCAGCATCGCCTTGGTCTTCCGATCGACGAAGGCCGCCTCGATGGCCGTCCTGGTGACGGCGGCAAGCGCCTTGTCGTCCATCGCGAAATGCTCGGCGGCGATGTCGTATTCGCGCTTCAGCGAAGTCCAGAAATAGGGCGGGTCGTCGGAATTGAGCGTTACCTTGCAGCCGGCCGCGCGCAACGCCGGGAAAGGGTGGTCGGCGAAACTGCCGAACACTTTGAGCGCGATGTTGGAGCCGGGACAGCATTCCAGCACCACGCCCTCGGCGGCGATGCGGCGAACGAGGTCGGGATTCTCGATGGCGCGCACGCCATGGCCGATGCGCGACGGGCGGATGTGGTCGAGCGCTGCCTTGACGCTTTCCCAGCCAATCAGCTCGCCGGCATGGATGGTGATGCCGAGGCCCGCCTCGCGCGCGATCTCGAAAGCCCGCACATAGTCCTCGAAATCGCCGATGCGCTCGTCGCCGGCGACGCCGAAGCCGGTCACCAGCGGATGGCCGCAGCGCGCCGCGAAGCGCGCGGCCTGCTCGATCGCCTCGACGCCGACATGCCGCACACCGGTGACGATCATGCGCCCCTCGATGCCGGTCCTGGCCTTGGCGCGGGCCATGCCTTCGCCGAGAGCATCCGTATAGGCCTTGGGCGAGAGACCGGCCTTCCTGGCGTGATCCGGCGAGGTGAAGATCTCGGAATAGATGGCGCCGTCGCGGGCGAGGCTGGTGAGATAGTGGTCGGTCAGGCGGGCGTAGTCCTCCTCGCTGCGAAACAGGTCTGAGGCGAAGTCGTAGGCAGCGAGGAAGGAGGTGAAATCGTGCCAGACGAAGGAGCCGTCCTGGATATAGGGCGAAGGGTCCTTGCCGTATTTGCGGGCCTGGCTGACGACAAGGTCGGGCGCCGCTGCCCCTTCGATGTGGCAGTGCAATTCTGCTTTCAAAATCATGCGGCCATCCCGTGCGGTATCTTGTTCTCGCGCCGATTCCGGGCGGAAAAATCATGCGAGACTCTTCCCGAACCCGTCTCCAAGGCGCGGCCGAAAACCGCGCTTTGGACAATAGCGCCGGCCCCATCGATCGGCTATGGTCCCGCCGGTTTTATGGCGGATCAAAATAATGTCAGTTGAGAGAACCACGGCCGCGGGCGGCATGGAAACCTCCTATGGTTTCAGGAAGGTGGGCGCGGGCGACAAGCAGTCCCTCGTCAACGACGTCTTCCACAAGGTGGCCAATCGATACGACCTCATGAACGATCTGATGTCGGGCGGGTTGCACCGGCTGTGGAAGGACGCGATGATCGCGTGGCTCAATCCTCCCAAAAAGGCGGGCTGGAAGGTGCTCGACGTCGCCGGCGGCACGGGCGACATCGCCTTCCGCATGATTGAGGCAAGCCACCGCCACGCGCATGCCACGGTGCTCGACATCAACGGCTCGATGCTCGAAGTCGGCCGTGACAGGGCCGAGAAGAAAAACCTCTCGGAAAACACCGATTTCGTCGAGGCCAATGCCGAGGCGCTGCCGTTCGAGGACGGCATTTTCGACGCCTATACGATCGCGTTCGGCATCCGCAACGTGCCGCGCATCGATGTCGCGCTGAGCGAGGCCTTTCGCGTGCTGAAGCGCGGCGGGCGCTTGCTGTGCCTCGAATTCTCCGAGGTCGACATGCCGTTGCTCGACAAGGCCTATGAGGCCTGGTCGTTCAACGCCATCCCCAAAATCGGCAAGGCGGTGACAGGCGACGGCGAACCCTATTCCTACCTGGTGGAATCGATCCGCAAATTCCCCAACCAGCAGAATTTCGCTTCCATGATCACCCGCGCGGGCTTCGATCGCGTCACTTTCCGCAACTATTCCGGCGGCATCGCGGCACTTCATTCGGGCTGGAAGCTTTGAGGCCGCAAACCTTGAAGCAGGACGCCTTGAAGCAGGGCGGGCGATGACCAGCGTCGGCGCCGCCTTCCGGCTCGCCAGGGCGGGCTGGGTGCTGGTCCGCGAGGGCGTCGTCGCGGCGCTGCCCGGCGAAGAGCTCTCCGGCATGCCGAAGCTCGGCTGGCGGCTGGCGCGCGTGCTCACCCGCCGCCGCGCCAGGCGCCACCAGCGCGGCGACCGGCTGGCGCAGGCGGTGGTGCGGCTGGGGCCATCCTACGTCAAGCTCGGTCAGTTCCTGGCGACAAGGCCCGATGTCGTCGGCAACGACATGGCGCTCGATCTCGCCCTGCTGCAGGACAAGATGCACACCTTCCCGAAAGCGGAGGCGATCGCGGCGATCGAGGCCTCGCTCGGGCGCAGGATCGGCGACCTTTATGCGAGCTTCGGCGAGCCCGTGGCCGCCGCCTCGATCGCGCAGGTGCACAGCGCCGAAGTCGTTCGTGAAGGGATAGTGTCGCGGGTGGCGGTGAAGGTGATCCGCCCCGGCGTGCGCCGCCACTTCTTCCACGACCTCGAGAGCTATTTCCTCGCCGCCCGCCTGCAGGAGAAATACATTCCCTCCTCGCGCCGCCTGCGGCCGATCGAGGTGACCCAGACGCTGGCGCAGACCACCAAGGTCGAGATGGACATGCGGCTCGAGGCGGCTGCGTTTTCCGAGCTCGCCGAAAACACCAAGGACGATCCGGGGTTCCGCGTGCCGGCGGTCGACTGGGAGCGGACCGGCCGCGACGTGATTACCATGGAGTGGATCGACGGCGTCAAGATGAACGATCTGGCCGGCCTTGCCGCCGCCGGCTACGATCTCAAGGCGATCGCCGCCAACCTCATCCAATCGTTCCTCAGGCATACGCTGCGCGACGGCTTCTTCCATGCCGACATGCATCCGGGCAATCTGTTCGTCGAGGCGAACGGCACTATCGTCGCGGTCGATCTCGGCATCGCCGGCAGGCTTGCCAGGAAAGAGCGGCGTTTCCTGGCCGAGATCCTCTATGGCTTCATCGTGCGCGACTATCACCGCGTCGCCGAGGTGCATTTCGAGGCCGGCTACGTGCCGCGCCAGCACAATGTCTCGGCCTTCGCGCAGGCAATCCGCGCCATCGGCGAGCCGATCCACGGCCAGTCGGCCGAGACCATCTCGATGGCGAAGCTGTTGACGCTGCTGTTCGAGGTCACCGAGCTTTTCGACATGGCGACGCGGCCGGAACTGATCCTGCTGCAGAAGACCATGGTGGTGGTCGAGGGCGTCGCCCGCACGCTCGATCCGGCCTTCAACATGTGGAAGACGTCGGAGCCGGTGGTCAGCGACTGGATCGCCAGCAATCTCGGCCCGCGCGGCATGCTCACCGATGCGCGCGACGCCGGCAAGGCACTGTTGGCGCTGGCCAGGCAGGCGCCGGACATTGCGGCCCGCACCGAGCGGCTGTCGCGCGAAATCGACCTGATGGCCGAACATGGCCTGCGCTTCGACGAGGCGACGGCGCGCGCCATCGGCAAGGCCGAGGCGCGCCACACCCGCTCCGGCCGCCTGGCGCTCTGGCTCATCGCGCTGACGCTGGCTTATATCGCCTGGCGGATTTTCTGACCGCCATCCGCCTTGCCGCAGCCTGATTGCATTGCTATCATTGCTAGCGACGGTTTGAGGTGGGCGCAATCAGATGGCCAGCATCACGATCCGCAACCTCGACGATGAGGTCAAGGACCTGCTGCGACAACTGGCGGCCGAAAATGGCTGCTCGATGGAGGAGCAGGCGCGGGCGATGATCCGGGCGGCGGTTGAAGGCCGGGCAGGACAGGCCGACCGCATCGACCAGATCGAGAAGACGCTGCGTGCGCTGACCGAGCCCGGCCAGCAAACAACGCCCGCCTCTGCCGAATCCAGCAGGCTGGGAACTCGCGGAACGCTTTCTGCTAAGCGCATCCTGCTCATCATCGGCGGCGGTATCGCCGCCTACAAGGCGCTCGACCTGATCCGGCGCCTGCGTGAACGCGGCGCGTCCGTTCGAGTGGTGATGACGGCCGCGGCGCAGGAATTCGTCACCGCGCTCTCGGTCGGGGCGCTTTCGGCCGACCACGTGTTCACCGAGCTGTTCGACCGCCATGACGAGCACGATGTCGGCCATATAAGGCTATCGCGCGAGGCCGACCTTCTGGTCGTGGCGCCGGCCACCGCCGACCTGATGGCGAAGCTTGCCAACGGCCATGCCAACGACCTTGCCTCGACGGTGCTTCTGGCGACCGACAAGAGGGTGCTGATGGCGCCGGCGATGAATCCGAAAATGTGGTCGCACCCGGCGACGCGCCGCAACCGGGCCACCCTGCAGAAGGACGGCGTCGCCTTCGTCGGTCCGGCAAGGGGCGAGATGGCGGAGAGCAACGAGGCCGGCGAGGGTCGCATGGCCGAGCCGCTGGAAATCGTGGCCGCGATCGAGGCGATGCTCGACGAGAACCCGAAGCCGCTCGCCGGCCGCAGGATCATCGTCACCTCGGGGCCGACGCATGAGCCGATCGACCCGGTGCGCTACATAGCCAACCGCTCGTCCGGCAAGCAGGGCCATGCGATCGCGGCCGCGCTGGCGAAGCTCGGCGCCGATGTCCGGCTGGTGTCCGGTCCGGTCAGTATCGCCGATCCGGCCGGGGTCACGACGACGCATGTCGAAACCGCGGCCGAGATGAAGGAGGCGGTCGAGCGCCTTTTGCCGGCGGATGCGGCGGTGTTCGTCGCCGCGGTCGCCGACTGGCGCGCGGCCAGTGCCGCCGGCGAGAAGATCAAGAAGGTGGCGGGCGAGGGACCGCCTTCACTCAAGATGGTCGAGAATCCCGACATTCTCGCGGGAGTCGGCCATCACATCAAGCCGCCGGGCCTCGTCGTCGGCTTCGCCGCCGAGACGCAGGACCTCATCGGCAATGCCGAGGCCAAGCTGAAGAAAAAGGGCGCCGATCTCATCGTCGCCAACGACGTCTCGCATGAGAGCGGCATCGGCCCGTCCGGCGTGATGGGCGGCGATCGCAACAGGGTGCGCATCGTTTCCAAGTCCGGCGTCGAGGAATGGCCGGAGATGGGCAAGGACGAGGTGGCGGCGCGGCTCGCCGCTTTGATCGCCGAGCGGCTGAAAACGATCGTGGTTTAGCTGGTTGCCTCCCGAGGCCGCATGGCCGGAACGGCAATCCTGAGAGCAGCGACACAGCCCAGGATGCCAAGCGGCACGAAGGCGAGGAACAGCCAGCCGGCGACGCCCGCGGCCGCCTCACGATTGAGGCCTTCCGAAAAGCCACTGGCGTTGGCGACAATGCCGGCAAGCGCTGCGCCCACCGCGTAGCCGATGCGCTGCATGGTCGGCACGGCGGCCGACGCGATCGTCTGCTCGCCTTCCCGGGCCGAGGCGACAATGACGCGCGTCAGGAACGGCCAGCAAACCCCGAAGCCGCCCCCTTGCAGCAGGGCGCAGAACAGGATCAGCGGGATCGAGCCTGCCGGTATGGTGTAGGCGAAGCCGGCAAGACCCGAGGCGATCATCAGCGCGCCGACGACGATGATCAGCCGCTCGCGTTCGAGCGGCGCGTTGGCGATCAGGATCGACAGGATCGACCAGGCGATGGATTCGGCGGCGATGATGTAGCCGGTGGTCAGGATCGGAATGCCGTGCAGCGTGGTCAGAAGCAGCGGCCCGTAGATGGTGAAGGTGCAGGTGGCGACCGAGAAGGCCGCGACCATGGTCATGCCCGAGCCAAGCGGCGAGCGCCATGAGAACAAGGGAGACGGGAAGAGGCGCGAGCGCGGCCAGAGGGCATCGATGCGGAAGAACAGGGCCAGGCCGGCCAGGCCGAGGAGGAGCAGCAGCGACGAGCGCAACAGGGCGATGTCGATGCCGGCGGCTGCGATCAGCATCACGCTGATGGCGAGACAGGCGAGCGCCGGATAGGGGAAGGGCGGCGCCGTGCGGCTGCCCGCCCGCGGCTTCGTCGCCTCGGGGGTGTTCAGCACGATGAAGCTTGCCAGCGCCATCGCCGCGCCGCCGAAGGTGAAGAACCCGAAAGCCCAGCGCCACGACAGGAACTCGGTCATGAGCGCGCCGAGCATCGGTCCGCTGAAGGCGGCGACGCCCCAGATCGCCGACATGATGCCGAAGAGCTGCGGCCAGATGGTGCTGGGAAACAGCCGCTCGACCGAGACGAAGGCCAGCGACACAAGTGCGCCGCCGCCGAGGCCCTTGACCAGACGCCCGGCGAGGAACAGCGGCATCGAGGGGGCCGTGGCGCAGATCAGCGCGCCAGTCGCGTAGAGCAGGGCGGCGACCATCGTGTTGGAGCGCAGCGCGACATAGCTGACCAGCCTGCCGGCCGCGGCGCCGGCGACAATGGCGCCAAGCTCGTAGATCGCCAGCGACCAGCCGACCAGCTGCACGCCGGCCAGCTCGCCGACCATGGCCGGCATGATGGTCGCCACCATCGTCTCGTTGGTGGCATGCAGCAGGATGCCCAGGCTGACGAAGCAGAAGCGCGCCAGGTCGCCGCTCGCCCACAGCGCCTGCCAATCCACCTTGTTTACGCCCGCCTTATTGCCGCCTGCTGCCGTCACGCCGATCTCCTGCCTTTTTCCGCAGCCTCACCCGCTTTTCGAATGAAGCGCCAGATCCAGTTCGGCTGGGCTTGTAGAACCTCAAGGGCGGTTGAGCTCAAGAGACTTTTTCAGCGCTATCGCGATTGGGCAGAGCCACGAATTCACACAGGCGGTCAGCGCCAAAAGGATGCGGCCCGGAACGAGTGTCCCGGGCCGCATCCGTTCCAATCAAAACGACTGATTGAAAGGCTTCACTTGTAGGAGTGGACGAGATCCAGCGAGGCCACCGCGACGGCCAGATTGACGCCGGTCTGCGCCTGGACGCTCAGCGGCTCCAGCATGAAGGCGCCGTTCAGGCCGCCAACCAGGAGGTTGGCGCCGCCGCCGGTCACGACGCTGGCCTCGGCGTTGACGCCGTAATAGCTGCCGGCGAGGTCGCCCGCGTCATGGCTGCGCGTGCCGGCAAGCACCGCCCAGACGAGCTGGCCCTGATGCGTCTGGCCGACATCGACGCCGAGCTTGGAGATCATGCCCGTGTAGAGCTCGGACGGACCGTGATGGTAGGGGCGGAAAACGCAGGACACGCCCTTGTTGGAGGTGATGACGTAACCGACGCCACCGTCGATGGTGCAGTCGAGCGTGCCGAGCCGGAGCGTGCCGGCGCTGACGGGGGAGGCGAGGACCGTGGTGGCCAGCGCCGCGGCACAAACAAGCTTCTTGATCATCGGGAAGGTCCCTTTCGCAAAATTCGAAAACTAGCCCCGATTTAACGGTCGAGGTGCGTGGAGCGTTCCGCCGAAAACTTGGCGCGAGAATGGCAAGCCTTGGCGCATTGCCGTTGGCGGTTAACGGATCGCTATCGGTGTCTCAATACCGCAACACTGCCACCATCGCCGGCGACGAGCAGGCGTGCGGCACCCGGAGCGCTCACATTAAACGGCTTCAGGCGTTCGGGCGACCTGCGCTGGCTGGCGCCGGCATCCCGTCAGCCGGCGTTGCCGCCGGTGCGCGACAGGCCGTCCTTGGCCGGCTGGTAGTTCGGGTCGAGGTGGATCGCTTCGCGGTAGGACTTGGCGGCCCTTGCCTTGTCGCCGCGCCGCTCGTAGATCAGCGCCTGGTTGGCCCAGGCCTCGGCATTCTTGCCGTCGAGCTTGATGGCCATGTTGAAATCGCTGAAGGCGTTGTCCTCGTCGCCCGTCGCCAGGTAGGAGAGGCCGCGGCCGTTGTAGGGCTCTGCGGCGTCCGGCGCGAGCGAGATCGCGGTCGAGAAATCCTCGATGGCGAACTTATGCTGCCCCTGGCTCTGATAGATCAGGCCGCGGTTGTGGTAGGCGCGGGCGTCGGTGGTGTCGAGCTGGATCGCCTTCTGGAAATCGTTGAAGGCATCCTGGGTGCGGCCCGCCTTGCGATAGAGATTGCCGCGGCCGATATAGGCGGCATCGTAATTGGCGTTGATCTGGATCGACTTGTTGTAGTCGGCGAGGGCTGCTTCCTGGTTGCCGAGGAAGCGCTGGATGAGCGCGCGGTTCGAATAGGCCTGGTAGAAGCTCGGGTTGAGCTGGATGGCGGTATCGAAGTCCTTCAGCGCGGCCTGGTACTGGCCGCCGCGGCCATAGGCCGAACCGCGCACATTGTAGCCCTCGGGATCCTGCGGGTTGCGCTGGATCACCGCCGACAGAGAGGAGATGTTCTCGCTTGAGCCCTGCGCCTTGTCGATGTTGTTGAACTCACCCGTCGGGGTCGTCTGGCATGCTGCAAGAGCCAGGCCCGAAAGCAGGGCCGCCGTCAGGGCGAAGCCGCGAAAAGCGGTTCTGCGCTCCACGGAAATTGCGTTCATCTTTGTCCTCACTGCCGGGGCGCCGTCAGTCCGTTCCCTCTCCGAACCGGCTCGAATGCATAAACAAAAGGGTGGCGGCGATTCCGCATCGCGCCACCCTCGGTATCCTTCGAAAAGGACGAAAAATTGGCGTTATGAGCGCGGCGAGCGCGATGCGCCGGCAGCACCAGCCGGAGCCGGGCGCGGGGTCATCGGCAGCAGGCCTTCGCGCTGAGCGCGCTTGCGGGCCAGCTTGCGGGCGCGGCGCACGGCTTCCGCCTTCTCGCGGGCGCGCTTCTCGGACGGCTTCTCGTAGTGACCGCGCATCTTCATTTCGCGGAAGATACCTTCGCGCTGCATCTTCTTCTTCAGCGCGCGAAGCGCCTGATCAACGTTGTTGTCGCGGACGAGTACCTGCACGTGCAATCCTGTCTTCGGGTTTGAAATCAACAGGCTAACGACCATAGCCGTTATGCCTCCGCGGCGGGTTGCACCGCGAATTGTGGCGGCTGATAGCAGAATCAAGCCGTCCTGTCCACCGTTGATTGCAGGAAACCGCGATCGGAAGCCGGATCGCTGGGTCTCGCCTGCTCGGGCTTAAGCCGTCGCCAGATGCAGGCGGGCGAAATCCTCAAAGAATTCGCCATAGTCGCAGGTGATTTCCTCGCCGGCGGCGATATCACGGATGGCCGTGGCGCCGCCATACTGCGAAAAATCCGTGTTCGGCCGCTCGGAATGGTTCATGAAGCGGCCATTGTCGACCTCATAGACCATGAAACCGGGCTTGTCCGGGCTCGGATAGGCGTAGCGGTCGAGCAGTTCGCGCAGATGGGGCGGCGCCGCCTCGTATTTCTCCGTCGGGATCAGCCGGTCGAAATCGGGGTCGAGCCGCCAGATCGAGGCGCCCTTCCTGATCGGCTCGGCGGCGAAAACGCCGACGCCTTCGATGGCGCTCTGGGCGACATAGGTTCTGATCAGCAGCATGGTTCCCGTCCGTGTTCGACGGGAAAACCAAAATCGTCAAATCGAACCCGAAAGCAAGGTCGTGGCGAAAGATTTCACCGGATTAGCGTGTTTCCCGTTTGCGAGACGGATCACGTCCGGTTGATCGAGACGCCACCATCGGCAAACAGCGCCGTGCCGGTCGTGAAGCTCGAGGCGTCGGAGGCAAGATAGAGCGCCGAGCGGGCGATTTCTTCCGGCCGGGCCATGCGCTTCAGCGCGTGGATGCCCTCGACGAAGGCGCGGGCCTCTGGCGTGGTGGTCGTGGCGCCAGGCGTGTCGGTGCCACCGGGCAGCAGCGCGTTGACGCGCAGTCCCTTCGGACCGTACTCGGCCGCCAGCACCTGCGTCAGCCCGATCAGGCCCGCCTTGGCCGCGGCATAGGCCGCCATGCCCGGCATGCCGGCGGTGTAGCCGACGAAGCTCGAGGTGAAGATCAGCGAGCCGCCGCCGCGCTTAAGCATTGCCGGTATCTGGTGACGGGCGGCGAGGTAGGCGCTGGTCAGGTTGGTGTCCATCGTCTCCTTCCAGCTCGCCGGCGCCATCTCGGGAATCGGCGCCATCAGGCCGACGGCGCCGGCATTGTTGAAGGCGATGTCGAGGCCGCCGAACCTCTCGACGGCGAGCTCGACCAGGACCTTCGCATGGGCTTCGTCCCTGACGTCGCCGGCAAGCGCTGCCGCCGTGCCGCCGGCCTCTTGGATTTCGCCGACGAGCGCGTCGAGCTCAGCCTGGCGACGCGCCGCGACGACGAGGCTGGCGCCCTGCTCGGCGAAAAGCCTGGCGGTGGCGTGGCCAATGCCGGAGCTGGCGCCGGTGACGATGGCGACCTTGTCGGTGAGTGCGAACATAACTCTATTATCCTTCCTCTGTGCCGGGCTTGCCGGCGGTCGGATGCTTGGTCGCAAATCGGCATTTCGGCAGCCACCCGAAAGCTGCCTTGCCGATCGGCTTGCGCGATGTCAGGCAGGCGCGCCATGCCGCCACGGCGCAAAACGGCAAGCGCCGTCGCAAACAGCGCAAGGATGGCGGCGCAGTTTCGCTAGTGATACTCCTCGCGCGCCGAGGCGGGGATGCCCGGCCGCAAATCCGCGATTTTTGGCGCGAGGCTACAACGTGAAGAAATACTCGGTATTCGCCATTGCCCGCGAGGCGATGCGCGGCCACAAGGGCTGGGAAGAGCAGTGGACCTCGCCCGAGCCGAAGAAGGAATACGACGTCATCATCGTCGGCGCCGGCGGCCATGGCCTGGCCACCGCCTACTATCTGGCGACCGAGCACGGCATCACCAATGTCGCGGTGCTGGAGAAAGGCTGGCTCGGCGGCGGCAACACCGGCCGCAACACCACCATCATCCGCTCCAACTATCTCTATGACGAGAGCGCCGGCATCTACGACCATGCGCTGAAGCTGTGGGACGGGCTCAGCCAGGAGCTCAACTACAACGTCATGTATTCGGCGCGCGGCGTCATGATGCTCGCGCACAATGTTCACGACGTCCAGGTGTTCAAGCGCCACATCCACGCCAACCGGCTCAACGGCATCGACAATGAATGGCTGACGCCGGAACAGGCGAAGGAATTCTGTCCGCCGCTCAACATCGCCAGGGAGGCGCGCTATCCGGTGATGGGCGCGGCCTTGCAGCGGCGCGGAGGCACGGCGCGCCACGACGCGGTCGCCTGGGGCTATGCGCGCGGCGCCTCGGCGCGCGGCGTGCACATCATCCAGAATTGCGAGGTCACCGGCATCAAGCGCGCGGCCAACGGCGCGATCGCCGGCGTCGAGACGACGCGCGGCTTCATCGGCGCCAAAAAGGTCGGCGTGGTTGCAGCCGGTCATTCGTCGGTGATCATGGACATGGCCGGGGTGCGCATGCCGCTCGAAAGCTATCCGCTGCAGGCGCTGGTGTCGGAGCCGGTCAAGCCGGTGGTGCCTTGCGTGATCATGTCGAACACGGTGCACGCCTATATCTCGCAGTCTGACAAGGGCGAGCTGGTCATCGGCGCCGGCACCGACCAGTATATCTCCTATTCACAGACCGGCGGCCTGCACATATTGCAGCACACGCTCGATGCCATCTGCGAGATGTTCCCGATCTTCACGCGCATGAAGATGCTGCGCTCCTGGGGCGGCATCGTCGACGTGACGCCCGACCGCTCGCCGATCCTGGCGAAGACGCCAGTCAAGGGCCTCTATGTCAATTGCGGCTGGGGCACGGGCGGCTTCAAGGCGACGCCCGGCTCGGGCAACGTCTTTGCCCACACCATCGCCAGGGACGATCCGCACCCGATCAACGCGCCCTTCACGCTCGAGCGCTTCCGCACCGGACGTCTCATCGACGAGGCGGCGGCGGCGGCGGTGGCGCACTGATGATGGCCGAGATGGCTGTCGCCATGCCGCTGGTGCTTGCCGGCGAGCAGGGGCTTTTTCACATACCCTCGCCCCGCGAGGTGCGGCTCCAGGCGATCAGCCGGGCCGATCACGAGGCGGATTGGCCGTTCTCGGTCGATGACGGCACGCTCACCTGCGTCTGGAGCGGCGGCCGCAAGGTGGTGATGTTCTTCGAGAGCCGGCCGAAGAGCCTGCCAGAGGGCGAGCCCTTTCATCCGCGCGGCGTCATCGTCACCACCGACCCGATGCAGCTCACGCTCGGCAACATGGCGAACCGCGCATTGTTCAAACCCTCGGCCAATGTCGAGGAACGCATGCGGCTCGTGACGCCCTTCGCGGCGCTCGGCCAAAGGCTTTGCGATCAACCGGCCGGCGCCCGTGTCGGCCATGGCGAATTGTAGGATCAACCAGATGCTTCTCATCCGCTGCCCCTATTGCGAGGAAGAGCGCCCGGAACTCGAGTTCCGCAATGCCGGCGAGGCGCATATCGCGCGCTCGACCAACATCGCCGGCGAGAGCGACGACGATTTCGAGAAATTCTTCTTCATCCGCTCGAACCCGAAGGGCGTCATCTATGAGCGCTGGCGGCACATCCATGGTTGCGCGCGCTTTTTCAACGCCGTGCGCGACACCGTCACCGACAGGTTCGTCATGACCTACAAGGCCGGCGAGCCGAAGCCCGCGAAGCTGCCTGGAGCCTCGAAATGAACGCCGCCTTCCGCATTCCCGGCGCCGGGCGCCTCAGCCAGGCGAAGACCGCGTCGTTCAGCTTCGACGACAAGTCCTATGCCGGCATCGAGGGCGACACGCTCGCCTCGGCGTTGCTCGCCAACGGCGTGCATCTGGTCGGCCGGTCCTTCAAGTATCACCGGCCGCGCGGTTTCCTGTCGGCCGGCGCGGAAGAGCCCAACGCGCTGGTGCAGATCGTGCGCGACGACGCGCGCAAGACGCCGAATGTGCGGGCGACCGTGCAGGAGCTCTACGACGGGCTGACGGCGCATTCGCAAAACCGCTGGCCCTCGCTCGCCTTCGACGTCGGCGCGGTCAACGACATCGCCTCGCCGCTATTTTCGGCCGGCTTCTACTACAAGACCTTCATGTGGCCGAAGTCGGCCTGGAAGAATCTCTACGAGCCGAAGATCCGCGCGGCGGCCGGCCTTGGCGTTTCGCCGGACCGGCCGGACCCCGACCACTATGCCGCGCGTTACGCGCATTGCGAGGTGCTGGTGCTGGGCGGCGGTGTCGCCGGCATTGCCTCAGCGCTTGCCGCCGCCGAAACCGGTGTCAGGGTGATCCTCGCCGACGAGCAGGCGGAGTTCGGCGGCAGCCTGCGCTTCGAAAGCGGCGCCAGAATCGACGGCGAGAACGGTTTTGCCTGGGCCCAGGCTGCGGTCGCGAGGCTCAAGGCGATGGACAATGTCCGGGTGCTGCCGCGCACCACTGCTTTCGGGTACTACGCGCAGAACTTCGTCGGGCTGGTCGAGCGGGTCAGCGATCATCTCAGATCCCCTGGCCGCGAGCTGGCGCGCGAGCGCCTGTGGCAGGTCCGCGCCGGGCGCGTCGTGCTGGCGACCGGCGCCATCGAGCGCCACATGGTGTTCGCCGACAACGACCGGCCGGGCATCATGCTCGCCTCGGCGGCGCGCACCTATCTCAACCACTATGGCGTCGCGGTCGGCAGGAATGTCGGCGTCTATACGGCGAACGACTCGGCTTACGCGGCCGCGATCGACCTGAAGAAGGCGGGCGTCAATGTCGCGGCCATCGTCGACCTGCGCGACAACCCGTCGGGGCCGGTGATCGACGAGGCGAGAGCGCTCGGCATCGAGATCAATTTCGGCCGCGCGGTGGTTCGCGCCGGCGGCAAGCTGCGCGTCTCCTCGATGACCGTGCAGCCGAAGATCGGTGGCGGCGAGCGCACCATTCCCGTCGACGCAATCCTGATGTCGGCCGGCTGGACGCCGTCGGTGCATCTTTTCTCGCAGTCGCGCGGCAAGGTCGCCTTCAACGAGGAAACGCGGCGCTTCGTGCCGGGAACCTATGCGCAGGACTGCGTCTCGGTCGGCGCCTGCAACGGAACCGACGGGCTCGACGCGACGGTCGACGAGGCCTATGCGGCGGGCGCCAAGGCGGCGAAGGAGGCCGGCGGCAAGGATTCCAGCGTCAAGGCCGGCAAGGGCGCCAAGCCGAAGGTCGATGCCGGCGAGAGCTGGTCGCGCGGCATGCTGGGCGCGGCGCCCGGCGCCGGTCCGGACACGACGGTCAAGGCCTTCGTCGATTTCCAGAACGACGTCACCGCCAAGGACATCCGCCAGGCGGTGCATGAGGGCATGCATTCGATCGAGCACGTCAAGCGCTTCACCACCAACGGCATGGCGACCGACCAGGGTAAGACCTCGAACATGCACGGCCTGGCGATCGCGGCCGAGACGCTCGGCAAGCCGATCCCGCAGGTCGGTCTCACCACGTTCCGCGCGCCCTATACGCCGGTCACCTTCGGCTCGATCGTCGGGCACGCGCGCGGCGCCTTGTTCGATCCGACCCGGCGGACGTCCACCCATGGCTGGGCCGCGGCGCACGGTGCCGTGTTCGAGGATGTCGGCCAGTGGAAGCGCGCCTGGTATTTCCCCAAGGCCGGCGAGGACATGCACGCCGCCGTCAACCGCGAATGCGTGACGGTTCGCAAGTCGGCCGGCCTGTTCGACGCTTCGACGCTCGGCAAGATCGAGGTGGTCGGGCCGGACGCGGCGAAGTTCATGGAGCTGCTCTACACCAACCCGTGGGAGAAGCTGGAGCCCGGCCGCTGCCGCTACGGCATCATGCTGCGCGAGGACGGCTTCATCTATGACGACGGCGTCGTCGGCCGGCTGGCGCCGGACCGCTTCCATGTGACGACGACCACCGGCGGCGCGCCGCGCGTCATGCACCATATGGAGGACTACCTCCAGACCGAATTCCCGCATCTCAACGTCTGGCTGACCTCGATCACCGAGCAATGGGCGGTGATCGCGGTGCAGGGGCCGAGCGCGCGGAAAATTATCGAACCCTTGGTCGAAGGCATCGACATGTCGGACGAAGCGCTGCCGCATATGTCGGTGCGCGAGGGCAAGATCTGCGGCGTGCCGACCAGGCTCTTCCGCATGTCCTTCACCGGCGAGCGCGGCTTCGAGGTCAACGTGCCGGCCGACTACGGCGAGGCCGTCTGGGAGGCGCTGTGGGCCGAAGGCCAGAAGCATGGCGCGACCGCCTACGGCACCGAAACGATGCACGTGCTGCGCGCCGAGAAGGGCTACATCATCGTCAGCCAGGACACCGACGGCACGGTGACGCCGAACGATGCCGGGCTCGACTGGGCGGTCGGCAAGAAGAAGACCGACTTCGTCGGCATCCGCGGCATGGCGCGTGCGGACCTCGTCGCCAAGGGCCGCAAGCAGCTCGTCGGCTTGAAGACGAAGGACCCGAAGGCGGTGCTGGAAGAGGGCGCGCAGATCGTCGAGGATCCGAAACAGGCGATCCCGATGAAGATGATCGGCCACGTCACCTCAAGCTACTGGTCGGAGAACTGCGGGCGCTCGATCGCGCTGGCGCTGGTCGCCGGCGGCCGCGACAAGATGGGCAAGACGCTCTACGTGCCGATGCCGAACGGCACGATCGAGGTGGAGGTCACCGGCATGGTGTTCGTCGACGAGAAGGGAGAACGCCTCAATGGCTAAGGCTGCCGCTACGACAAAAGCCGCCGAAACCTCGGCCGAGCGGCGTCCTGCGCTTGCCGGCCGCGCGCTGTCGGCACCGGACGTCAAGGTCGAGATCCTGCCGCCGGCCGAACGCATCTCGCTGCGCGCGCCGGAGGCTTCGCTCGCCGCGCTCTCCAAGGCGCTCGGCGTGACGCTGCCGGCGAAGCCGAAGAGCTCGGCCGCGAAGGGCGGACGCACCGCCTTGTGGCTCGGACCGGACGAGTGGCTGGTCATCGACGAGGCCGGCAACGACCCGCTGGCCGATTGCGCGAAGGTCTCGGCGCTGCATTCGGCGGTCGGCATCTCGCATCGCAACGTCGCCATCTCGGTCACCGGGCCGGCGGCCGCCGTGACGGTCAATTCCGGCTGCCCGCAAGACCTGTCGCTCGAAGCATTCCCGGTCGGGGCGGCGTCGCGCACCATTCTCGGCAAGTCCGAGATCGTGCTGCTGCGCACCGCGGCGGATGCGTTCCGGGTGGAGTGCTGGCGTTCCTTCTCGGACTATGTCTTTACTTTGCTGTCGGAAGCGGCAGGCGACGCGGCGAACTGATTTTCCCGCCCGCCGTTAACCGGAGGCGGCGTCGCAGGAACCATCGCCGATCCATCGCCGTTGTTTGCGACTAGAACGGTTAACTGTTTCATGGAAACGCCGGACCGCTCTATCTCTTTGTTTTCACGCAATTCCGGACGAAAACCGTTTCACACTTTTCCCGGAATTGCTCTAGCGAGGGAGAAGCCGATGCTGTCCAAATCCGCGCCGAAGTCGCCCAAGAAGACCGCGGCCGTCCGTTCGCTGGAGCGGGAGCGGCATCACGACATCGAGGATGAGGAACTCGAGGAAGGCCTCGAGGACACATTCCCGGCCAGCGATCCGGTTTCGGTTACCAGCACTTCGATTACGGGCGCGCCTGCGAAGCCGGCCAAAGCCAACAGGGCGCCGCAAAAGAAACAGCGCAAGAAATAGTACCGTTCGCTTCCGGCGTTCGGGAGCGCCGGTACAAACGAAAACGGGCGGCCAATGCCGCCCGTTTTCGTTTCCGTTTTTAGCGTCGCCTAGGCCAATTCCACAAAAAAGTGTGAGCGGTTTTCCGTCCGGAATTGCGTAAAAACAAGAAGATAGGGCGTTTCGCCGTTTCCGTGAAACGGTGAATCGCACTAGAGGCCGGGCACGAACCACGGGTTCACGTCCATGCCCAGCCGCGGGGCCTTGGTCGTCTGGGTCCTGACGGCGTCGGCCTTGTCGACCGAGCCGGTCGCGGTGCAGTCGAGTGTCACGTTGGTGTGCGTCTGGGCGCAGGCCGCAGGGATTTGCTTGGCCGGCTGGTTCGCGCCAGCGAAAGCGGCGCCCGAGAAGGCCAGCACGGCAGCGAGAGCGAGGATTGTCCGTTTCATCTTCCGTCTCCAGTCGGTTTTCGTACATGTACGATACGCCGTACATATACGGTTAACAGAAGATGAATTCAAGGGGGAATTTGTACGCGTACGACAAATTTTCTTGAACGTAGGAATTCGCCGCCGCGGATCAAGCGATCGGATGGCAAAACGGTCAAAGATGGCCGATCAGCAGTTGACGGGCGTTTCGGTGAGCGGGGGTATGTCCTGTGCCGACAACGAGGCCAGCATGAAGTCGCACATCCGCTTCACATAGGCCTGGGGATCGCCGAACGGATAGAAGGGAAAGGTGATCAGCAGCGAGATCGTACCGTGGCCGACGGTCCACAGCATGGTGGCGATGGCGCGGGGGTCGCCCTTGAGCTTGCCGGCGGCGACGCAGGCCTCGACCCTTGTGATCAGCACCTTCATCGCCGGGTTGCCCTCTTCCATGTCCTCGTAGCTGCGGCCTTCCGGCAGCTTGGTCTTCTCGGTCATGAAGACGGTGCGGTACTCATTGGGATTGCCGAGCCCGAAGGCTGCGTATTCGGTCATCACCGCCCGCAGCGCCTCGATCGGGTCATCGGAGGAATGCTCCTCGATGCGACGGGCAAGCGTCTCGAAGGCGTCCTCGGCCAGCGCGAACAGGATGTCCTGCTTGTCGGCGAAATAGGAATAGACCGACATCGGCGCGTAGCCGACCCGCTTGGCCAGCTTGCGGATGGTGAGGCCCTCGTAGCCTTCTTCCTGGACGAGCTTGTGGGCCGCGTCGACCAGTTCGGAGCGAAGCTCGGCTTTCTGCTTCTCGCGGCGTTTCTGAACGCTCAGCGGCAATGTCCGCCTGCCTTTTTGATTGGTTGCCTGACGAAGTTATATACGCTGTACGGGAACGGACAAGGGAGCGGCCTGGTTCCCCAAGGTACGCCCCAACGCATTGTTCCGACGCAATTCCGGACCGCTTTTCCGAAATCAGATCGCGCCGATGCCGCCGTCAAGCGCCAGCGCGTGGCCGGTCATGAAGGAATTGGCGGGGTCGGCGAGATAGAGGATGCCGGTCACGATCTCGTCCACTTCGCCGACGCGCTTCATCGGCACGCCGCGGGTGATATCGGCAAGCGCTTCCGCCTCCGGCGCGCCGGTGGAACGCACGAAGCCGTCGACCATTGCCGTCCTGGTGTGCGCCGGGCAGACCGCGTTAATGCGTATCCCCTTGCGGGCGTATTCGACCGCAGCCGACCGTGTCAGTCCCATCACGCCATGCTTGGCGGCGGCGTAGACCGACAGCTTCGGCGCGCCGGAGAGACCGGCGACCGAGGCGATGTTGACGATGGCGCCGCCCTTGCCGCTTTCCTTGAACTGGCGCTCCATCTGCGGGATCTGGTGCTTCATGGCGTAGAAGACGCCGAGCAGGTCGACCTCGAGCACCCGGCGCGCTTCCTGCGAGGTCACCTGCGGCAGGCGCACGAAAGCGTGCACGATGCCGGCATTGTTGACGGCAATGTCCAGTCGGCCGAATTCCTGCACCGCCAGCTTCACCAGATCCTCGGATAGCTTCTCGTCGGCGATGTTGCCGGCAAGCAGCGCGGTCTTGGCGCCAAGCGTAGCCGCGAAATCGCCGAGCGCCGCTTCGTCGAGATCGGAAAGGACCAGCCGCGCGCCCTCGGCGGCGAAGGCTTTGGCCGCGGCGCTGCCGAGGCCGCCGGTCGCACCGGTAATCAGCACCGTTGCTCCATCGAAACGACCCATGGGCAGCCCTCCTTGCTCAACCCTTACTGTCGATCAACTCCACCGCAAGCGCGGCGAGCAGCTTCACCGCCTCGCCATAGGTCTTGGCCTTCTCCGGATTGGAGGCATTGCCGTCCAGCGCGCGGCGGTAGACGCCCTGGCAGATTGCCGCCAGCCGGAAGAAGGAGAAGGCAAGGAAGAAGGTCCAGTTGCCGATGCCGTCGATGCAGCGCCGGCGGCAGTAGGCGGCGACATAGGCGGCCTCGGAAGGTAGGCCGAGAGTGGCGCGGTCGACGCCGTCAAGGCCGCGAAAGCCGGACGCGTTAGGCAGGCGCCACTGCATGCATTGATAGGCGAGGTCGGCGAAGGGATGGCCGAGCGTCGACAGCTCCCAGTCGAGCACGGCGATGACCTTCGGCTCGTCCTTGGCCAAGATCATGTTGTCCAGCCGGTAGTCGCCATGCACCAGGGAGACGCGGCCGTCATCGGCCGGCATGTGGGTCTCCAGCCAGGCGATCAGCCGGTCCATGTCGGCGATCTCTTCGGTCTCGGAAGCGCGATACTGGCTGGTCCAGCGGGCGAACTGGCGCTCGAAATAGCTGCCGGGCTTGCCGAAATCGCTTAGGCCCACGGCCTCGACATCGACGTCGTGCAGGGCGGCAAGCGTCGCATTCATGGCGTCGTAGATAGCGGCACGCTCATCATTGCCGGATGCGTCCGGCAATGAGGGATCCCAGAAGATGCGGCCGTCGAGGAACTCCATGACATAGAACATGCGGCCGATCGGGGAGCCCTCACCGGACAGATGCAGCATGCGCGGCACCGGCACGGCGGTCGGGCCAAGCGCCTGCATGACCCGGAATTCACGGTCGACCTGGTGCGCCGATTTCAGCAGCTGCCCCGGCGGCTTGGCGCGCAGCACGTAGCGGCCGCTCGCGGCGGTGAGCAGATAGGTCGGGTTCGACTGTCCGGACTTGAACTTTTCGATCGCGGAAAGCCCGGCAAAGCCCGGGATATGCGCCTCGAGGTAGGGCGCAAGCGCTCCCTGGTTTAGCGCGTTGGCGTCGCCGCTCATGCGGTCTCAGGCTGACGCTCGATCAGCGTCAGCGTCAGCCAGCGCGCCGTCAGCGCCGGCTTCTTCGATCCTTCGATCTCGATGGTGACGTCATGCGCCGTCTGCACCCATCCGGACGGCCGCACCTTGACGTCGGCCAGCACGAAGTGGGTGCGGATGCGCGAACCGGTCTTGACCGGCGCCAGGAAGCGCAGTGTGTCGAAACCATGGTTGACGCCCATCTTGGCGTTTTCGATCGGCGGCATGGTCTCGAAGGTCATGGCCGACAGCAGCGACAGCGACAGGAAGCCATGCGCGATGGTGCCGCCGAACGGCGTCTCGCGCGCGGCGCGCTCCGGATCGCAATGGATGAACTGGTGGTCGTCGGTGGCGTCGGCGAACTGGTCGATCATGCGCTGGGTGACCGTGCGCCAGGGCGACACGCCGACTTCCTTGCCGACGCTGGCCAGAAGCGTATCGAGACTGATCGGTTCCACGCTGACGTCCTCCGCACCCCCGCCCGGATAGCGAGCGCTTCATTCCTTGAACAATGTCATCCCGTGCTGCACCGACTGGCCGCCGTCGATCGGCAGGATGGCGCCGGTGACATAGCTTCCGGCACGGCTGCACAAATAGAGCGTTGCGCCGGCAATGTCATCCGCCACGCCGATACGGCCGAGCGGAACATGGTTACCGACATGTTTCGCCTGCTCCTCCGTGGCGGTGGCAAAGGCCGTCATCCGGCTCTGGAAGGGGCCGGGGGCAAAGGCGTTGACGGTAATGCGGCGGGCGGCGAATTCGATCGCCAGCGTGCGCGTCAGGTGATGCACCGCAGCCTTGGAGGCGGTGTAGGAATAGGCATCGTCGGCCAGCGGCTGGGTGCCCATCACCGAGCCAAGATTGATCACGCGGGCCGGGTCCTCGTCGCTTGCGGCGGCGTCGAGAAGCGGCAGCAGGTCGCGGGTCAGGTGGAAGACGGCGGTGACGTTGACGCCGAACACCTTGGCCCAGGCGTGATAGGGAAACTCCTCCAGCGGCGCGCCCCAGGAAATGCCGGCATTATTGACCAGGATGTGCAGCCGGTCGGTGCGCACCTTGACCTCGGCGACCAAGGCGGCGATGCCCGCCTCGCTGGACACGTCGCCGGCAAACCCTTCGGCCCGCCCGGCGCCGCCCAGCGCGTTGAGCTCGCTGGCGACGCGCAGGCAGTCTTCGCCCTTGCGCGAGGCGATCATCACGGTGGCGCCCGCCCGCACCAATCCGGTCGCGACCATGCGGCCGATGCCGGTCGCGGCGCCGGTCACCAGCGCGGTCTTGTCGGCGACCGAGAACAGCCTGTCGAGATAGCTCATCCAAATTCCTCCCACGTGGCGCGTCCCGGCCGAACCGAAGGACTCGCGTTGACAAGGCTAGCCGAAGTACGGTCATCCTTGCCACGGGTAAAGAAGCGAAAGGGCCGGAACCGATGGCGGACATGAATCTCGGCATGACCGAGCGGCTGAAGCCGATCCACCAGCGCGTGGCGGCGATGGTGCGCGACGAGATCGCGCCGCTTGGCGAGGAATTTCTGGCCGAGGTCGGCAGGAACGGCGACCGCTGGGCCTACACGGCCAGACAGACCGAAATCCTCGAAGGGCTGAAGAAGACGGCCCGGGAGCGCGGCCTGTGGAATTTCTGGCTCACCGATTCCAAGCGCGGCTACGGCCTGTCGACGGTCGAATACGCCTATCTGGCGGAGGAGATGGGCAAGGCGCATCTCGGCGCCGAGACCTTCAACTGCTCGGCGCCCGACACCGGCAACATGGAGGTGCTGGAGCGCCACGGCTCGGAGGAGCACAAGCGGGAATGGCTGGAGCCGCTGCTCGAGGGGAAGATCCGCTCTGCCTATCTGATGACCGAGCCGGACGTCGCCTCCTCGGACGCCACAAACATTTCGATGCGCTGCGAGCGGCGCGGCGACGATTACGTGCTCAACGGCGAGAAATGGTGGGCTTCGGGCGCCGGCGACCCGCGCTGCGCCATCTACATCGTCATGGTCCGGACCGGATCTGAAGAGGAGCCGCAGCATCGCCGGCATTCGATGATCCTGGTGCCTTCCGACAGCAAGGGCATCACCAAGCTGCGACCCATGCAGGTCTATGGCGATGACGACGCGCCGCATGGCCATATGCATCTGAGGTTCGAGGATGTTCGGGTGCCGGCGGCGAACCTGATCCTCGGCGAGGGCAGGGGATTCGAGATTTCGCAAGGGCGGCTGGGGCCGGGCCGCATCCATCACTGCATGCGCGCCATCGGCCAGGCCGAGATGGCGCTGGAGATGCTGTGCCAGCGTTCGGTGCGGCGCGAGGCCTTCGGCCAGCCGCTGGCCAGGCTCGGCGCCAATTTCGACATCATCGCCGAGTGCCGCATGGAGATCGAGATGGCACGGCTCCTGTGCCTCAAGGCGGCGTGGATGATCGACCAGGGCGATGCGCGCGCCGCAGCCCCGTGGATCAGCCAGATCAAGGTCGTCGCGCCGCGCGTCGCGCTCAAGGTCACCGACGAGGCGGTGCAGATGTTCGGCGCGCAGGGCATAAGCCAGGACACGCCGCTCGCCCGTTCGTGGACGCATCTGAGAACCCTGCGGCTCGCCGATGGACCGGACGCGGTGCACCGGCGGCAGGTGGCGCGCGCCGAGCTCAGGAAATACACCCAGGAAAAGGTTTGACCATCATGGCGCTTCCATCGGAAATGAAGGCCTTGCTGCTCGTCGGCGACGGCTACACCAGGACACCTTCGGCCGGCGCGCTGGAGGCGACGGAACCTTATCTCCAGCCCGGAAGCATCGCCTTGCCGACACCCGGCCCGACCCAGGCCCTGATCAAGGTCAACCTCGCCTCGATCAACCCGTCCGATATCGCTTTCATCAAAGGCCAATACGGCCAGCCGCGGGTGAAAGGCCAGCCGGCCGGCTTCGAAGGCGTCGGCATCGTCGTCGCCACCGGCAATGACCCGTATGCCAAGAGCCTGGAGGGAAAGCGCGTCGCCTTCGCCACCGGTGTGTCGAACTGGGGCGCATGGGCAGAATATGCGGTCGCCGAGGCTGCGTCCTGCATTCCGCTGCTCGACACGGTGGGCGACGAGGACGCCGCGGCGATGATCGTCAATCCGCTGACCGCGCTCGCCATGTTCGACATCGTCAAGCAGGAAGGCGATAAGGCCTTCATCATGACCGCCGGCGCCAGCCAACTCTGCAAGCTGATCATCGGCCTGGCGAAGGAGGAAGGTTTCCGGCCGATCGTCACCGTGCGCCGCGACGAGCAGATTCCTTTGCTGAAGGAACTTGGCGCCGCCCATGTGCTCAACGAGAAGGCGGCGGATTTCGAGACGGCGCTGCGCGAGGCGATAAAGGCCGAGCAGCCGCGCGTCTTCCTCGACGCTGTCACCGGCCCGCTGGCTTCCGCCATCTTCAATGCCATGCCGAAGCGTTCGCGCTGGATCGTCTATGGCCGGCTCGATGCCGAGCCGACCGTCATCCGCGAGCCAGGCCAGCTGATCTTCCAGCACAAGCGCGTCGAAGGCTTCTGGCTGGCCGAATGGATGCGGCAGTTCCGCGACCGTCTCGGTCCGGCGGTGCTGGAAGCGCAGAAGCGCTTTTCCGACGGGCGCTGGTCGACCGACGTGACGGCGGTGGTGCCGCTGGACGAGGCGATGGCCCGGCTGCCGGCCGAGTTGGCCAAGCCGAACGGGAAAGTGTTCATCAAGCCGTAGCGGCTACTCGGATTGGCGACCGCTCAGCGCAGGCTCTCCAGGTCGCGGATGCGTTTGGCGCCGGCGGCTTCGAGCTGCCTGGTGACCGCGCCGATCAGCGTTTCGGCGACGACGAAGAGGGCGGCGGACGAATCCCAGGCCGAAGGCACGGCGGTGCGCCCGGCGATCACATGGCGGGCGAAGCGGGCGATCGGCGACAGCCATTGGTCGGTGAAGAGCACGATCTGCACGCCGCGCTCATGCGCCTTCTCGGCAAAGCGGATCAGGCTCTCCTGGTAGCGCCTGATGTCGAAGATCACCAGGACGTCGCGCTTGCCCATGTCGATCAGCCGGTCGCGCCAGATGCTCTCCTGGCCGGCGAGGTGGTAGACATCAGGCTGGATGATGGCGAGGTGGGCGGCCATGTAGCGCGCCAGCGGATCGGTGAAGCGTCCGCCGATCAGGAAGGTCTTGCCGCGCCGCTCGGCAAGCCTTCCGGCGATGTCGGCCAGCTGCTTGTCGGAGAGGTGCCGGAACGTCTCGCGCATGTTGTCGAGCGTCGCCTCCAGCATCGGCGATACGGCGCCGCCGCCGGCAGGCGACGCCGGGTTGAGCGTGCGTGACGCCGGCGACTGCAGTTGCGCTGCCAGTTCATCCTGTAGCGCCGACTGGAATTCGGGATAGTTCTGGAAGCCCAATCTCGCGACGAAACGCAGGATCGTCGGCGATGAGACTCCCGCCGCAGTCGAGAACTCGGCCACCGTCTTCAACCCGGTCAGCGGATAGTTGGCAATCAGCGTCTGCGCGGCGCGGCGCTCGCCCGCGGGCATGGCGCCGATGCGGTCCGAGATCAGTTCGGCAATACTGGAAATCATGTTTTCCCCCGCCTGTTGACCCGCCGCCGCCGTTTTCCGGAATTCGCGTTTGACAAAGCCGGATAAAGTGTATGAAATCATTCACCGGGACGCAATGAGGCAAAATACGTAACATAAGATACAGCGCTCCCCAGGGGACGGCAGTATGGAGAAGGCACGGCTCGCCAGCCTTGCACCGTCGGAGACCGTGAGGGTGAGCAACCCCGGCGGCTCGAGTCCATTCGTCCTCACTTGCGACCATGCCTCGAATTTCCTGCCCGCCGAGTTCGGAACGCTCGGCCTGCCCGTCGAGGACCTTTCCCGCCACATCGCCTGGGATCCGGGCGCGCTGCCTGTCGCCAGCCGCATGGCCGATGCGCTCGACGCCACGCTGGTCGAGACCCGCATCTCGCGGCTGGTGATCGACTGCAACCGGCCGCTCGATGCGCCCGACCTCGTGCCGCCGGTCAGCGAAACGACGGCCATCCCGGGCAACACCGGTCTTTCGGAAAAGCAGCGCGCCGCGCGGATCGACCTGGCCTGGCGGCCGTTCCACGACACCATTGCCCGCCTCATCGACGAGCGGATGGCGCGCGGCCAGGAGACGCGGCTGGTGTCGGTGCATTCCTTCACGCCGGTCTACAAGGGCAAGAGCCGGCCCTGGCATATCGGCATCATCCACGACGACGACCGCAGGCTGGCGGCACCGCTGGTATCGGCGCTGCAGCGCCTTGCCGGCGTCACCGTCGGCGTCAACGAACCCTATTCGCCGGCCGACCGTGTTTATTTCACGCTGGAACGGCATGCGCGCTCGCGCGGCCTTGCCTGCGCGATGATCGAGATCCGCAACGACGAAATCTCCGGCGAAACCGGGCAGCGGAAATGGGCGGATCTGCTCACCGGCATATTTTCGAATCTGGAGCCCGAGGAGGCCAGGGGCTCCCGACAACGCGCAATGGGAAAGTCAGTTCAATCGGCCAGCTAAGAACTAAAGGGGACCAATAATGTCAGCGCAAGACTACACAGAAGTCGACAAGCACGAGGACCTGAAGGTTCTCCACGGAATGGGCTATGCCCAGGAACTGTCGCGAAGCATGAGCCGCTTCTCGAACTTCGCGATCTCATTCTCGATCATCTGCATCCTGTCGGGCGGCATCAATTCCTTCGCCCAGGCCATCTCGTCGATCGGCGGCGCCGGCGCCGGCATCGGCTGGATCGTCGGCTGCGCCGTATCCGGATTTTTCGCTCTCGCCATGGCGCAGATCGCTTCGGCGTTTCCGACAGCGGGCGGCCTCTACCACTGGTCGTCGATCCTCGGAAACCGCTTCACCGGCTGGCTGACCGCCTGGCTCAACCTGCTTGGCCTGATCACCGTGTTGGGCGCCATCAACATCGGCACCGCCTTCTTCTTCGTCGGTACGTTCGGAAGCTGGTTCGGCATGTCCGGCACCCCAGGCGAGATAGTTGGATTTGTCGCCCTCATCACTGTGATCCAGGCGATCTGCAATCACTTCGGCATCAAGCTGACCGCCATGCTGACCGACGCTTCCGGCTTCCTGATCCTTGGCGCAACGGCGGTGCTTATCGTCGCCTGCCTGGTGTTTGCCCCGGCAATCGACGTCACCAGGCTTTGGACGTTCACCAATTATTCCGGTGACGCTGGCGGCGGGGTTTTCCCGCAGTCGGATTCCTTGACCTATCTGTTCCTGCTCTGCCTGCTGCTGCCGGTCTACACCATCACCGGATATGACGCGTCGGCGCATACCTCGGAGGAAACGCTGAAGGCCGCGCATTCCGTTCCGAGAGCAATCATTTCGTCGGTGCTGTGGTCGTCGCTGATCGGCTGGGCGATGGTCTGCGCTATCACGCTGGCGATCCCTGATCTGGCGGCCGGCGCCAAGCAGGGCTGGAGCGTCTTCTTCTCGACGATGGACACGATCCTGCCGGTCTGGCTCAAGGAACTGCTCTATTTTGCCATCCTGATCTCGCAGTTCCTCTGCGGCCTTGCCACCGTGACCTCGGCGTCGCGCATGCTTTTCGCCTTCTCGCGCGACGGCGGCATGCCCGTCGGATCGGCATCGCTGGCCAAGGTCAGCCCGGCCTGGCGCACGCCGGTCCATGCGATCTGGACGGCCTCGATCCTCGAGATCATCTATGTGTTCCTTGCCCAGTTCATCTCGATCGGCGGCACCAACATCTACACCATCGTCGTCAACTCGACGCTGGTGTTCCTGTTCCTGTCTTTCACGATCCCGATTGTGCTCGGCATGCTGACTTTCGGAACCGCCAAATGGCCGAATCCTGGTCCTTGGAATCTCGGCGCCGGGCTGTTCAAGCTGTTTTGCGTGCTGTCGGTCGTCGGCATGGCAATCATCTTCTACATCGCCGTCCAGCCGCCGAACGACAAGGTGCTCTACATCACCGTCGGCTTCCTCGTGCTGACCGCTGTGCTCTGGTACGGCTTCGAGAACCGTCGCTTCCAGGGTCCGCCGATCGGCGACGAGATCGCCAAGCGCCAGGCGGCGATCAAGGCAGCCGAAGTTGCGGTTGGCGAGACCGGCAACTGACACCTCGTTCATGGCCATGGCCGGCCCCCGCGCCGGCCATGGTTCCTCTCGTTCAATCGACCACTGGAGCGCCAAAGGAATGGCCGGGAATTTCTCGTTCGATCAGTTGAAGGAAGCGGTCTCGAAGGGCGAGATCGACACCGTGCTGGCCTGCATCGTCGACATGCAGGGCCGGCTCGCCGGAAAGCGCTTCCTGGCCCAGTATTTCGTCGATTCCGCGCATGGTGAGACGCATGGCTGCAACTATCTGCTGGCCTGCGACATCGATATGGAGCCGGTGCCCGGCTACAAGGCGGCGAGCTGGTCGAAGGGCTATGGCGACTTCGTCATGAAGCCCGACCTTTCGACGCTGCGACGGATTCCCTGGCTCGAGAAGACGGCGCTGGTCATTTGCGACGTGCTCGATCATCACGATCATGAGGACCTGGCGCATTCGCCGCGCGCGATCCTGAAGAAGCAGGTCAAGCGGCTGAGTGAGCGCGGCTATATCGGCTACTTCGCCTCCGAGCTCGAATTCTACCTGTTCAACGAGACTTACGATTCCGCCCGCAAGAAGCACTGGCTGGGCCTCGACTCGGCCTCGCCCTATATCGGCGACTACCAGATCGGCATCACCACCAAGGAAGAAGGCGTCATGCGCCGACTTCGCAACGAGATGGAGGCAGCGGGCATCCCGATCGAGAATTCCAAGGGCGAGTGGGGACCCGGCCAGGAAGAAATCAATGTGCGCTATGCCGAGGCGCTCGAGATGGCCGACCGCCACGTCATCCTGAAGAACGGCGCCAAGGAGATCGCCGATTCCGAAGGCAAGGCCATCTCCTTCATGGCCAAGTACAATTACGGGCTCGCCGGCAATTCCAGCCACATCCACAATTCGCTGTGGAGCGCCGACGGCAAAACGCCGCTGTTCTTCGACAAAAATGCGGAGTGGACGCTGTCGACGCTCGGCCAGCAATGGGCGGCGGGACAGCTCAAATACGCCAAGGAGTTCACCTGGTTCCTGGCGCCCTATATCAACTCATACAAGCGCTTCCAGGCCGGGACCTTCGCGCCGACCAAGATCATGTGGAGCGAGGACAATCGCACCGCCGGCTTCCGGCTCTGCGGCGAAGGCACCAAGGGCATCCGCATGGAGTGCCGCATCGGCGGCGCCGACCTCAATCCCTATCTCGCTTTCGCGGCATTGATCGCCGCCGGCCTTGCCGGCATCGATGAGAAGCTGGAACTGCAGAAGCCCTTCGTCGGCGACGCCTATCAGGCGTCGCAACTACCGGAAATCCCGAAGACCCTGCGCGATGCCGCCGAGACGCTGGTGAACTCCACAATGCTGAAGCAGGCTTTCGGCGAAGACGTGGTCGAACACTACGTCCACACCGCCCGCTGGGAGCAGTTCGAATACGACCGCCGGATTACGGATTGGGAACTGCACCGGGGGTTCGAGCGGTACTAGGGTACTTTGGCAACGGTGCGCCGCCCCCTCACTCCCCTCTCCCCGTGAAGAACGGGAGAGAGGGGGGTGCCGGTGCCGAGCCTCTCCCTTCTCCCTGTCACTTATGCGGGGAGAAGGTGCCGGCAGGCGCATGAGGGGCGGCGCCACGCCATCTGATTTTCGATTATTGTAAAACTGCGAGGAAGAAATGACCGAAACGGTCAAACTGAAATCCCCCATCGACGGCTCGATCTATGCCGAGCGGCCGGTCGCGACCGACCAGGCGATCAACGCAGCGGTGGAGCGCGCCAAAGCCGCGCAGGAAAAGTGGGCCGAGACGCCGGTCGTCGAGCGCGGCAAATATATGCTGGCAATGCTCGAGGCTCTGGTTGCGATGACCGACGAGATCGTGCCGGAGATCGCCTGGCAGATGGGCCGTCCGGTGCGCTATGGCGGCGAGTTCGGCGGCGTCAAGGAACGCACTAATTACATGGTCGAGATCGCCGAACAGGCGCTGAAGCCGGTCATGGCCTCCAATCCGAAGGACGGTTTTCGCCGCTACGTGAAGAAGGTGCCGCTCGGCGTCGTCCTTGTGATCGCACCGTGGAACTATCCCTATCTCACAGCGGTCAACACCATCGTGCCGGCGCTGATGGCTGGAAGTGCCGTCATCCTCAAGCATGCGGCGCAGACGCTGCTGGTCGGCGAACGTTTCAGCCAAGCCTTCGACAAGGCGGGCCTGCCCAAGGACCTGTTCCAGAACCTGGTCATGAACCACGCCCAGACCGAGAAACTGCTCGGCTCCGGCAAGATCGACCATGTCAACTTCACCGGTTCGGTCGCCGGCGGCCGCGCCATCGAGAAGGCGGCGGCAGGCACTTTCATGACGCTCGGGCTCGAGCTCGGCGGCAAGGACCCGGCCTATGTTTTGCCCGACGCCAAGATGGACCATGCTGTCGCCAACCTCGTCGACGGCGCCTTCTTTAATTCCGGCCAATGCTGCTGCGGCATCGAGCGCGTCTATGTGCACGAGAAGGTCTATGACGAGTTCGTCGAAGGCTTTGTCGCCGAGACCAAGAACTATGTCGTCGGCAATCCGCTGGAGGAGGCGACCACCATGGGGCCGATGGCGCAGGCGCGCTTCGCCGACCTGATCCGCGAGCAGAAGGCCGAGGCGCTGCGCAAGGGCGCCAAGGCGCATGTCAACATGAAGGTCGAGAACGACAGAGCGGGCTCGCCCTATCTGGCGCCGGAAGTGCTGACCGACGTCGACCACCAGATGAGTGTCATGCGCGAGGAAAGTTTCGGGCCGATCGTCGGCATCGTGAAGGTGCGCAACGACGAGGAGGCGATCGCGCTGATGAACGACAGCCCCTATGGGCTGACGGCCTCGATCTGGACGCGCGACACCGAGCGCGCGATGGCGATCGGCGACCGCGTCGAAACCGGCACCGTGTTCATGAACCGCTGCGATTATCTCGATCCGGCGCTGGTCTGGACCGGCGTCAAGGACACCGGCAAGGGCGCCGCACTGTCGGCAATAGGCTACGACAACCTGACCCGGCCGAAATCCTACCACCTGCGCGAAGCCATCTGATTCTCGAAAGACGGAAAATGTCCAAGCTCATCTCCAAATGGAACTACCCCACCACCGTCCGCTTCGGCGCCGGGCGCATCAAGGAATTGCCGGACGTGCTGGCGGCGACCGGCATCAAGCGGCCGCTCTTCGTCACCGATCCGGGCCTGGCGAAGCTGCCGGTCGTCGCCTCGACGCTGAAGATCCTCGATGAGGCCAAGGTGCCCTATGGCGTGTTCTCCGAGGTGAAGCCAAACCCGGTGGACTCCAACCTCACCGCCGGTATCGCGGTTTTCAAGAAGGGCAAGCATGACGGCGTCATCGCCTTCGGCGGCGGCTCGGCGCTCGACCTCGGCAAGCTGATCGCTTTCCAGGCCGGGCAGACGCGGCCGGTGTGGGATTTCGAGGATATCGGCGACTGGTGGACGCGCGCCAATTCGGATGCGATCGCGCCGATCATCGCGGTGCCGACCACCGCCGGCACCGGCTCGGAAGTGGGGCGCGCAGGCGTCATCACCAACGAGGAAACCCACACCAAGAAGGTCATCTTCCACCCGAAGCTCCTGCCCGCGATCGTCATCGCCGACCCGGAACTCTCGGTCGGCATGCCTGCCTTCATCACCGCCGGCACCGGCATGGACGCTTTAGCCCACTGCCTCGAGGCCTATTGCGCGCCGGGCTATCATCCGATGGCCGACGGCATCGCGGTGGAAGGGATCCGGCTGGTGTTCGAGAACCTGCCCAAGGCCTTCGCCAACGGCAAGGATCTGGTCGCCCGCGCGCATATGATGAGCGCCGCCGCCATGGGCGCCGCCGCCTTCCAGAAGGGACTGGGGGCCATCCACTCGCTGTCGCACCCGATCGGCGCGCTCTACGACACCCATCACGGCATGACCAACGCGGTGTTCATGCCCTATGTGCTCGCCTTCAACCGCGAGGCGATCGATGAGCGTATCGCCCGGCTCGCCGCCTATTGCGGCATCAAGGGCGGCTTCGACGGTTTCGCCAAGGCGATCGTCAAGCTGCGCAAGGAACTCAAGGTGCCGCATGCTCTGCCAGGCCTGATCAAGGGCCTCGACATGGACAAGAAGCGCAAGGGCCTGATCGCCGACATGGCGGTGGTCGACCCGACCGCGGGCGGCAACCCGGTCAAGCTCACCAAGAAGGCTGCGCTGACGCTGCTCGAAAACGCGATCGCAGGGTCCGTATGAGAGCCGGCTTCGGATGCCGAAAAGTTGAACAAGACGATATCTAAGGAAAAAGGAGAGGGGGCAAAAGGCAAGGCAACTAACCATTAGCCGGAAAATTAAGTGCGGGCTAATTGCGACAGCCCGTTAAAAAGAGTTAACTTTTTGTGCCGCGGGGCTCGGGTTTCAAAAAGCCTTCATCTGGCTGTCACACGAAAACGGTACCCGCATCGCAGGCGCCCAACAGCGCCAGTTCAACGGAGAGAACACATGTTCAAGTTCACGGGGAAGGTGCTTTCCCTCTCGGCCGCGGCGCTCTTCGCGTCGACGATGATTTCGTCCGCGGATTCGATGGACGATCTCGTCAAGGCCGCGAAGGCTGAAGGCCAGCTGACTGTCATCGCGCTTCCGCATGACTGGTGCGGCTACGGGGCAGTGATCGACGCTTTCAAGGCTAAGTATCCAGATATCACCGTCAACGAGCTCAACCCCGATGCCGGTTCCGGCGACGAGGTCGAGGCGATCAAGGCCAACAAGGACAACAAGGGCCCGCAGGCGCCCGACGTCATCGACGTCGGTCTCTCCTTCGGCCCGACCGCCAAGAAAGACGGCCTGATCCAGGCTTACAAAGTATCGACCTGGGATTCGATCCCGGACAGCGCCAAGGATGCCGATGGCTTTTGGACCGGCGACTATTACGGCGTGCTGTCCTTCCTGGTGAACAAGGATCTTGTGAAGCAAGCTCCGGCTGACTGGGCCGACCTGCTGAAGTCGGATTACGCCAACACCGTCGCACTTGCCGGTGATCCGCGCGCCTCGAACCAGGCGATCCAAGCGGTCTACGCGGCCGGCCTGGCCGGCGGTGCTGCTGCTGGTGAAGCAGCGGGCACGGCAGGTCTCGATTTCTTCAAGAAGCTCAACGCCGCCGGCAATTTCGTTCCGGTCATCGGCAAGCCGGCGACGCTTGCCCAAGGCCAGACCCCGATCCTGGTCACCTGGGACTACAACGCGCTTGCTGGCCGCGACACGCTGAAGGGCAACCCGCCGGTCGACGTCGTCGTGCCGAAGACCGGCGTCGTCGCTGGCGTCTATGTGCAGGCGATCAGCGCTTATGCGCCGCATCCGAATGCCGCCAAGCTCTGGCTCGAGTATCTTTACTCCGACGAGGGTCAGATCGGCTGGCTGAAGGGTTACTGCCATCCGATCCGCTTCAACGACCTCGCCAAGAACGGCAAGCTCCCGGCCGACGTGATGGCCAAGCTGCCGCCGGCAGAAGCCTATGCATCGGCCGTGTTCCCGACCCTCGATGAGCAGGGCAAGGCCAAGGAGGCGATCACCAAGAATTGGGACGCCACTGTCGGCGCCAACGTGAAGTAGCAGAATGATACGACCGGGCGGCTCTGGCCGCCCGGCTCTTCTCACAGACGGTAGCCGGCGCATGACCGATCTCTCGCTTTCCGACCAGACAATTGCGGGAAAGACCGCGCCGCCCAGCGAAGCGCGCGCGTTGCGGCTGCCTACGCAATGGATCGGCGTTGCGCCCTTCTTCATCTTCGCCGTCATGTTCCTCATCCTGCCCACGCTCTACCTGATGCTGGGCGCGTTCCAGAACGAGGCTGGTGAGTTCACGCTGGAAAATCTCATCGCCCTGTCAGAGCCAAATATCGTTGCCGCCTACTGGATCTCGATCAAGGTCAGCCTGGCTTCGGCGCTTATCGGCGCATTTGCCGGCCTGGCAATCGCGATCGCCATCGTGCGCGGCGGCCTACCCAACTGGATACGGTCGGCGACACTGACCTTTTCCGGGGTAGCCTCCAATTTCGCCGGCGTCCCTCTGGCCTTTGCCTTCCTCGCCACGCTTGGCCGACTCGGTCTCGCGACGGTGATCCTGAACACCCTGTTTGGCCTCAACATCTACGCGCATGGCTTCAACATCCTTTCGTTCTGGGGCCTGACGCTGACCTATGTCTATTTCCAGATCCCATTGATGGTGGTGATCATCGTGCCGGCGATCGACGGCCTGAAGAAGGAATGGGGCGAGGCCGCCGCGACACTTGGCGCCACCACGGCGCAATACTGGCGCATGGTCGTCATTCCGGTGATCTGGCCGAGCTTCCTAGGCACCGTTATCCTGCTGTTCGCCAACGCCTTCGGGGCGATTGCCACCGCCTATGCGCTGACCGGCTCCTCGCTCAACATCGTGCCGATCCTGCTCTATGCGCAGATCCGCGGCGACGTGCTGCACAATGCGCATCTCGGCTATGCGATCGCCTTCGGCATGATCGTCATCACCGGCCTCGCCAATGTCTTCTACATCTGGTTTCGGACCCGATCCGAGAGGTGGCTGAAATGAAGACCGGACGCTTCTGGGCTTGGGTCGTCTTCACCCTTGGCGCGGCCTATTTCTTCATCCCGCTGATCGCGACGGTGGAATTCTCCATGCGCATGCGGCGCGGCGCCTATTCCTTCGACGCCTACCAAATCGTGTTGGGCGACGCGCGCTTCCAGGCGACCTTCATGTATTCGGTGATCGCCGCCATCTTCACCATCATCCTCGGCGTGCTGGTCGTGGTGCCGGCCGCCTACTGGATCCGGCTGCGCCTGCCGCAGCTCAGGCCCATCGTGGAATTCGTCACGCTGTTGCCGCTGGTCATTCCGGCCATCGTCATCGTCTTCGGCTATATCCGCATGTATGGCTCGAACTCGCCGCTGCCCTTCCTGGCGAATGACACCGCGACCAACGCCCTGCTGGTCATCGGCTACGCGACATTGGCGCTGCCCTATATGTACAGGGCAGTGGATACGGGCCTGCGCACCATCGATGTGCGCACGCTGACCGAAGCGGCACAGATCCTCGGCGCGGGCTGGTCCACGATCATCACCCGGGTCATCCTTCCCAATGTGCTGATCGCGGTTCTGTCGGGCGCCTTTCTCACCTTCGCGATCGTCATCGGCGAGTTCACGATGGCCAGCCTGCTCAACCGGCCAGCGTTCGGGCCGTACCTGCAGAATATCGGCGCCAACCGCGCCTATGAGCCGGCGGCGCTTGCCATCATCGCCTTTGCCATCACCTGGGGCTGCATGTCGCTGATCCAGATCCTGTCGCGTTTCGCGCCGAAATCGGCGAACCGCCCGAACTGAAAGTCAAAGCCATGGCCGAGCCGTTCCTCTCCATTCAGCATGTGCGAAAGTCCTTCGGCGCCACCACCGTGGTGCAGGATTTCAATCTCGACGTCGAGCCGGGAGAGTTCGTCTCTTTCCTCGGCCCGTCCGGCTGCGGCAAGACGACGGTGCTGCGCATGGTCGCCGGTTTCGAGGAGCCGTCGGCCGGCAAGATCGTCGTCAGCGGCAAGGACATCACCAGGCTGAAGCCCAACCAGCGCAATGTCGGCATGGTCTTCCAGGCCTACGCGCTGTTTCCGAACCTGACGGTGGCGCAGAACATCGGCTTCGGACTGAAGGTGGCAGGCATGCCCAAAGCCGATGCCGACAAGCGCATCGCCGAGATGCTCGACATCATCAAGCTGCCGCAGATGGCAGACCGCTATCCCTACCAGCTCTCGGGCGGCCAGCAGCAGCGCATCGCGCTGGCGCGCGCGATCGCGCCGAAGCCGAAGCTGCTCTTGCTCGACGAGCCGCTGTCGGCGCTGGACGCCAAGGTGCGCGTATCGCTGCGCGAGGAAATCCGCTCGATCCAGAAGAAGCTCGACATCACCACCATCTTCGTCACGCACGACCAGGAAGAGGCGCTGTCGATCTCCGACCGCATCGCGGTGATGTATGGCGGCAAGGCCGAGCAGGTCGGCACGCCCTTCGAGATCTACAACCGGCCGGCGACGAAGTTCGTCGCCAATTTCGTCGGCACGCTCAACGTGCTGGAGGGCAAGGTCACCGACGCCGCCTCGGGCAAGGTGCAGGTCAACGCGCAGGAAGTCTCGCTCAAGGGCAAGCTCAACGGCTCGAAGGCCGGCGACATGCTGTCCCTGGCGCTGCGCCCCGAAGCGATCTCGCTGGCGCGGCAGCCCGGTCATGACACCAGCCTGTCTGGCGAAATCGCCGAAGTGCATTTCCTCGGCTCGGTCATTCGCGTGCGCGTCGGCATCGGCGGCAACACCGTGTCGTTGGACACCTTCAACAATTCCACGACGCCGCCGCCGGTCGTCGGCCAGAAGGCGGATATCTCCTTCTCGTCGGGTGATATGCTGGTGCTGCACTAGGCTATGTCGATATTCAGGTGAGGCCGGCCTGCAAACGGCGGCTTCCTACGCTTCCGGTGCTCACGTACTTCAAGTACGCTCCGCTCCGGTTCTCGGAAACCGCCGTTTTCGGCTCGGCCTGATCTGAATCTCAACACAGCCTGCGCCAACTGGACTGAAGCTCCTCAAGCCGGTGCGATATGCGTGGCCAGCTGATATCGATGCGTTGGACAATCAACAGCATCCTGCCTCGGGGGTACTGCCAACCTTCGCGCTTCGCCGCTACGATGAGCCATGGCGCTTTTCGAGCTCACCCTTATCCTCCTTCTCACCGCCGTCGCGCTGACGGCGGTGTCGCGGTGGCTGGAGGTCCCCTATCCGTCACTGCTCGCGCTTGCCGGGGCAGGGATCGCCTTCCTGCCTGGCGCGCCGACCATCGAAATCGATCCGGAACTGGCGCTGGCGCTGTTCATTGCGCCGGTTCTTCTCGATGCCGCCTATGACACTTCGCTGCGCGACCTGAAGCGCTACCGGCTGTCGCTGGTGCTGTTGGCGCTCGGCGCCGTCGTCTTCACCACGGTGGTCGTTGCCTTCGTCGGCTGGAAGATGGCGGGCCTGCCGATCGCGGCGGCGATCGCGCTCGGCGCCATCGTCGCGCCCCCGGACGCGGTTGCGGCGAGCGCCGTGCTCGGCCAGTTCAAGGTGCCGCACCGCCTCACCGCCATCCTGCAGGGCGAGAGCCTGCTCAACGACGCCACGGCGCTGCTGATCTACCGGATCGCGGTTTCGGCCGCGATCGGCTCGGTGATGTTGAGCGACGCAGTGCCGGTAATCCTGCTGTCCACGGTCGGCAGCGTTGCCGCCGGCTATATGTTCGGCCGCATCTCGCTGCTCGCGCTCATCCGCATCGAGGATGCGGCAAGCAGCACCGTCGTGCAGTTTGCCGGAACCTTTGCCGTCTGGATCATCGCCGACAGGATCGGCCTTTCGGCCATCATCACCATCGTCGTCTATGCCATCACCATCGCGCGCACGGGGCCGCGCCGCATGTCGGCGAGACGCCGCGTCAGCACCTATTCGGTCTGGGAGTCGGCGGTGTTCGTGCTCAACGTTCTGGCTTTCGTGCTGATGGGCCTGCAGGCGCGGTCGATCGTCGGCCGGCTCTCCGGCGATGGGCAGGGCGATGCCTTCCTCTTCGCCGCGGCGGTGCTGGCCGCCGTCATCGTGGCGCGCCTGGTGTGGGTGCTGGGTTATGTCGCGATGATGCTGCGGGTCGCCCGCTTCGACAGCGAAGAGCAAAGGCGGGACGCGCCGACGTTTCGCGGCGCCGTGCTCGTCGGCTGGTGCGGCATGCGCGGGCTGGTAACGCTGGTCGCGGCCGTTGCCCTGCCTGCCGGCTTCCCCGGCCGTGATCCGATCGTGCTCGCCGCCTTCGCCGTCGTGCTCGGCACGCTGGTGCTACAGGGCATGAGCCTGAAGCCCTTGCTGCGCCGGCTCAACTTCGATCGGGATACGACGATCGACCGCGAAGTGGCGCAGGCACGCGTCGCCATCATGCAAGCCGCGCTCGATGTGCTGAGCCGCAAGACGTCGGCCGCGGCGGCGGTGGTGCGCGAGCAGTACGAGGCGCAGCGCCTGGTAGCGGAAAACCCGGAGGACGCGCAGGCGGCGACCGAATACGACCGGCTGCGTCTCTATGCCATCAACCGCCAGCGCGACCTGCTCGAGGAGTTGCGCCGCAACGGCACGATCGGCGACGAGGCCTATCACCGGCTGGAAGAAGAGATCGACTGGGCCGAGCTGGCGGCGTCGCCGGCGGGGCGCTTCCAGCCACTTACCACTTATTAGAGCGTTTCAGCGATTCATAGAATCGCCGAACCGCTCTAAGTATTTGTTTTTACGCAATCCGGACGGAAAACCGTTACACACTTTTCCAGGAATTGCTCTAGAAATGCGCCGGCCCGGCGGTCATCGACTGGACCATTCTGCGTGCCGCCACGGTCCATTGCATCGCCAACGGTGAGGCGCTACTGCCGTCACCGGAATTGAGCCGGTTAATCGATGAAGCTGGTCAGCTACAACATCCAGTACGGGTTCGGCAGCGACGGCCGCTATGACGTGGCGCGCGCGGCGCGCCTTGTCGATGGCGCCGACGTCATCGCCCTGCAGGAAGTCGAGCGGCACTGGCAGCGCAGCAATGGCGACGACCAGCCGGAGATGCTGTCGCGGCTGCTGCCTGATTATTACTGGGTCTATGGTCCGGCCTTCGATATGGACGCCAGCGAAAAGCGCGACGGCCGGGTCGCCAATCGCCGGCGGCAGTTCGGCACCATGGTGCTTTCGAAGCTGCCGATCGCCTGGTCGCGGCTGCACACGCTGCCGCTGCGGCGCACGCTGAGGCCGCTCAACACGCGCAACGCGGCGCTCGAGTGCATGATCCGCACGCCGGCGGGGCCGGTGCGGGTCTTCTCGCTGCATCTCGCCCATGTCGCGGCCGAGGAGCGGCTGGAGCAGATCGACTATCTGCTTGCCGAGCATCGCCGCGCGTCGTCCGACGGCGGCCCCTGGAGTGGCGCCGACGACGAGCCACAGCGCAACTGGAGCAACGGCGAGCCGGAGCCCGAAAGCCCTTTGGCGGCGATCTGGCTCGGCGATTTCAACATGGAGCCGGGCAGCGCCGAATACCGGCGCATTGTGGGCAGCGCGCCTTACCATCGGGGCGCCGCCTATATCGACGGATTCGTCGATGCCGCGGCCGTCGCCAGCGAGCCCGGGCCGGATTTCCATACGCATGAAAAGATCATCGAGGGCAGGTTGGCGAAACGACGGCTCGATCACTGCTTCGTCGGCGGCATGCTGGCCGGACGGGTGCGTTCGGTGAGCGCCGACATCGGCGCGGTGGCTTCCGACCATTTCCCGTTGAGGGTCGATATCGACCTGGAAACGCCTGCTATCGCTTCAGGCCTGGCCGGCAGGTGAGGCCGACATGACGCTCCTCGTCTTCCTCGCGGTGCTCTCGGCGGCTGCCATGCATGCGATCTGGAACGCGCTGGTCAAGGTGCATCTCGACCGCTTCCTGTCGATCACGCTGATGACGTTAGGCATGGGGTTCGCGGCGCTGCTGGTGCTGCCTTTCGTCGAGGTGCCGAAGGCCGAGGTCTGGCCGTTCATCCTCGCGTCGGTCTTCTTTCACATGGGCTATCGTACGTTCCTGATCGGCGCCTACAGGGCCGGCGATTTCGCCCAGACCTACCCGCTGGCGCGCGGCACGGCGCCGCTGCTGTCGGCGCTCGGCGGTATCGTTCTGGTTGGAGAGATGCCGCCGCCGCTCGCCATCTTCGGCATCGTGCTTTTGTCGGCCGGCACGCTGGTCATGTCATTTCGCGGCGGCGTGCATCTCGAACGGTTCAATCTTCGCGCGGTCGGCTTTGCCCTCGGCACCTCGATCTTCATCGCCAGCTACACGCTCTCCGACGGCAGCGGCGCGCGGCTGGCCGCCACCGCAACCAGTTATGCCGCCTGGCTGTTCGTCTGCGACGCCACGTGGGCGCTGGTGCTGTGCATCGCCTTTCGCGGACCACAGTCGCTGCCCGTGCTGGCGCGCGACTGGAAGGCAGGGCTGTTCACCGGCGTGCTCAGCGGCGCCGCCTACTGGATCGTGATGTGGGCGATGACCAAGGCGCCGATCGCGTCGGTCGCGTCGCTGCGCGAGACCTCGATCCTGTTCGCCATGCTGATCTCGGTGCTGGCGCTGGGCGAGAAGATGACCGCTTGGCGCGCCACGGCCGCGCTCGGCATTGTCGCCGGCGTGGTCGCATTGCGCTTGGGGTAATTCTCGCCGTCAGCCGCGAATATCCAAATCGACCACCACGAGCCCGTCAGTGCCACCTTCGAGCGCGGCAACCAAGCGGGCGCCGGCGCGCTGATGCGCTTCATGCACCAGATAGGCGTCACGCGCGGCGGCATCGCGGAAATCGATGGTGAAGCCATGCGTGAGGCTGCGCGCGAAGGGCTCGGGGCTGACATTGGCGCTGAAATGAACCTTGCCCATGCCGCCGATGAGCGAACGCAGCGCCTCGAGATCGGCGTGGATTGCCGCGCGCTCGGCGGCGGGGACATCGTCGCGGAAGCGGACAAAGACGCAGTGGCGGATCATCGATGTTCCTTCAAGCCGCCTGGTTGCCCTTGAACACAGCCGGCGGCAGCGGCTCGCGGCCGAGGATCAGGTCGGCGCCCTTTTCGCCGACCATGATGGTCGGCGCGTTGGTGTTGGAGGACGGGACGCGCGGCATCACCGAAGCGTCGCAGACGCGCAGGCCCTCTATGCCGCGCAGCCTGAGGTCCGGCGTCACCACGCTCATTGCGCCATGGCCCATGCGGCAGGTGCCGACCGGATGGTGGTCTGTCTTCGACGTGCGGCAGGCATAGTCGAAGAGATCGTCGTCGCTTTGCAGACCAGGGCCGGGCAGCACCTCGCGCAGCACATAGGGCTGCAGCGCCTTCTGGCGCATGATCTCGCGCGCCAGGCGCAGGCCCTTGATCGACATGTCGCGATCATAGGGATCGGACCAGTAGTTCGGATCGATCAGCGGATGATCGGCCGGGTCGGCGCTTTTCAGCCGCACCGTGCCGCGCGAGCGCGGGCGCAGGAAGGCGGAGTTCAGCGTCACGCCCGGATTCTTCAGCTTCTCGACGCCGGCTTCGATGCCGGAGCCGAGGCCGAGATGGAACTGGATGTCCGGCGAGGCGGTCGTCGGGTCGGCGTACCAGAAGCCGCCGGTTTCGAACAGGCTGGAGGCGACCGGGCCCTTCTTCAAAAGCAGATATTGCAGGCCGGCCCACATGGTGCGGTGGAGCTTGGCGTAGTTGTCATAGGTGTGGTCGCCGGTGCATTCGGCAATGACGAACAGGTCGAGATGGTCCTGCATGTTGGAGCCGACCCCGGGCAGGTCGTGGACGGGCGTCACGCCGACAGACTTCAAATGGTCGGCCGGGCCGATGCCGGACTGCAGCAGAAGCTTCGGCGAGCCGATGGCGCCGGAGGAGACGATCACCTCGCGGTTCGAGCGCAGGATCGTCTTTTGCCCACCCGGCCTGTCGACGATCTCGACGCCGATGGCGCGGCCCTTCTCGACGACCACGCGGGTGACCAGCACGTCGGTCCGGACCGCCAAGTTCTTGCGGTCGCGGATGGGCTTCAGATACGCGACCGACGCAGAGGAGCGCCGCGCATCCTTCTGGGTAAGCTGGTAGTAGCCGACGCCCTCTTGGACAGCGCCGTTGAAGTCCGGATTGAAGGGGATGCCCATCTCCTGGCCGGCGCGGAAATAGGCCTCGCAGATCGGCAGCGGCGAGATCGGGTTGGAGACGCCGAGCGGGCCCTGGTCACCGTGGAAATCATTGGCGAAGCGCTGGTTGTTCTCGGCACGCTTGAAATAGGGCAGCACGTCGCGATAGCCCCAGCCGGCGAGACCCTCCTCCTTCTCCCAGGCGTCATAGTCGCGCGCATTGCCGCGGGTGTAGATCTGGGCGTTGATCGAGGAGCCGCCGCCGACAACCTTGGCCTGCGTGTACCAGAAGACGCGGTCCTTCATGTTCTTCTGCGGCACCGTCGACCAGCCCCAGGAAGCGATGCCCTTGGTCATCTTGGCGAAGCCCGCCGGCATGTGGATCAGCGGATGCCAGTCCTTGCCGCCGGCTTCGAGGAGCAGGACGGAATTCGACGGATCCTCGCTCAGCCGGTTGGCGAGAACGCAGCCGGCCGGACCGGCGCCAACGATGATGTAGTCAGCCATGGTTCCACTCACTCACAAGCGGGGCACGGACAGCGCGCCGCCGACATCGATGACCGATCCGGTCGAAAAGCCGAACTTGCCGGAGGCCAGCGCCGCCACCACCGCGCCGATATCGGCGGCTTCGCCCCAACGTTTGGCCGGCACCAGGCCGCCATCGATCAGCGCGTCATATTTGGCGGAAACGCCTGCGGTCATGTCGGTGCGGATGATGCCTGGCCGCACCTCGAAGACGCCGATGTTTTCGGGAGCGAGCCGCAGCGCCAGGTTCTTCACCCACATCGAAAGGCCGGCCTTGGAGACGCAGTAGTCGGCGCGTTCCGGCGAAGCCATCGTCGCGCTGACCGAGGTGACGGTGATAATCGATCTGGCCGAAACGGCGGGTGTTGCAAGCATCGCCTTGGCGACGGTCTGGCTGAGGAATACCGTGCCGCGCAGGTTGATATCCAGCGCGCGATCGAAGTTCTCCGGTTTCAGCTCCAGAAGATCGCCTCGCACCACGGCGCCGACGCCGGCATTGTTGACCAGGCAGTCGATGCGGCCGAAGGCGTTGATTGTCGCATCGACCAGTTTCGAATGGCCAGCAAGATCGGCGATATCGCAGCGGGCATAGGCGAATTTCGCGCCACGCGCCGCGATGTTCTGAGCAAGGCCCTTGGCGGGCTTCTCGGCAAGGTCGCCGACGAGGATATCGAAGCCGGCATCGGCCAGCGCCTCGGCGCAGGCAAGTCCGATGCCCCGCGCGCCGCCGGTGACGATGGCCGCCGGGCGGGTCATGAGGCGAGCTCCGTCTTGCGGATGTGGTCGGCGACGCGCAGCGCCTGGGCCGCGATCGACAGCGCCGGGTTGACCGCGGCCGACGTCGGCAGGAAGCCGGCATCGACGACGAGCAAGTTCCGGTGGTCGTAGGCGCGGCAGAACGGATCGAGCGGCGAGGTTGCCGGATCGTTGCCCATCCTCACGGTGCCGCATTGGTGCGAGGGCGTGCGCTTGTCGAACGGGCGTGACAGCACGATCGGATAGCCGCAGGCGCGGAAGTTTTCGCGCATCACCTTGGTCAGGCCTTCCAGCGACTGCATGTTGGAGCGCCGCCACTGCATGACGATCTCCTTGCCGTCGACCATGATACGGCTTTCGGGATCGGGCAGGTCCTCGCACATCAGATACCAGTCGACGGCGTGACCGGCCATGAAGTCGAGCGCGAATTTCGGCGCCAGCTTCACATTGGCCCTCAGCATGTTGCCGTCGATCTTGCCGAGCAGTTGCACATTGCCCAGCGGCTTGCCGCCCTTGCCGTCCGACAGATAGTAGTCGTTGAGCATCAGCGTCTTCTGGTAGACGGCGTCGTTGCGGCGGCGCGGGTCGATCGCCAGCATCGCGCTCGAATTGTGGTTCATGAAATTGCGGCCGACCTGGTCGGAGCTGTTGGCGAGGCCCTTGCCGCCTGCCTTGCCATTGCCGGCAGAAGGCGAGCGCAGCAGGATGACGGCGGAGTTGACTGCACCGGCCGAAAGGATGACCAGCTTCGGCGACAGCGTCTTTTGCTCGCCGTTCTGGGTGTAGTGGATGGCGGCGATCGATCTTCCGTCCGGCGAGGCCTCGAGCCAGTCGACATGCGCGCCCGTCTGAAGCTTGATGTTCGCATCGCTGAGCGCCGCAGTCAGCGGCCCGGTCTGGGCGTCGACCTTGCCCAGGCCGGTATTCGGGAAAGCATCCCAACCTGTCTTGCCATCCTTCAGCCAGGCTTCGATGTCGACGCCTAGCGGCAGCGACGCCGGATGCAGGCCGAGGCTCTTCAACTCGGCACGGGCGCGAGCGATCGGCGGCTCGTCCGGCACCGGCTTGAAAGCATAGGGGATCGAGTGGAATGGCTCGGTCGGGTCCTCACCGAGCGTGCCGCGCACGCGAAAAAGCTGCTCGGCCTTCGAATACCAGGGCTCGAACTCGTCATAGGAAAACGGCCAGGCCGGCGAGACGCCGCCGTAGTGTTCGAGCTCGGAGAAATCCTCCTTGCGGTAGCGGATCAGCACCGCGCCGAAGAACTTCGAATTGCCGCCGACATAGTAGTAGTTGCCAGGGTTGAAGGCCGGGCCGCCGGCCTCGCGCCACATCTCCTTCGGCCGGTAATGCTCGTCGACGAAGATCGACCGCGTCGAGCGCGCATGCGGCGTCGCGGGCAGCGGCTCGCCGCGCTCCAGGATCAGGATCGAGGCGCCACTGCTGGCCAAGCCGGAGGCGATCGTGGCGCCGCCGATGCCGGAGCCGATGATGACGATATCCGGATTTGCCATAGTCTAAGGATCTTTGTTTTGATGCATGTCGTTGCCCCAAAACCGGAGCCACTTTTGGGCGACATGCATCAGAGAATACGCTTCTCGGTCGCCGGATCGAAGAACACCGCCTTGCTCAGGTTGAAGGCCAGGGGCGTGCTGGTGCCGGGCTGAATCCTGGCGTCCGCCCGCAGCCGCGCCACCACGCCCTTGCCGCCGAGATTGGTGACGGCGAAGGTGTCCGATCCAGCCGGCTCGACCACTTCGATATGGCAGTCGGCGGTGGCGATCTCGGATCCGTTGCGCTCGGCGCCTTCCGGATCGGTCAGCGCTTCGGGCCGCACGCCGAAGATGACCGGCTTGTCCTTGAAGGCCGCAAGGCCGGCCGGAGCGCCGGGCAGCGACAGCGTGATCGGCTGGCGCGCCTCGCGGTCGAGCACGACGGAGAGTCCGCTGCCATTGGCGCCGATCTTGGCCGGGATGAGGTTCATCGCCGGCGAGCCCATGAAGTCGGCGACGAAGACGTTGGTCGGGTTGTTGTAGATCTCGGCCGGCGTGCCGAATTGCTGCACCTCGCCGTCGCGCATCACGGCGATCTTGGTCGCCAGCGTCATCGCCTCGATCTGGTCGTGGGTGACATAGACGATCGTCGTGCCGGTGGTCGCATGCAGGCGCTTGATCTCGATGCGCATGTCGACGCGCAGCTTGGCGTCGAGGTTGGAGAGCGGCTCGTCGAACAGGAACAGCTTCGGGTCGCGCACCAGCGCCCGGCCCATGGCAACGCGCTGGCGCTGGCCGCCGGAGAGCTGGCTGGGCTTGCGCTGCAACAGGTGGCCGATCTGCAGGGTTTTGGCCACCTTGTCGATTGCCTTCTGGCGCTCGTCGGCCGGCACGCCGCGCATCTCCATGCCGAAGGCGATGTTTCCGGCCACCGTCATGTTCGGGTAGAGCGCATAGCTCTGGAACACCATGGCGATGTCGCGCTTCGAGGGATGCAGGTCGTTGATCGCCTTGCCGTCGACCCGGATCTCGCCCTCGGTGATGTTCTCCAGGCCGGCGATGGTGTTGAGCAGCGTGGACTTGCCGCAGCCGGACGGGCCGACCAGCACGAGGAAGCCGCCCTTTTCGAGCTCGACGTCGATGCCCTTCAGGATCTCGACATTCCCGAAACGCTTCTTCAGTCCGTCAATTTCCAGAAAAGCCATGGTCGTTCCTTCAGAAAATATGGTCAGCCCTTGACCGCGCCCGCCATCAGCCCGCGCACGAAATAGCGGCCGGCGACGACGTAGACGATCAGGGTGGGGAGCGCGGCGATCATCGCCGCGGCCATGTTGACGTTGTATTCGACGACACCGGTCGAGGTGTTGACGACATTATTCAGCGCCACCGTCATCGGCATTACGTCGCCGGTGCCGGCATAGGCGGAAGCGAACAGGAAGTCGTTCCAGATGTTGGTGAACTGGTAGATGACGGTGACGACGAAGATCGGCATCGAGTTCGGCAGCATGATGCGGCGGAAGATCTGGAAGAAGGAGGCGCCGTCGACCTGCGCCGCCTTCACCAGTTCGGTCGGGAAGGCCTCGTAGTAGTTGCGGAAGAACAGCGTGGTGAAGCCGAGGCCGTAGACCACGTGGACGAAGACGAGGTTCACCGTCGAGTTGCCGAGGCCGAAGTTGAACCCGGTCGCGTTCTGAAGCGTGACGCCGAAGCGGCCGATGCTGCCGAGGATCGTCGCCATCGGCAACAGCACCGACTGGAACGGGATGAAGCAGGCAAACAGCATCATGGCGAAGACCAGCGTGTGGCCGCGGAAGCGCCATTTGGTCAGCACGTAGCCGTTGAGCGCGCCGAGCAGCGTCGAGATCAGCACCGCCGGGACCACCATCTTGATGGAGTTCCAGAAGTAGCCCTTGATGCCGGCGCAGGTGAGGCCGACGCAGGTTTCGCCCCAGGCCTTGAACCACGGCGCGATGGTCGGCGCCTGCGGCAGCGCCAGCATGTTGCCGTTCTGGATCTCGTCCATGGTCTTGAACGAGGTGACCAGCATGACGAAGAGCGGCACCAGGTAGAACAGCGCGAACAGCGCCAGCAGCCCGTAGATGACGATGCGGTTGATCGTCCTGGCGCTGACGCCGCTCGAGGCCTGGCGGGCCGGTGAGGTGATGGCGCTCATCGCGGCTTCTCCCTGAGCTCGGAATAGAGGTAAGGCACGATGATCGCGGTCAGCGTCATCAGCATGATCACCGCGCTGGCGGAGCCGACCGCCATTTCGTTGCGCTTGAAAGTGAACTCATACATGAAGTTGGACGGCAGCCAGGCCGAGCCGCCCGGCCCGCCGCTGGTCAGCGCCACGACCAGGTCGTAGGACTTGATGGCGAGGTGCGCGAGCACGATGAAGGCCGAGAGGAATACCGGCCGCAAGAGCGGAATGACGATACGGCGGTAGAGCTGGAAGGTTGTCGCGCCGTCGATCTGCGCGGCCTTCATGATCTCGCCGTCGATGCCGCGCAGGCCGGCCAGGAACATCGCCATGATGAAGCCGGAGGCCTGCCAGACGCCGGCGATCACCACGGTGTAGATGACGAAATCCTTGTTCTTGATCCAGTCGAAATGGAAGCTCGTCCAGCCCCATTGGTGCAGCGTCTGCTCGAGGCCGAGGCCGGGATCGAGGAACCACTTCCAGGCGACGCCGGTGACAATGAAGGAAAGCGCCATCGGATAGAGGTAGATTGGCCTGAGCACGCCTTCGCCGCGGATCTTCTGGTCGAGCAGGATGGCCAGGAACAGGCCGAGCGCCAGGCAGATCAGGATATAGAGGAAGCCGAAAATGCCCATGTTGGTGATCGAGGTGTACCAGCTCGACGGCGGGTCGCTCTCGAAGGTCCAGCGCCACAGCCGCTGATAGGCTCGGGCGCCGGTGATGGCATAGGACGGGAAGGTCTTGGAGTTGGTGAACGACAGATAGATCGTCCACAGGATGAAGCCGTAGACGAAGACGATCGTCGCCGCGAAGCTCGGCGCCAGCACGATCTTCGGCAGCAGATCCTGCAATCGCGAGCGGACGGTCGCGCCGGGGCGGGCGTCGTGCTCCGGCGTCAGCTTCGCGGTGGTTTCGGCAACTGTGCTCATCGGCTCATCCAGTACCGGTTTGTCGCGGGACCGGCCGGCGCGAACTCACGCCAGCCTGAACAATCCCGGACCTTGCTTCGATATGGCCTTCCCCGCCTGGAGCGGGGAAGGCTCAGTTCAAGGCGCGCCTTACTTGGCGTCGTCGATCGCCTTGACCAGTTCGGTCACGGCCTCGTCCGAGGTCTTGATCTGACCGTGGACGAACTTCGACACGACGTCCTTGTAGGCGTTGGCGACGGCGGGCGGAGCGCCATAGCCCTGCGCCAGCGAGCCGAACAGCGTGCCGCCTTCATTGGCCTTCTTCAGGTCGGCGATGCCCTTCTTGCCGCAAGCGTCGAAGTCGGTGTCAGGCACGTCGGTGCGCGCCGGGACCGAGCCCTTGACGACGTTGAAGGCCGACTGGAAGCTCTTCGACAAAGTGGCAGTGGCCAGAGCGACCTGGGCGGCCTTGCGGTCGTCCGGAACGTTGAACATGCCGAACATGTCGGAGTTGTAGACCACCGTGCCGTCGGTGCCCGGGAAGCGGTAGCACAGGAAGTCGGTGCCCGGAGTCTTGTTGGCGGCGTGGAACTCGCCCTTGGCCCAGTCGCCCATGACCTGAACCAGCGCATCGCCCTTGATGACCATAGCGGTGGCGAGGTTCCAGTCGCGGCCCGAGAAGTTCGGGTCGACATAGGTGACGAGCTTGGCGAGGTTATCGAACGACTTCTTCATCGTGTCGGACTTGAGCGACTCGTCATCGAGGTCGTTCATCGCCTTCTTGTAGAACTCCGGTCCACCGGTCGACAGCACGACGGAGTCGAACATGGTGGCTTCCTGCCAGTTCTGGCCGCCGAGCGCCAGCGGGATGACGCCAGCAGCCTTGGCCTTGTCGAGCAAGGCGATGAAGTCGTCGAAGGTCTTCGGCTCGGTGCCGCCGATCTTGTCCATCACCGCCTTGTTGATCCACAGCCAGTTGACGGAGTGGACGTTGACCGGAGCCGCGACCCACTTGCCGTCATAGACGGAGAATTTTTGCAGGGCGGCCGGAACCGACTTGTCCCAGCCTTCCTTCTTGGCGGTCTCGGTCAAGTCGCCCATGACGCCGGCGGCGGCATAGTCGAGCACGGTGTAGCCGAGCATCTGCGAGGCGGTCGGATAGTTGCCGGCCGCGACCATCGCCTTCAGCGCGGTCATGGCGGCATCGCCGCCGCCGCCGGCCACCGGCACGTCCTTCCAGGCATAGCCTTCCTTGGCCAGATCCTGCTTCAGCACGTTGAGGGCGGCAGCTTCGCCGCCCGACGTCCACCAATGCAGCATCTGCACTTCCTTGACGTCCGCGGCATGCGCCGAGAACGCGAAGCTCGTCGCGAGAGCCGTTCCGATAAGCAGTTTGCGCAACATGTACTACCTCCCTTGTTGCATGCACATCACCGGCGGATGGCCGCCGGGGTCTCCCAACTCAGCCGACCCACCATCCGGTGCGCTGGCCGCGATGAAACTGGATAGTCTTTTCCTCGGTATAGTCCTCGACGGCGCGTTTGCCGAGTTCGCGCCCAAGACCGGACTGCTTGTAGCCGCCAAACGGCAGTTCGGGATAACCTTCCATGAACGTATTCACCCAAACCGTCCCCGAACGCACACTGCGCGCCACCGACATGCATGTGTCGATGCTGGCGCTCCACACACCCGCAGACAGACCATAGGGCGTGTTGTTGGCGATGTGCAATGCCTTCTCAATCGTTTCAAAAGTGAGCACGGAGAGCACCGGCCCGAACACTTCCTCGCGGGCGATGGCCATGTCCTCGGTGACGCCCCGCACGATGGTCGGATCGAGATACTGGCCGGCGTTGGAGGCGCGTTGCCCGCCGCCGCTATAGACGTTGCCGCCGTCGGTTTTCGCGGCAACAACATAGCCGGCTACCTTTGCCATGTGGTCGGCCGAGATCATGGCGCCGACCTTGGTGCGGTCGTCAAGCGGGTCGCCAACGCGAACCTTCTCGGCCAGCGCCTTGACCGCGCCGAGGAAGTCGTCGGCGATCGCCGCATGCACGATCAGCCGGCTGCCGGCATTGCAGCATTCGCCGGCGTTGAAGAAGCCGCCGAATACCGCGGCATCGGCGGCCGCTTCGAGGTCGGCGTCGGGGAAGACGATCTGGCCGTTCTTGCCGCCGAGCTCCATCGAAACCTTCTTCAGGGAATTTGAGGCGGCGGCCATGGTCATCTTGCCGACGCGGGTCGAGCCGGTGAAGGAGACCATCTCGACCAGCGGATGGCTGACCACCGGCGCGCCGACATCGGCGCCGAACCCGGCGAGGATGTTGACGACGCCGGCCGGCAGGCCGGCTTCCAGCAGGATGTCGCCGAGCACGAAGGTCGAGGCCGACGTCATCTCGCTCGGCTTCACGACGGCCGTGCAACCGGCGGCGAGCGCGAATGGCAGTTTCTGGCTGACGATCAGGAAGGGGAAATTCCACGGCGTGATGATCGAGACGACGCCGATCGGCTCGCGCAACACCACACCCAGCATGGCATCGCCGAGATTGGCGTAGCTTTCGCCGGAGAGCGTGCGGGCAAGCGAGGCGGCATAGCGCCAGATGTCGACGGCGCCGCCGATCTCGCCGCGCGCCTGGGCGATCGGCTTGCCGGATTCGAGCGCGTCGAGCCGGGCGATCTCCTCCAGCCGGGTTTCGATGAGGTCGGCCGCCTTGAGAAGCACGGTGGCGCGTTCGGATGCCTTCATGCGCGGCCAGGGGCCGGCCTCGAAGGCCTTGTGCGCGGCCTGCACCGCGGCTTCCACTTCCTCTGCACCCGCCTGGGCGTAGCGCGAAACGGCAAAACCGTGACCGGGGCTGCTGCGCTCGATGGTGCGGCCATCGCCGGCGTCGACGTGCTTGCCGTCGATCAAAAGCTTGTAGGCCTTCGGCGCCTGGGACGCCTCGGCCGGCATGGTGATGTTGAGGGGTGCGTTCATCGTGCTTCTCTAGGATCTCGAAAAGGCCGGCTTCTGCTTGGCCTTGAAGGCGCCGACGCCGGCCTTGAGGTCGCCGGTCAGCGCGATGAAGCCGCTCGCCAGCGCTTCGGTCGCGGCGGCATTCTCCTCGCCTTCGGCAACGGCGATCATCAGCTTGGCGGCCTCGGTCGCCAGCGGCCCGCGCTCGGCGATCTTTCCGCCCCAGGCCTTCGCTTCGTCGAGGGCCTTGCCGGTCTCAACGACGCGGTCGACGACGCCGAGCGCAAGCGCGTCGGCCGCCAGAAGAAGCTCGCCGCCGATGGCCATACGGCGCACCGTCTGCGCGCCAAAGCGGCGCACGGCGCGCTGCGTGCCGGACCAGCCGGGCACGACGCCGATCGAGGTTTCAGGAAAGCCGAGCTTGATCTGGGTTTCGGCGACACGGAAGTCGCAGGCGGCGGCAAGTTCCAGCCCGCCGCCGAGAGCATGGCCCGACAGCACGGCGATGGTCGGCTGCCTGAGCCGCGCCAGCCGGTCGAAGACACGATGGCCGTAGCGAACCCATTGCACCTGGAAATCGGCGGCGCTCAATTGTGCCCAGGCCTCGACATCGCCGCCGGCGCAAAAACCCTTGCCTTGGCCGCGGATCAACACGACGCGGACGTCATCCGCCGCCTCGGCCTCATCGAGCGCCGTTTCGAGCGCGCGCAGCATCGGGATGTCCAGCGCGTTGAATTTTTCCGGCCGGCGCAGCGTGACTACGCCGATGGCGCCGTCCTTTTCGAAGGTGACGAGACGTTCAGCCATGCGCGCCTCCGAGCGATGCGCCGCCGTTGAGCGACAGGCCGATCGGCCGGTCCCGATAGAGCGCATCCGGCGTCACCTTGAGGTCGTTGGCGACGGCGAGAGGGATATCGGCCTGCGCCAGCACATCGCGTTCGAGATCGATGCCGGGCGCAAGCTCCGTCACCATCAGCCCGTCCGGGGTCAGCCTCATCACGCAGCGTTCGGTGACGTAGGTGATGTCCTGGCGTTGCGCGACCGCGCGCTTGCCGGAGAAGGAGATGTGCTCGACCTCCTCGACGACCTTCTTGACCTTGCCTTCCTGGTCGATGCGAATGCCGCCATCTGCCAGCGAAAGCTTGGCGCCGGCGTTGAAAAAGCCGGAGAAGACGATCTTCTTAGCCCGCGCCGTGATGTCGACGAAGCCGCCGGCGCCGGCCGTCACATGCGGCCGCGCCGAAAGCTTCGAGACATTGACCGAGCCGTGACGGTCGATCTGCAGGAAGGACAGCAGCGAGGCGTCGAAGCCGCCGGCCTGGAAATAGATGAACTGGTGCGGCGAGGGCATGATCGCCTCGGCGTTGGAGGCGCAGCCGAACTTGAAGTCGAGCAGCGGCACGCCGCCGACGGCGCCCTGCTCGATCACCCAGGTGACCTTGCCGTGCTGGCCTTCCTCGAGAAGGATGCGCGGCACGTTGGCGGAGATGCCGAAGCCGATATTGACGGCCATGCCGTCGCGCAATTCCATGGCGACGCGGCGCGCGATCACCTTCTGGATGTTCATTTCCGCGTTGCGGAAGGTCGACAGCGGCCGGAAAATCTCGCCCGAGATCGCCGGGTCGTAAGGCGTCTGCGTGGTCTGCAACTGGTCGGGCGCCACCACGATGTGGTCGACCAGCACGCCGGGCACGCGCACGTCATGCGGCTTCAGGGTACCGTTCTCGACGACACGCTTCACCTGGGCGATGACGATGCCGCCATTGTTGCGGGCTGCGAGCGCCTGTTCCAGCCCGCCGAGATAGGCGCCTTCATGCTCGTAGGTGAGGTTGCCGCGCTCGTCGGCGGAAGTGGCGCGGATGACGGAGATATTGGGGACGATGGCACGGAAATAGAGCCATTCCTCGCCGTCGAACTGCTGCACCGAAACGATCGGCTCGCTGGCGGCCGCATTCATGGCGCAGCCCTGGTGGCGCGGATCGGCAAAAGTGTCGAGGCCGACCTTGGTCAGCACGCCCGGCCGCTTGGCGGCGGCCTCGCGGTGCATGTCGAACAGGATGCCTGACGGTACATTGTAGGCGGCGACCGAGTTGTCGCCGATCATCTGCCAGATCCGCGGCGGCTCGGCGGAGGAGGGGCCGGAGGGGTAGGAGCCGCACAGCGTGCGCTTGAGCAAGCCAGGCTTCGCCAGATGGTCGATGCCCTTGATGCCGTACATGTCGCCGGCCGCGATCGGGTGCAGCGTGGTGATCCCCTTCGGGTGACCTTCCACCTCGAAGCGCTCGCCGATCGCGGCAAGCACGGCGTCGGGGCAGCCGAGGCCGCTTGACGACGACACCGAGACGACCATGCCGTCCTTGATCAGGCTGGCGGCATGAGCCGCCGAGACGAGCTTGCTCACGCGAGGCTCCCGAGTTGTGGATCGATGGTCACGGCCTTGCCGGTTCTCGAGGATTGCAGCGCGGCCTCGGCCGATGCCAGCGACCAGATGCCGTCCTCGCCGGTGGCAGACGGCCGGCCTTCGCCACGGGTCGCGGCATGGAACTGGCGCAGCGAGCGGGTATAGAGGTCCTCGCGGTCAAAGCTCAGCTCTTCCTCGCCGTTCGAGGTGCGCAGCAGCACCGAGCCGACCGGCTTCTGCGTCATCACATTGGTGGCGATCAGCGAGCCTTCCGACCCATGCACCTCGAAGCCGGTGCCGGCGAATTTCGTCGTGAAGCCCTCATGCGATTGCGCAATGACGCCCGACTTGAAGCGCCAGACGCACATGGCACCGTCCTCCAGGCCGCCGTCGGCCATGCCGGCCGACTGTGTGAAAGCGGAGATCTCGACCGGATCGTCGCCGAGCACGAAGCGCAGCGTGTCGGCGTCATGCACGGTGATGTCGAGTACCACGCCGCCGCCGGCCTCGGGCCTGGTGATGCGCCAGCCCTGCAGATTTTCCGGCAGGTAGACGGAATGGAAGACGCGCGCCGCGACCGGCTTGCCGATGCGCCCCGAGGCGATCGCCTCGCGCATCGCCCGGTGCGCGCCGGCGTTGCGCAGATGGTGGTTGGTGCCGAACACGATGCCGGCGGCTTTCGCGGCAACAACCATCCTGCGCGCATCGGCGCTGGTGAGCGCCAGCGGCTTTTCGCACAGCACATGCTTGCCGGCCTTGATGGCGGCAAGCCCCTGTTCGAGGTGCAATTCGTTGGTCGTCGAGATGTAGACGGCGTCGATATCCGAGCCAAGCAGCGCGTCCAGCGTCGAGACGGCAGCCGGAATGCCGTTTTCCCTGGCATAGGCTTCGGCGCGCTCGGGGCTCGAGCTCATCACGGCTGCGACCTCGCCGTCGCCTTGAGCGCGGATGGCATTGATCATGAACTGTCTGGCGATCGTGCTTGCGCCGATCAGGCCCCATCTCACGCTCATGGCGCGTCCCCCATTCCTGTGCCGCGCGTCTCGCGGCTCGGGCCGCAGCTTTCCCTGACGACGAGGCTGACCGCGCCGATATGGTCCTCGGCGCGCGTCGTGCGCGACTGGATCATCTTCAGCATCACATGAGCGGCGCGCTCGCCGAGACCCGCGGTGTCGACAGCGACGCTGGTCAGCGCCGGCATGTAATGCTCCGCCTCGGCCACGTCGTCGAAGCCCACCACGGCAAAGTCCGCTCCGGCCTCCAGGCCGCGTTTGCGCAGCGCGAGCATGACGCCGAAAGCGACGGCGTCGTTGAAGCAAAGGGCCGCCGTCGGCGGCTCGGGCGCTGCAAGGGCGGTCTCCAGGCAGGCAATGCCACCCTTGCGGCTGGTCTCTCCCTCGACGATCGTCCTGTCGACGATTGGGATGCCCAGCGTTTCGCAAGCCTCCAGAAAGCCACCCAGCCTCTGCTGATAGACCACGAGGTCGGACGAGCCGCCGAAGAAGGCCAGGCGGCGATGGCCCTTGCGGATCAGATGCTCGGTGGCGATGAAAGCGCCGCGATGATTGTCCGGCGCGATGACCGGAATGCGGCTCTCGGGCAGCCGGCGCATGGTGAAGGCGATCGGCACCCCTGCGGCCTCGATGCGGCGGAAGGCGCCGGGCGTGGTGCCGCGCGCCGGCGAGACGATCAGGCCTGCGACGCCTTGCTCCATCAGCGACTTCAGCACTTCCTCCTGACGTACGGGATTTTCCGCCGTGTTGGCGATGAAGGGCACGATGCCGGCCGCCTGGAAGACACGCTCCATGCCGACCGCCAGCTCGGCGAAGAAGGGGTTGGTGAGATCGTTGATCACCATGCCGATGACGTTGGAATGCGCCTTGCGCAGATTGGCGGCGCCGCGGTTGTAGACATAGCCGACATCCTCGATCGCCTTGCGCACCTTGACCGCGGTCTCAGGCCGGATCAGCCCGCTGCCTTGCAGCACGAGCGATACCGTCGATTTGGACACGCCTGCCTCGCGGGCGATATCCAGGATCGTCGCCTTGGCTCGGCCGGCCATATCCGTGCTTTCCTCCGCATTGGCGTCAAAATCTATTGGAACGTTCTAAACTTCGCGCCCGGCCAGAGTCAATCGGGATTCGCGTGGGATTCAAAAAATTGATGGATCAGCTGAAAATGCGGGACCTTGGGGCCGGATGCGACATTGAATCGCTTCAGTCGCCGGGAATCATAAAGGTTCTTGATTTATTGGAACGTTCCATCTATAGGCTACCGCGAAGGGAGACTTGCATGGACATCATCCTGCCGGCGGAGAATGGCGAGCGTGTCGGCTACCGGCTGGTCGGCCAACCGGCAGAGGCGATCATCGGCGCGGATTTCCCGCGCGTCGCCTATGCCGCCGCCCATGTCGTCGCCGACCCTTTCGCCATGACCGAACCCTGGTCTCAGGCTGCGGTCGACTGGGACAGGACCATGGCGTTCCGCCATCATCTGTGGCGGCTCGGTTTCCGCATCGCCGAGGCGATGGACACCTCGCAGCGCGGCATGGGTTTCGACTGGGCAAGCGCGAAGGAACTGATCCGCCGCTCGATCGCCGAGGCGCGCACGGTGAAGGGCGCCGATCTCGCTTCGGGCGCCGGCACCGACCATCTGCTGCCTGCGGCGGCGAAGACGCTGGACGACGTGATCCACGCCTATGAGGAGCAGTTCGCCTTCGTCGAAGGCGAGGGCGGCAAGGCGATCATGATGGCGAGCCGCGCGCTGGCGGCAGTGGCAAAAGGGCCTGACGACTATGCCAACGTTTACGACCGCATCCTGTCGCAGGCCTCCGGCAAGGTGGTCCTGCACTGGCTGGGCGACATGTTCGATCCGGCGTTGAAAGGCTACTGGGGCAGTGACGATTTCGATGCGGCGCTGGAGACGGTCGTCGCCATCATCGAGCGGCACGCCGGCAAGGTCGAGGGCATAAAGATATCGCTCCTCGACGCCGGCAAGGAAGTGTCGCTGCGCGATCGCCTGCCTGAAGGCGTGGTGATGTTCACGGGTGACGATTTCAACTATCCGGAGCTGATCGCCGGCGACGGCAAGCGGCATTCGCACGCTCTGCTCGGCATCTTCGACGCGATCGCACCGGTTGCCAACGCCGCGCTGGTGAAGCTCGGCGAGGGCGACCGGGCCGGCTATGACGCGCTGATGGCGCCGACCGTGCCGCTGTCGCGCAAGATCTTCGAGGCGCCGACCGAATATTACAAGGCCGGCATCGTCTTCATGGCCTGGCTGAACGGCCACCAGGATCATTTCACCATGGTCGGCGGCATGCAGTCGGCACGCGGCATTTGCCACTACGCCGACATCTTTCGCCTCGCCGATCATGCTGGATTGCTGGCCAATCCCGACCTCGCCGTCGCCAGGATGAGAGCCCTCTGCGCCGTCTCAGGCGTCTGAGCCAGATCGGCCTCCAAAGGCTAAGTCTTCTCCCGCATGGGGATTTGCCTTCTGCCGGCAAATCTGCAATCGCTTGCCGGATTCATGCGGGTGGGCGGGACAATGACGGACAAAGTTGCTCTGGCAGACAAAGTCGCCCTTATTACCGGCGTGACCGGACAGGACGGCGCCTATCTGGCTCAGCTGCTGCTCGACAAGGGCTACGTCGTCCATGGCGTCAAACGCCGCTCCTCCTCGTTCAACACCGAGCGCGTCGACGATATCTATGTCGACCCGCATGAGGCGGGCGCACGGTTCTTCCTGCATTACGGCGACCTGACCGACGCGACCAACCTGATCCGCCTCGTCCAGGAGACACAGCCCGGCGAAATCTACAATCTCGGCGCCCAGAGCCATGTCCAGGTGAGTTTCGAGACCCCCGAATATACGGCCAATGCCGACGCGTTAGGCACGCTGAGGCTGCTCGAAGCGATCCGCATCCTCAGGCTCGAGAAATCGGTGCGCTTCTACCAGGCTTCGACGTCGGAGCTTTACGGCAAGGTGGCGGAAACGCCGCAGCATGAGAACACGCCGTTCCGGCCTCGCTCGCCTTACGCGGCAGCCAAGCTCTATGCCTACTGGATCACGGTGAACTATCGCCAGGCCTATGGCCTGTTCGCCGCCAACGGCATCCTGTTCAACCATGAAAGCCCGACACGCGGCGAAACCTTCGTCACCCGCAAGATCACGCGCGCCGTGGCCGCGATCCACCACGGGCTGCAGGACGCGCTCTATCTCGGCAATCTCGATGCCCGGCGCGATTGGGGCCACGCGCGCGACTATGTCGAGGGGATGTGGCGCATCCTGCAGCAGGACGCGCCGGACGATTTCGTGCTCGCGACCGGCGAGGCGCATTCGGTGCGCGAGTTCGTCGAGCTGGCCTTCGCCGAAACCGGGCGGACCATCCGCTGGCAGGGCGAGGGGGCCGACGAGGTCGGCATCGATGACGCTTCGGGCAGCGTGCTGGTGCGCGTCGATCCGCGCTATTTCCGGCCGACCGAGGTGGACGCGCTGGTCGGCGATGCCTCCAAGGCGAGAAACCGGCTGGGTTGGTCGCCCACGGTGACCTTCAGGGATCTGGTGGCCGAGATGGTGAAGGCCGACCTGGCGCGTGCCGCCGGGGGCACCTGGCGCAACGGCCATTCGACGTAGAGCAGTTCACAATGGACAAGACCTTCGACCTCAAGGGCAAGCGGGTATTCGTTGCCGGTCATCGCGGCATGGTCGGCTCGGCGCTGGTGCGCCGGCTGGCGCGCGAGGATTGCGAGGTGCTGACGGTCGCGCGCGGCGAGCTCGACCTTCTCGACCAGGCCGGGGTGCGGCGCTGGATGGGCGAGCACCGGCCAGACGCCATGGTGATGGCGGCCGCCAAGGTCGGCGGCATCCTGGCCAATGACAGCCTGCCGGTCGACTTCCTCTACGAAAACCTCGTCGTTGAAACAAACGTCATCGAAGCGGCGTTCCGCAGCGAGGTGCGGAAGCTGCTGTTCCTCGGCTCATCCTGCATCTATCCGAAACTGGCGCCGCAGCCGATTCCGGAAGATGCGCTGCTGACGGGTCCGCTGGAACCGACCAATGAATGGTACGCGGTCGCCAAGATCGCCGGCATCAAGCTTTGCCAGGCTTATCGTCGTCAGCATGGCGTCGACTATATCTCGGCGATGCCGACCAACCTCTACGGTCCGGGCGACAATTTCGACCCTGCAAGCAGCCATGTCGTGCCGGCGTTGCTGCGCAAGGCGCATGAGGCAAAGCGCGCCGGCGGCAGGACAATCGCCGTTTGGGGTTCGGGCCGGCCGATGCGCGAGTTCCTGCATGTGGACGATGCCGCCGACGCGCTGGTCTGGCTGCTGAAACACTATTCCGGCGACGGCCATGTCAATGTCGGCTCCGGCGAGGATGTCACCATTGCGGAGCTTGCCCGCACCATCGTCTCGGTCGTCGGCGCGGATGCCGAGATCACATTCGATCCGACCAAGCCGGACGGCGCGCCGCGCAAGCTGATGGATGTGTCGCGGCTGTTCGCAACCGGCTGGCGGCCGCGATATTCGCTTCGCGAGGGGCTGGAACAGACCTATCAATGGTTCCTCGAGCATGTCGGGAAAGGCGATGTCCGTCTCGGCGCCTGATCCCCTTTCGACGCTGATCGCCGCCACCCGGAACGACGGTCTGGGCGGCCGCCTGCTGGCGATGGCGAATGCCAAGACGCTGGCCGACACGTTCGGCCATCGCTTCGGCTTCACCTGGAACCGGAAGGTCGTCGCCGACAAGGCGTTCCATGTCGTCGATATCGCCGACAAGGTTTTCTCGCCCGATTTCATCGAAAGGCATTGGCTGGGCGAAAGGGTCAAGGCCTCCAAGTTCGGCATTCTCGACGCGGCCGCGCTCGGCGGGCGCAGCCTCGGCGAGGTCGCGCAAGAGAAGAAGCTGCGCGGCTGGATCTGCGACGATTTTCGCATCCTCAGTCATTTTCGCGGCGATCAGGCGCGGCTCGTCGGCCAGTCGGAGACGCTGCGCAGTTTCGATTTTTCGGCAGCGGTGAAGGGGGCCATCGATGCCGCTAATCAGAGCCGGTTCCTCCAGCCGATGGCGGCGCTTCACCTGCGCAGCGGCGACATCGTGCACGGCAAGCATCGCGCGACCCTGATCTTTGCGGGAAAGGTCATCCCCTCGACACTGGCCCCGGCGGTCATCTCGCGGCTTTCGTCGATGGGCATGGCGACGCTGCTGATCGGGCAGCACCGTCCGACGCTCGACTATCTCAAGGCTGAAACGGGCGCGGTGCTGACCAGCGATTTCGGCGCCGACGCGTTCGAGGACGAGACCCTGAAAGCCTTCTTCGAGATGGCGCTGATGGCGCGCTGCCGGCAGATCTATTCGGGAAGCAGCATCTACGCGGAGATAGCGTCGCTGATGGGCGATGTCCCGCTCATGCGCGCGGCTGCCTTGTTCGATGCGCCGCGCGCCGCCGAAATCATCCTAGATGAATTGAAGCATCGTCAGGCGGATTATCATCCGCGCGAAGCGGCCTTCGGCTATCAGGCGGCGTTCCTGGCGACGGAAGACAAGATCGCGCCGGGGCAAGCGCGCGAGGTCCTGAACAAGGCCCATGCGCTCGATCCGGAAAACGATGCCTATGCCCTGAAGATCGCCTCGGCCTGTTTTCGCGAGCGCGACTATGCTTCCGGCGAAGCTGTCCTGAAAGCCGTGATGATCCGGCAGTTTCGGGACCGTCCCAAAATCCCGCTGACGATCATGCGGCTGCTCGGCGACACGGTGTTCGGCAGATATCCGTTTGCCGGGGATTTCGAGGTCTTCCTTGCCGCGGCGGAGGCGGGCTATCCCTATGCCGCGGCATGTTCGGCCTGGATACTGCAGCAAGCGAGGGCGGATCAGAGGCAGGCGCTGGCTGTGGCGGACCGCGCCGTGAAGGCCGACCCGTCGGATAAAATCCTGAGGAAGGTCAAGCGGCGGATTTTGCAAGGCAGAAAGCCGAGCTCCGGCCTGGTCGCCAAGGCAAGATGGCGGATCGCCTGGCTGCGTGGTCTCGGCGCGGCATGATGGGGAGCGGCGCGATCAGGGAGCGGCGCGATCAGGGCCGGCGCCATATCCAGAATGGCGCGATCGCGCAATCCGGATGGAACATCAGCTTGGTTGCTTCCGCGTGCGCATCTTGAGGCGCCGTTTCTTCGACATTGTGCCGCGCCAGATCGTCCAGCAAGGGCCGGTCACGCTCCGGGTCGAAGGCCTCGCCGGGAAGCGTGGCCAGGGTATCGGCATGTGCCGCCACCCAGCGCAGCGCCTTGACCAGTCCCTGGCCGTCCTTCGTCCGGTACGCCCAGAGATCGTCGCCGACCGAAGACAGGATCCGCGCCAGCGCCGTCCATCCCTGCAAGGCAAACATGGCGTAATGCCTCGGGCGGGTGCGCGACAGTTCCTCGGGTAGCGAGCCATCGGCCGCGAGCTGGTGCGCAATCCTTTCCCGGGCATGGAGCCCCGCCTTTGCCAGCGCCCCGCCGTCACCTTGGAATGCCGCAATGGCCGCGCGCTGCAGGTCGAAGAAGACACCGTGGTTGTTGAGCCGGTGGAATTCAAATCTCGCGGCCGGCGCGGTGTCCAACCATTCACAATATGAAGAAAGCCAGGCTCTGAAGGCCTGGCTGTCCCGCTCGTCCAGCGCTCCGCTTCGCTCGATCAGCCTGACCGCGTCGAGAAAGAAGTAGAGATCCGTGAGTTCAATGATGCCATATCCCGGGCCTTCATTGTTGTCGCGCCCGTATCGCACCTGCGCATAGCGCATGTTCGGATTCATTCTCGTCGCAGGGTCCACGAACCATGTACGGATGAGCAGTGCCGCATGGCTGGCGTAGCGCATGTCCTCAAGCACGGTCGTCGCCAAGGCGAGCACGGTGGTGTCGTCGAGAACCCGTTGCAGACGTGTTCGATCGTAGGCTTCGCCGGCAGCATCATACAATGCGGTGCCGGGGGCGTGTTCGCCGTCGCGCCGGATGAAGGGAAGGCCATCCGGCTTTCGCGGATCCGGCCACCAATATGGGGCCGGCTGAAAGTAATCGTGCGGATCGCCGCTTGGGGCGCGGCCGGTCTTGTCCATGACGCTGAACGGACCGCGCAGGAGCGCTTGTTCCGCGCAGGCGCGCAGCTCTTGCTGAGCATGCACGTTTTGCTCCCGGCGCGCGGCGACGAGCATGTCCTCGTCGTAGTAGGCCAGGCGTGCGGGATCGAGCTTGCCGGCGACCGCCGTGGCGTCGCAGCGGTCGAGCATGCCGACGATCGCCTCGTCGCGTTTGAACAGTCGTGCGCGGAAACCGGCCCGGCCGATTTCCAGATGCGAACGCCCTGAATCCAGGCGCGCAACCCAGCCCGCTTTCTGGAAAAGGCCGGCATCCGCCGCAAGGCGCGGGCGCGGGATGTCCCAGGCGTCGTCGCGAAACCGATCCCATAGTCCGGGAACGCCGAGCCGCCACAGCATTTCGATCTTCGGCCGGCGCCCGTAGCCGTATTCTTCGTCGAACAGCTCGGTCGTGTCGTTCCGAAAGATGATCTGCGGCTCTTCCTGTGCCGGCGGCGTCAAAGTCTCGTCGAGCAGAAGCGCATTGTCGACGATGCGCGCCATCGGCACGACGACGTAGCGAAAATGGGGGTTCTCCTCGATCGCCGCCCTGATCTGCTGGAAAGCCGGTGGCGTCAGATAGCAATTGCCGTCCCAGGGCATCAGCCATTTGGCACGCCCGCGGGCAATCTCCAGCGCCGTGTTGCGCGCCCCGTTGTTGTTCATCACATAGAGGTTCTTGCGGCGCCGGATATGCGTTTCGTAGCGCGACGCATTCTGTCCGCCCGGTCGATTGTCGGCGTTGGAGAACCTCGATTCGTTCGCCGCCAACCCGTCGGTGTTCCAGGCAACTTGCCGATAGGCGTCGAGATCGAAGGGGATCCTGTGAAAGCTTTGACCACGGCTTTCCAATAGGCCGATGATGCGCGCCTCCTCGCCAGGATCTGTTATCCGGTTGACGATCCAGACCTTCTCGCAGTCCGGGAAGTCGCATTCATTGTCCAGGATGAACAGGGCGTTGTCGTATGACTGGCCCTTTCGGTGCCGCGGCTCCAGATCGTTGCCGATGATCCGGACAAGCACGAAGCTGTCCTTCATCTTTGAAACCGGCAAGGCCTTGTAGCCGTCGCGCGCGGTTTTGATCCGATGCCTGACGACATATCGGTATTCGAGCTTGCGCTTGACCCAGCCCAGCGCGCCGCCGAGGCTCGACAATGGCGATCTGAAATGCTTCCTCGCCCGCTTGAGTTCGAGATATAAACGCCGCCATGCCGGCCGCCTGGCCGCGCCCGCCGTCATGCCCGCCCGCCCGCAAGCGCGCAGGACTGGCAGGCCGCCGTGAGCCTCCGCTTGCCGCCGTCCATTGCCCGACCCCCCGATCGACAAATATAGATTTGGTCCTAAAGCGCGTCGCGCTGAAACGGATTCAGCGCTTTAGGCCTTTGTTGTCATGATGTCGTTTTCGCAAAACCGCTCCACACTTTTGCGCGACAGGCATTAACCCTTAACAGCCCATGCGTCACGGCTCAATTCGCGATCGCCGGCAGCAGCTGCGCATTCGAAAAAGCTTCGAATATTTGTTTGAGGTCTCTTTGAACCATTCCGCGATGAGGCGCGACCAAGCGCTGCGTCAAGAAACGAGGTTCATCAAGGAGAGAACACCTCATGTTCAATGCTTCAAGAAATGTCCTTATCGCGGCAATGGCGGTTTCGGTCCTGGCCGGCTGCAAGACGGCGACCACGAGGGACTGCGACAATCTCAAGCCGAAGGTCACCTATCACGGCAAGTGCTGCGGTATCGGCGCGCCCTGCCACGAAGGCAAGGGCGGCGGCGGCAATCCCGGTCATTCGCCCGATCCGACCCCGCAATGACTTGATGAGGGAGTAGGGCAGTAAGGGAGTAGGGCAGTAGGGCAGTAGGGGAATTCGGGTACGCAGCGGCTAGGCCCTACTGCCGACTGCCTTATTGCCCTACGTTCTTTGATTGGCTGGATGGTGGGCGTGACAAGGATTGAACTTGTGACCCCTGCAATGTCAATGCAGTGCTCTCCCGCTGAGCTACACGCCCATCCGAAGCCGCGCATACACCATTTTTGGTCCGGCGCGTCAATAGCAGGAATTGTGAAAAGAAGCTCCGTTTTGCCGCACCGGCGGACGCGTCGTCGCCCGTGCGAAAATATCTCAGGCCGCCTGAAGCATCTTCTCGACCTCGTTGACGAGGTCGCGCAGATGGAACGGCTTCGACAGCACCTTGGCGTCCTTGGGCGCCTTGGAATCCGGATTGAGCGCGACGGCCGCAAAACCGGTGATGAACATGACCTTGAGGTCGGGATCGATCTCGGTCGCGCGGCGCGCCAGCTCGATGCCGTCCATCTCCGGCATGACGATGTCGGTCAGAAGCAGCGAGAAAGGCTCCTCGCGCAGCCGCTCGTAGGCACTCGCGCCATTGTCGAAATCGCTTACCTGGTAGCCGGCCCGTTCCAGCGCCTTGACGAGGAACCGGCGCATATCGTCGTCGTCTTCCGCCAGCAGAATGCGTGCCATGTTGTCCCGTCCGAATCGCCCGCCCCGAGCCTGCCGCCGGGCAAGGCCGTTAACCATCCTGTATATGAGGAGGAGACGGTAAACATCAAGTGAACGTCAGCCTGATGCCCAACCCCTCGCCCGGCCGTTTCACGAGGGCTGAAATGCTGGACATGCCGGGCGCAAGATGGCAGTTTTGCATCATGATGCAGTGCTTCATCCTGGTTCGTTCAAATTGAAGACGGCAGCCGAGGATTTTTCGGTCGTACCACCCTTCGAAATCCGATCGGGCGCTGAGCAACGCGTCCCTTTCCTGTTCAATTCGCCGCATAGCGGTCGCCACTATCCCGAGCGCTTCCTGGCCATGGCGCGGCTCGACCGCAACGCCATACGCCGGTCGGAGGATTGCTATGTCGACGAGCTGTTCGGCGGCGCCGTCGCGCTCGGCGCGCCGATGCTGGCGGCGAATTTCCCGCGCGCCTATCTCGACGTCAACCGCGAGCCGTGGGAGCTCGATCCGCGCATGTTCGCGGAGCCGGTGCCGTCCTTCTGCAACATCCGCTCGGCCCGAGTCGCGGGCGGGCTCGGCACGGTGCCGAAGCTGGTGGGAGAGGGGCTCGACATCTATCCCGGGCGCCTGCCGCTTTCCGAAGCCGTGGGACGCATAGAGGCCGTCTACAAGCCGTATCACGAGACGCTGAAGCGGCTCTTGACCAGGACCCATGCCAGGTTCGGCTATGCCGTGCTGATCGACTGCCATTCGATGCCGGCCAGCATCCGCGTCGGCGACAGCGGCACGCGGCCGGATTTCATCATCGGCGACCGCTTCGGCATTTCCGCGACCGCGGCCTTGACCGAGACGGCGATCGGCCTGCTGACTGGCATGGGTTACGCGGTCGCGCACAACAAGCCTTATGCCGGCGGCTTCATCACCGAGCATTACGGGCGCCCGGCGCGCCACCTCCACGCGCTGCAGATCGAGGTCAATCGCGGGCTCTACATGAACGAGCGGACGTTCCAGAAGTCGGCCGGCTTCGACGCGCTAGCCGACAACCTTACGCGGTTTTCGGCGGAGCTGATGTCGATGCCCGACCATCATTTCGTCGACCTGCCGGTCGCCGCGGAATGACAGCCAAGCTGCGGTTCGCGGCTCAAAAAAAGACCGCATCGTTTTCACGACACGGTCGAAGTCTAGGGAGGAAACGCCCAAGGAGGGCATGGACAGGGTAAGCTGTCCGAGAACAAAACTATTGTGCGATGCACAAATGTCAATCGACTTCGGGGATTTTTAATTCAATATGATGTGGAAATTCCGCTTCGAAGCCCGAGGTGTGACTTTGAGGCAACAGGAACGGGGCGGCTGATCCGGCTTCACGCCCCGGCGCCGGCGGAAAACAGCGGCTGCCGATGGCTGCCGCAATGGGGAGAGTGGGTTTGGATATCAGCATCGATTTCATGCGGCGCATCGCGCGTGCCGCCGCAGCAGAAACCTTGCCGCGCTTCCGCAGCCAGGGCGCGGTCGCCAACAAGCAGGCGGAAAGCTTCGATCCGGTGACCGAGGCCGACCGCGAGGCCGAGCGGGCGATCCGGGCGCTGATAGCGGCGGAATACCCTGATCACGGCATCCTGGGCGAGGAGCATGGCAGCGAGAATATTTCGAGCCGGCATGTCTGGGTCATCGACCCGATCGACGGCACGCGCGCTTTCATTTCCGGCCTGCCGGTCTGGGGAACGCTGGTCGGGCTGACGGTCGACGGCGATGCCGTCGCCGGCCTGATGTCGCAACCCTTCACTGGCGAGTTGTTCTACGCCAATGCCTCCGGCTCGCACTACGAAGGTCCGGGCGGTCCGCGCAAACTCACGACCCGCAAGACGACGGAGCTTTCGCAGGCGACGTTGTTCACCACCACGCCGGCGCTGTTCAAGGGCGAGGCGCGCGAGCGCTACGACGCGTTCGAGAAGCAGGTGCAGCTCGCCCGCTACGGCACGGACTGCTACGCCTTCGCCATGGTGGCCGCGGGAAGCGTCGACATCGTCGCCGATCCCGGCTTGAAGCCCTACGACATCGTGGCGCTGATCCCGATCATTGAGAAGGCGGGCGGCGTCGTCACCACGTTCGACGGCGGGCCGGCGGAAAAGGGCGGCGACATACTGGCGGCGGCGACACCGGAATTGCACGCCGCGGCGATGGCGGCGCTGCGCGGCTGATTTCGCGGCATCCTGCCGTGATCAGGAAGGGTCGCCGGTTCCCGGAATGAACGCGTCGAAGGCCGCGAGCAGCTGCTCGCGGTAGAGGTCCTTCTCCTGAAGGATCTCGTGATGCGCGCCGTCGATCATCAACAGCGAGCCGACGCGCAGCCGCCGGGCATAGGATTCCACCGCCTTGGTCGACACGACCTGGTCGGCGCCGGCGGCGACGATCAGCATCGGCACCTGGATCCCTGCCATGAAATCGGGATCGCTGACCGCCTCCGCGGCTTCGGCGGCGGCCTTCAGCCAGCGGATGGTCGGACCACCGAGGCCCAGCCGCGGCCAGGCCCTGTAGATATCGGTGTTGCGCTGGTAGCGCTCGGGATCCGAGGTCACCTTGTTCACCTCGAAAGGCGTCGGCAATTTCGGTCGCGGCCCCAGGGCGGCATAGAGGCGGCCGAGGCCCAGCGCGCAGAACACCGAGCAGACGCGCCGTATGGTGCCTATCGAAACCGCCAAGTCGGGCACGGCCAGGAAGGGCGCGATCAGCACCATGCGCCGCACCCGGTTGACCATCGACGGCGAGGCTAGCAGCGCAATCACCGCTCCGGTCGAATGGGCAAGGATGTAGTAGGGGCCGCGGCAATCCGGCAGCACGATCTCCTCGAAGAACTGCTCGAGATCACGCGTGTAGTCCCGGAAGCTGCGGACATAGCCACGCTGCCGGTCGCGCAGCAGGCGGCTGGAATCGCCCTGGCCGCGCCAGTCAAGGACGGCGACGCCGAAGCCGCGGTCGGCGAGGTTGCGGATGGTCTCGAAATATTTTTCGATGCACTCGTTGCGGCCGGTAAGCAGCACCACCGTGCCCTGCAGCGGGCGGGCGACCGCGCCGAAGACGCCATAGCGGATCTTCTTGCCGTCGCGGGTGGTGAAAAAGCCGCCGCCGGCATTTTCGGGCTGCGGATTGCCCTCGGTGTGGTGGAAAAGGTCCGTCATTCGGCGCTACGTTGATTGTTCTTTGCCCGAACGGGCCAGGCGTTGCCATGGTGATAGACGGCCATGGGCCAAAAGCAAAGGCGTTGCGGGGATCTGCGCGACCTGCGGTGAACCGAAACGGGAAGGCCGGAAGTGCCTGCGGCGCACTTCCGGCCTCTGTCGATCCGGGAGGAAGGGACGTTGCACCCGGTTCGGCCTCGTCGCGGCGCGCTCTCGGGGAGGGGCCGCTTGTCTGTCATCTTGGCCAAAGCTTAGCGTCGCGTGGCTGAACGGATGCCGAAGCCTCGGTTCATCTGGCGTTCATCGGGCGGCAAGATCGAACGGAAGTTGATGGCGCGAAGTCCTTGAAATGGCCTTTTGCGCTTCCCAAATGGAGGTTGCGGCCGCCGATGTCGGGGCCGCTGGCTCACCCGGACCGCCTTTCGAGGGTTTCGCACCGGGCCATACGCAAACCATGTTGCTCAACAGGAGAACACATCATGCGTCACGTTGATTTTTCCCCGCTTTATCGTTCGACCGTCGGCTTCGACCGGCTGTTCACCATGCTCGACTCGCTCGGCCAGCCCGAGAGCGCGCAGACCTATCCGCCCTATAACATCGAGCGCACCGGCGAGAACGCCTACCGCATCTCGATGGCGGTTGCCGGCTTCTCGGAAGACGAGATCGCGATCGAGGCGCACCGCAACGTGCTGACCGTCAAGGGCGAGCGCAAGGAAGAGGGCAATGGCGAGGGTTCCGAGCTGCTCTATCGCGGCATCGCCTCGAGGGCCTTCGAGCGTCGCTTCCAGCTCGCCGACCACGTCGAGGTCGAGGGCGCCACGCTGAAGAACGGCCTCCTCTTCGTCGACCTCAAGCGCAACATCCCCGAGGAGCTCAAGCCGCGCAAGATCGCGATCAGCTCGTCTTCGGACAAGGCCAAGCAGATCGAGGCCAAGGCTGCCGCGTAACCCGCGGGCTCCATCTGGAAATACGTCTCCCTCCCGAGACGAAAGCGGCGCCGAAAGGCGCCGCTTTTTTGTCGGCTATTCGGCCAACAAGTGACCGAGACGGTCGACCTCTTCCGTCGTGGTCGCGAAGCTTGCGACGAAACGGTAGATCGCTTCGCCGTCGCCGAGATGGCCATCAAAACCCTGCGGCATGCCCCATTCGTAGAATTTGGCGCCGGCTGCTTGCAGCTTTTCAGCAATCGCGCGGTCGAGGATGGCGAACACTTCGTTGGCTTGCGGCAGCCAGGCGAGCCGGCCTGCCGGCGCATCCTCGATCGTTTCTGCCAAGTGAGCGGCCATCGCATTGGCATGGCGCGCCATCCTCAGCCACAAGTCGTCGGTGAAATAGGCTTCGAACTGAGCCGAGATGAAGCGCGCCTTGGAAAAGGTCTGCCCGGCGCGCTGGCGAAGAAGGCGCAGATCGCGGCCGACTTCCGGATTGAAGATCACCACCGCATCGGCCATCCAGCAGCCGTTCTTGGTGGCGCCGAAGGAGATGAGATCGACGCCGCTCTTCCAGGTCATCTCCGCCGGCGTGACGTCGGTCGCGGCAATCGCGTTGGCAAAGCGCGCGCCGTCCATATGCAGCGGCAGCTTATGCCTGCGGCTGACCTCGGCGATCGCCTTGACGTCGTCAACGGTGTAGAGCGTGCCGACCTCGGTCGCCTGGGTGATCGTCACAGACATCGGCTGGCCGGCGGGAGCGAGATCCTGCGAATAGCGTTTGATGACCTTGTCCAGAGCCTGGGGGTTCACGCGCCCCAACGGCCCCGGAACCGGCGCCATGCGCGCGCCGCCGGTGTAGAAACCCATCGCGCCGAATTCATCGACATTTATATGCGCTTCGGAGTGGCAAAACGCGATGCCGCCGATACGGTTCAACGCCGCCATCGACAGCGCGTTGGCCGCGGTGCCGGTGGCGACGAAGAACACCTGAACCTCGCGCTCGAAGATATCGCTGAAGCGGCGGTAGACGGCCCGGTCCAGGTCGCCGTCGCCATAGGCGGTCGCGATGCCGGCCGCGTGCCGGGAGAGGTTTACCGAAATGTCGGGATGGACGCCCGCCCAGTTGTCGGATGCAAAGAACATCGAGAGGTCCGTGTGTAATTGGCAAAAGCGGCGCGACTTGACTGCTTTGGCGTCCGATGCGCAAGGGCCAATCCTTGGCAAAGCGGTGAAGCCAGCCGGCGGCACACATGGCTGCGACCAAAGCTTACGTTTCCCAATCCTGTCACGAAATTTTGTGTCGCGGCGAGGCCGAGATTTTTGTGAATCGGTCTTGTGTAGGCCGCCAAATTCTGCCATACAAAATTTAGGACAGTAGTACTGTCTTATTTTGTCGCACAAAACAGGCTGGACTGGCGTATCATCGGTGCCATTCCGGCCATTGTCGCGAGCGGCGGGTAGACGGCTCCGCTCTGGCCTGTACGATACCGGATGCGAACCGGGCGTATGGCCGCATGGTTCGGCAAGAAATTCGCGAGACGTGCAGCAAGGATGAAGGGGAAGCATTCTCGCTTCCCAAGGCAAACCAGCGCCCCAAGCCAAAGCAGCGACAGGGTGCGGAACGGAGGACAGGACGATGACGGAACTGACGCCATCTGCGATCAACGGCCAGGCCGCGCAGACGAAAGCGGCAGCCGTCAAAACGCTGACCCGCACCGCCACCGGTCCGACCGCCCAGGGGCTCTACGATCCGCGCAACGAGCATGACGCCTGCGGCGTCGGCTTCATCGCCAACATGAAGGGCGCGAAGTCGCACCAGATCGTCGAGGACGGTCTGGCGATGCTGGAAAACCTCACCCATCGCGGCGCCGTCGGCGCCGACCCGCTGGTCGGCGACGGCGCCGGCGTGCTGGTGCAGATTCCGGACCGGTTCTTCCGCGAGGAAATGGCGGCCAAGGGCGTCGAGCTGCCGCCCGCCGGCCAGTACGGCGTCGGCCACTGGTTCATGCCGCAGGATACGGCGCTTCGAACCCATATCGAGGACATCATCGCCGAATCGGCGCAGTCCGAAGGACTGCCGCTGATCGGCTTCCGCGACGTGCCGGTCGACAACTCGTCGCTGTCTAAGGCGCCGGAGATCGTCGCGTCCGAGCCGTTCCATCGTCAGGTGTTCATCGGCCGCACGTCGGACATCACTGACGACGAGGAGTACGAGGCCAGGCTCTACCTGCTGCGCAAGGTGATCTCCGGCCGTATCTACGCCGAGAACGACAACAAGGACATCGGCGCCTATTGCGTGTCGCTGTCGGCGCGCACCATCGTCTACAAGGGCATGTTCCTGGCCTACCAGGTCGGGGCCTATTACAAGGATCTGAACGACCCGCGCTTCGAGACGGCACTGATCCTCGTCCACCAGCGCTTCTCGACCAACACCTTCCCGTCGTGGAAGCTGGCGCATCCCTATCGCATGGTCGCGCACAACGGCGAGATCAACACGGTGCGCGGCAACAACAACTGGATGGCGGCGCGCCAGGCCTCGGTCGATTCCGAGCTGTTCGGCAACAACATCTCGAAGCTCTGGCCGATCTCCTATGAAGGCCAGTCGGACACGGCGTGCTTCGACAACGCGCTCGAGTTCCTGTTCCAGGGCGGCTACAGCCTGACCCACGCCATGATGATGCTGATCCCGGAAGCATGGGCCGGCAACAAGCTCATGGATGCCGATCGCAAGGCTTTCTACGAATATCATGCCGCGTTGATGGAGCCGTGGGACGGCCCGGCGGCGGTCGTCTTCACCGACGGCCGCCAGATCGGCGCCACCCTCGACCGCAACGGCCTGCGGCCGGCGCGCTACATCGTCACCGACGACGACCGCGTCATCATGGCTTCGGAGGCCGGCGTGCTGCCGGTGCCGGAGGAAAAGATCGTGCAGAAGTGGCGGCTGCAACCCGGCCGCATGCTGTTGATCGATCTTGCCAAGGGCCGCATCATCTCCGACGAGGAGATCAAGTCGGAGATCGCGACCAGGCATCCCTACAAGACCTGGCTTGCCAACACGCAGCTCATCCTGGAAGACCTGAAGCCGGTCGAGCCGCGGGCACTGCGCAAGGACGTCAGCCTGCTCGATCGCCAGCAGGCCTTCGGCTATACCCAGGAAGACACCAAGCTCCTGATGGCGCCGATGGCCACCACCGGCCAGGAAGCGGTCGGCTCGATGGGCACCGACACGCCGATCTCGGCGATGTCGGACAAGTCGAAGCTGCTCTACACCTATTTCAAGCAGAACTTCGCCCAGGTCACCAACCCGCCGATCGACCCGATCCGCGAGGAGCTTGTAATGAGCCTGGTGTCCTTCATCGGGCCGCGGCCGAACATCTTCGACCTGATCGGCACCTCGCGCCGCAAGCGGCTCGAAGTGCGCCAACCGATCCTGACCAATGGCGATCTCGAGAAGATCCGCTCCATCGGCCACACCGAGGACCGTTTCGACACCAAGACGATCGACATCACCTACGGCTCGAATGAGAATGCGGCCGGCATGCAGGGCGCCATCGACCGGCTCTGCGAGCGGGCCGAGGCGGCGGTCGCCGGCGGCTACAACATCATCATCCTGTCCGACCGCCAGGTCGGGCCTGACCGTATCGCCATTCCCGTGCTTCTCGCCACCGCGGCGGTGCACCACCACCTGATCCGCAAGGGCCTGCGCACCGCGGTCGGGCTGGTCGTGGAATCCGGCGAGCCGCGCGAAGTGCATCACTTCTGCTGCCTCGCCGGCTACGGCGCCGAGGCGATCAATCCGTATCTCGCCTTCGACACGCTGCTCGACATGCACAAGCGCGGCGAGCTGCCGGAAGAGGTCGACGAATACGAGGTCGTCTCCCGCTACATCAAGTCGATCGGCAAGGGCATCCTCAAGGTGATGTCCAAGATGGGCATCTCGACCTACCAGTCCTATTGCGGCGCGCAGATCTTCGACGCCATCGGGCTCAAGTCGGATTTCGTCGAGAAGTATTTCACCGGCACCGCGACGCTGATCGAAGGCGTCGGGCTGGACGAGGTCGCGACCGAGACGCTCAGCCGCCACACCGACGCCTTCGGCAACGACCCGGTGCTGCGCAACAACCTCGAGGTCGGCGGCGAGTATATGTTCCGCATGCGCGGCGAGGCGCATATGTGGTCGCCCGACGCGGTCGCCACCTTGCAGCATGCCGTGCGCCAGGGCTCCTGGGACACGTTCAAGGACTATTCGGCGCAGATCGACAGCGCGACCGCGCGGGCGCAGACCATCCGTGGCCTGTTCAAGATCAGGCTTGCCGAGGAGACCGGCCGCAGCAAGGTCGCCCTCGACGACGTCATGCCGGCTGCCGAGATCGTCAAGCGCTTCTCGACCGGGGCGATGTCGTTCGGCTCGATCTCCAGGGAAGCGCACACCACCCTGGCGAAGGCGATGAACGCCATCGGCGGCAAGTCCAACACCGGCGAGGGCGGCGAAGAGGCCGACCGCTACCTGCCGCTGCCCGGCGGCGGCAAGAACCCGGAGCGCTCGGCGATCAAGCAGGTCGCCTCGGGCCGGTTCGGCGTCACGGCGGAATATCTGGTCAATTCCGACGTCATGCAGATCAAGGTGGCGCAGGGCGCCAAGCCCGGCGAGGGCGGCCAGCTGCCCGGCCACAAGGTCGACGCGACCATCGCCAAGGTCAGGCATTCGACACCCGGCGTCGGGCTGATCTCGCCGCCGCCGCATCACGACATCTATTCGATCGAGGATCTGGCGCAGCTGATCTACGATTTGAAGAACGTCAATCCGGCGGCCGACGTCTCGGTCAAGCTGGTGTCGGAGGTCGGCGTCGGCACGGTCGCGGCGGGCGTCGCAAAGGCGCGCGCCGACCACATCACCATCTCCGGTTATGACGGCGGCACCGGCGCTTCGCCGCTGACCTCGCTCAAGCATGCCGGCAGCCCGTGGGAGATGGGCCTTGCCGAAACGCATCAGACGCTGGTGCTCAACGGCTTGCGCTCCCGCGTGGCGCTGCAGGTCGACGGCGGCCTTCGCACGGGCCGCGACGTCATCATCGGCGCGCTGCTCGGCGCCGATGAGTTCGGCTTCTCGACCGCGCCGCTGATCGCGGCCGGCTGCATCATGATGCGCAAGTGCCACCTGAACACCTGCCCGGTGGGCGTGGCGACGCAGGACCCGGTGCTGCGCAAGCGCTTCAAGGGCACGCCGGAGCACGTCATCAACTTCTTCTTCTATGTCGCGGAAGAGGTGCGGGCGCTGCTTGCCGAAATGGGCTTCACCCATCTCGACCAGATCATCGGCGACACCGACCTTCTGGAAAAGCGCGACGTGATCCAGCATTGGAAGGCGCGCGGGCTCGACTTCTCGAAGATGTTCTTCAAGCCCGATGCGCCGCACGAGGCGCTGCACTGGACCGAGCGGCAGAAGCATCCGATCGACGACGTGCTCGACCGCAAGCTGATCGAGCAGGCGAAGCCGGCGCTGGAAGCCAAGCAGCCGGTGACCATCGCGCTGCCGATCCGCAACGTCGACCGCTCCGCCGGCGCGATGCTGTCGGGCGAAGTCGCCAAGCGCTTCAAGCACAAGGGGCTGCGCGAGGACACGATCAGCGTCAGGCTCACCGGCACGGCCGGGCAGTCCTTCGGCGCCTTCCTGGCGCGCGGCGTCTCGTTCGAGCTGGTCGGCGCCGGCAACGACTATGTCGGCAAGGGCCTGTCGGGCGGCCGCATCGTCATCCGCCCGCCGGAAGAGGCCAAGATCGTCGCTGCCGAATCGATCATCGTCGGCAACACCGTGCTCTACGGCGCGACCGAGGGCGAGGCCTATTTCGCCGGCGTCGCCGGCGAGCGCTTCGCGGTGCGCAACTCCGGCGTCGTTGCCGTCGTCGAGGGCGTCGGCGACCATGGCTGCGAGTACATGACCGGCGGCATCGTCGTCGTCATCGGCAAGACGGGGCGCAACTTCGCCGCCGGCATGTCGGGCGGCGTCGCCTATGTGCTGGACGAGAAGGGCGATTTCGCCGAACGCTGCAACATGGCGATGGTCGAGCTGGAGCCGGTGCCGGAAGAGGACGACCTGATGGAGAAGCTGCTCCATCACGGCGGCGACCTCGACCACAAGGGGCGTGTCGACGTCTCCGGCGACATGACCAGCCACGATGAGGAGCGGCTCTATCAGCTGATCTCGAACCATGTCCATTACACGGGCTCGGTGCGCGGCCGCGAGATCCTCGACAACTGGGCAAGCTTCCGGCCGAAATTCCGGAAAATCATGCCGGTCGAGTATCGCCGCGCGCTGATCGAGATGGAACGCATGCGCATGAGCGTGGCGGCGGAATAGGCTTCGGGCATGGCCGGGGAGAAAATGCTCCGGCCGGCATCCTCACCAACAATCCTGACCTCGGAACCAAGGTTGCCACGGCGGCCTTATGAGGTTAACGGGTGCGCCGACAAGCTAGGCTTTCGAGCGTGCCTTCGGACAGCAGGGACTGGACAATGGGCAAGGTAACAGGGTTTCTCGAAATCGACCGGCAGGTGCACAAGTACCAGCCAGCCTCGGACCGCATCCGGCATTTCCGCGAATTCACGCTGCCGATGTCGGACAAGGAGGTCGAGAAGCAGGCCGCGCGCTGCATGGATTGCGGCATCCCGTTCTGCCATGGGCCGACCGGCTGCCCGATCCACAACCAGATCCCGGACTGGAACGACCTCGTCTACAACGGCGACTGGGACAGCGCGATCCGCAACCTGCACTCGACCAACAATTTCCCGGAGTTCACCGGCCGCATCTGTCCGGCGCCCTGCGAGGAAGCCTGCACGCTGAACCTCGAGGACATTCCGGTCGCCATCAAGACGGTCGAGCAGGCGATCGCCGACAAGGCTTATGAGACCGGCCATATCCGGCCCTACCCGCCGGAGAGGAAGACCGGCAAGCGGGTCGCCGTCATCGGCTCCGGGCCGGCCGGCATGGCCGCCGCCCAGCAGCTTGGCCGCGCCGGCCATGACGTGCATGTCTATGAGCGCGAGAGCCGGCCCGGCGGGCTGATGCGCTACGGCATTCCCGACTTCAAGATCGAGAAGCATTACATCGACCGCCGCATCGAGCAGATGCAGGGCGAGGGCGTGAGCTTCCATTGCGGCGTCAATGTCGGCGTCGACAAGCCGGTTGCCGAGCTGCTCGCCGAATATGACGCGGTGCTCTATTGCGGCGGCTCGGAAACGCCACGCCCGGCCAACATCCCAGGCGACGATCTCAGCGGCGTCTACGATGCGATGCCCTATCTGGTGCAGCAGAACCGCCGCGTCGGCGGCGAGCCGATCCAGTCGGTGGCCTGGCCCTCGCATCCGATCATCGCCGGCGGCCAGCATGTGGTGGTGGTCGGCGGCGGCGACACCGCGTCCGACTGCATCGGCACCGCCTTCCGGCAGGGCGCGGTGCGCGTGACGCAGCTCGACATCCGTCCGCAGCCGCCGGAGAAGGAAGACAAGCTCGCCGTCTGGCCTTACTGGGCGACCAAGATGCGCACGTCTTCCTCGCAGGCCGAAGGGGCCGAGCGCGAATTCCAGGTGGCGACGCTCGAATTCATCGGCGAGGACGGCCAGCTGACCGGCGTCCGCTGCTGCGAAGTCGATGAGAAGCGCAAGCCGATCGCCGGCAGCGAATTCGTCATCCGTGCCGATCTCGCCTTCATCGCCATCGGCTTTGCCGGTCCGGCGCCCGACAGCGTGATGAAGGAACTCGACGGGCAGATAAAGGTCGTCACCGACAGCCGCCGCTCGCGGAATGTCGAGGCCAACGATCGCGACTACAAGACCAGTGTCGACAAGCTCTACACGGCGGGCGACGTGCGCCGCGGCCAGTCGCTGGTGGTGTGGGCGATCCGCGAGGGCCGCCAGGCGGCGCGCGCGATCGACGAGGCGCTGATGGGAACGACCGTACTGCCGCGCTGAGACCATTCGCAGGAGCGAATTCCGAAACGGTCTCCAAGCCGATGAGCTACTGGCCGATGAGCTACTGATTGACGCCGGTGGTCGTGTCAGGCGCGGCTGCTGCCGTCGTAGGCTGTGATTTCGGCGGCCAGGAGAAATCGTCGGCGCGGCCGGGCGAGGCGGTCGGCGCCTTGCCCTCGACGGTCAGCTTTTCACCCGGCAGGTTCGGATCGGCCTTGGCGGGCGGCGCGGCGCCCAGCAGTTCGGTGCCGCCGTCGAGCGCGGGGTCGCTGAGCAGCATCGGCGCGGTGCGATCGACGATGACAGGCGCCGCGGCGGGCTTCGGTGCCTCGACCGGAGCGCCGGCCGGCGCGGAAACCGTGGTGACGCTTCCGGGCGCCGCCAGTCCAAGGATCTTTGCTAGGGGCTTTTCGGTATAAAAGGCAAGCTTGCGCTTGCCGGCCTTGGTGACATTGATGCCGTCGTCGGAGCGCAGGCGCACCGGCTGACCGTTGATGTCGGGACCGGAGGCGACAAAGGCGCCGTTCTCGTCGACGAAGCCGTCCCAGACATCGACGAACTCGCCGCCGTGCGTCTGTGCGGCCGAATGATAGATGTCGTTGAAGGCCAGCATGTCCGAGTTCATCTTCGCCACCCCGAACGCCGGCATGCCGACCCACAGGAACGGCACCTTGGCATCCTGAATGGCCTTGCCCAGCGCATCGGTGCGGCGCTCGTATTCCTTGGTCCAGTTCTCGGAACGCGGCTGCTCGCGCACGTCGCTGACGCGCATCTGCTGGCGGTCGTTGGAGCCAAGCATGATCACCACGACGGACGGTTTCTCCGTGTCGATCAGCGACTTGATCTCGACCGGCCAGTTGTAGAAATCGTCGCGCACGAAGCCGGACGAGCCGTTGCTGCGTGAAACGATCCTGACTGCGGGATTGTCGGCAAAGGCGGTGTCGAGACCCTCGGCAAGCCCGCCCGCCAGGAAATCGCCGACCACCAGCACGACGCGGGCATCCGGCGTCTTCTCGACGATCGGCGTCTCCGGTTCGGCCGGCGGGCGCGGCTTGGATTTCTTCTTTGGTTTCGGCCGCGCTTTCTGGATTTCGGCCGGCGGCTCGATGCGCTCGCTGCGGCGCGGGAACAGGAGATCGCGCAGCGACCAGCCGCGGCTTTCCTCTTCCTGCGCGAAGGCCGGCGTATGGAAGCCGCTGGAGCCGGCGACGGCAAGCACGGCGATGGCCAGAACGAGGATCGGCAGACGGCGAACGATCAGCCAGATGCGCGCAACCGTAACCAATCAAGTCTCCATCCCTTGGCGCATGAGCCTGCAAAAAGCAGGGAAGTCATGCGCAAGCCGAAGCGCTACAGCATCCTTTCCGTCTTTGAAAGGATGCTTCACGCCATGGACGGCTCTATTGCTTCCGGAGCCATTTCAGCACTTCCAGGCTCGGATAGCCATCCTGGGTCAGGCCGACCTTCGCCTGGTAAGCCATGATGGCGGCCTTCGACCCTTCGCCGATCTTGCCGTCGAACTTGCCGTCATAATAGCCGTGCTCGGAAAGCCGCTTCTGCAATTCCTGCCGTTCCTCGAAGCTGAGCTTGGTGAAAGGCCGCTGCCAGTCCTGCACAAGGCCGATGCCGCCGGCGATCTCGTCGGCGAGCAGGCCGACGGCCAAAGCGTATTTGTCGGCGTTGTTGTAGGCCTTGATGACCGAAAAATTCCTGATCATCAGGAAGGCCGGTCCGCCCCTGCCGTCCGGCACCTTCAACGTCGCCTTGTCGCTCAGATTCCTGAACGGCTTGCCATTGGCCCTGGCGACGCCGAGCGCCTGCCATTGCGCCAGCGTCTTGGATCCGCCGGGCAGCTTGCCGGCCGGCAGCGTCACTTCGTAGCCCCAGGTCTTGCCGGCCTGCCAGCCGTTCTTCTTCAAAAGGTTCGCGGAGGTTGCCAGCGCATCGGGAATCGAATTCCAGATGTCGCGCCGGCCGTTGCCGTCCATGTCGACGGCGTAGCGCTGGTAGCTGGTCGGGATGAACTGCGTCTGGCCCATCGCGCCGGCCCAGGAGCCCATGAGATGGCTTTCGTCGATGTCGCCGGTCTGCAGGATCTTCAAGGCGGCGACCAACTGGGTGCGGGCATATTTCGACCGCTGCGGGTCGCCATAGGCAAGGGTTGCCAGCGAACGGATGACATTGCGCATGATGTCGTCGCGCTTGAGGGTTTCGCCATAATTCGATTCCATCGACCAGATGGCGAGAAGGATGTTGCGGTCGACGCCGAACCGTGCCTCGATGCGATCCAGCCACGGCTTCCATTTGCGCGCCATCGCCTGGCCGTTGGCAACCGACTGGTCATGCACGCGGTTGTCGAAATAGTCCCAGGCGGGAGCGGTGAATTCCGGCTGGGTGCGGGCCTTCTCCAGCACGACCGGGTCGGGCTCGATGCCCCTCATGGCCCGGTCGTAGACCGCGCCGGAAACGCCGCCCGCAACCGCGGTGGCGCGGAAGCCGGCGACCCACTGGCGGAACCCCGCATCGGCGAAAGCGGGTCCGGAAGGCATCAGCAAGGCGAGCGTGAGGCCGGCGGCCGTCACCAGTGCCGTCAGACGCCTTGCGGTGTTGCGAACGGACATCTTTTCCTCCTTCGTCAAATCAGGAAGGATCATTCAACGCCGAACCGGGTTAGTATTTAGTTTACCATAGGTGCCGCCGGGAACGAAAAGAGAGGTAGCGGCTTTTAGCCCTGCACGTTCAGCCGTTCGGTAGTTCAACATTCCGGCGTCAAAATGTTCGGAGGTATTGCGGAGCAGATCGCTGAGCGGATAATGGGCGCAAAACGGATGGGGTGGAGCATGAAGCGAGTTCGCAAGGCAGTTTTCCCGGTCGCCGGCCTCGGCACGCGGTTTCTTCCGGCCACCAAGGCCATTCCGAAGGAGATGCTGACCGTCGTCGACCGGCCGGTCATCCAATATGTGGTCGACGAGGCGCGCGACGCCGGCATCGAGCATTTCATCTTCGTGACCGGACGCAACAAGGCGGTCATCGAGGATCATTTCGACGTCCAGTTCGAGCTCTACGACACGCTGGCCCAGCGCGGCAAGGACGACCAACTCGCCGGCCTGCAGCGGCTGCAGCCGGCGCCGGGCCAGACCAGCTTCACCCGCCAGCAGGTGCCGATGGGGCTTGGCCATGCCGTGTGGTGCGCGCGCGAGCTGGTCGGCGACGAACCGTTCGCGCTGCTTTTGCCCGACATGATCATGCAGTCTGAGAAAAGCTGCATGAAGGACATGGTCGAGCTCTATGCCGAGACCGGCAACAACATCATCGCCGTGCAGGAATGCGATCCGGCCGAGGCGCACAAATACGGCATCGTCGGCCGTGGCGAGGACACCCATCACGGCTTCCGCATCACGGGCATGGTGGAGAAGCCGAAACCGGGCACGGCGCCGTCCAACCTCTTCATCAACGGGCGCTACATCCTGCAGCCGGAGATTTTCGGCATCCTCGAAAGGCAGGAGCGCGGCGCCGGCAACGAGATCCAGTTGACGGATGCGATGCTGAAGCTGGAAAAACAGCAGCCCTTCTATGGCTATCATTACATGGGGCGCACTTTCGATTGCGGCTCGCCGGAAGGCTTTGTCGAAGCCAATGTCGCCTTCGCGCTGTGGCGCAACGACATGAACGAGAGCATGGCCGGCGTTATCCGCACACTGCTGGATGAGGTGCGGCCGGCCGAACGGCGTGGGGTTCCAGGGTAGTCGCCGATGTTCAGGTGAGGCCGGCCGGCCCGCTTCGGCAGCATCGCCAAGAGCAATTCCAGGAAAAGTGTGAGCGATTTCCGTCCGGAATTGCGTAAGAACAAAGAGATAGGGCGTTTCGCCGTTTCCGTGAAACGGTGAAACGCACTAGCGCTGCACCTTCAGCCCGAGATAGACGCTGTTGGCGACATAGTCGCGACCGGGCAGGTTGCTGGTCAGCTTCTCCGTCCTCACCCGCGTGGTCAGCCCGGCGTAGCGGTTCAGCCACCAGGTCAGCCCGGCCTCGGCGCTCAGGATCAGATCGTGGCCGTCGGAGCCGGTATAATCGCGCCAATCGAGGCCAAGCGCCGAATTCGCCGTCAGGTTGGCGCGGATCTGCCGCTCGCCGGTGAGCCGGCCCGAGTAGAGGACATCGCCGCTCTCGTTTGCCGCGGTCGTGGCCTCGATCGTGGTCCTTCCGGTGAGCCCGACGATCGTGCCGCGCTCGGGCGACCATTTGAGATCGGCGTTGACGTATGGGCCGGCATTGGCCGGCAGGCGGTCGTCATCGATCGCTTCGCGCAGCCATCCGACGGAAAATTCGCCGGAAAGCTTGTCGCGCATGTCGAACTCGAGGCCGGCGCGCGCGCCGAGCCGCGTCGAGGAGCGCTCGAAGCCGTTGCTGTCGAGGCGCAGATCATAGACCCGCCGCCCGGCCTCCACCTCGGCGAAGGGCGTGATGGCCGGCGAGACCTGGTAGCCGGTGCGCAAGGTCGCGGAATAGAGCGTGGAGTCGCGATCCTTCTGCGACAGGACGGTGCCGTCCGAGAGCTCGGCGTCGCCGTAGAAATCATGCGTGACCGCGCCGGTCAGCGTGTAGCGCATCTTGCCGACGTCCTTCTCGACGCCGAGGCTGCCGTCCACGGTCTGGCGCAGCGGCTGCGAGGTGACGCCGGCGATGGCGTCCGGCGAGGAGGCCGATTCCGGCACGGCTTCGTAGCCGAGCTTGGCGATGGCGCGCAGCTCATTGTCGAGGTCGACATTGAGCCGGCCCTCGATCCGGCCCTGCGCATCGTTGATCTTCTGGCCCGACAGCGTGTTGCGGAAGATGCCGTAGCCGTTGATCAGTGCCGAATTCTCGCGCCAGTCCGAGGTGGCGGAAAAACGCAGCGCCGTTTCGGACAGGACCGCCGATGTGCCGCCGCTGCTGGCATCGGCGTTGGACGTCGCGGTAAAGCCTTGCTCCAGCGTCGGCCGGAAGACGAAAGTGCCGACCTTGATGCCAGGAGCGGCGAAGGGATCGTCTTCGGGCTTGATCTTCTGGCCCTCGATCGACCCAGTGCGCTCGGCACCGGGATCGAGCTTCTGCCGGTCGACGCTGTCGATCGTGACGGCGCGGCCGTTGGCAGTGTCTTCGTCAGAGGCCGCCGCGGCGTCTGCCTGATCGCCTGTGGCCGCGGTCCTGGCCGTGCTTTCGGTGGTCTGGCCAGGCTTCTTCCTGGCCTTTTTCTTGTCGGCCGTCTTGGCGTCGCTTTTCGCATTCGTGCCGGTTGCGGCGTCAGTTGCGCGCTGCCTGGCGGTCGAAGGCCGGCGCGGCTTGGCGGCGGTCTGATTGTCGGCGAAAGGGTCGGCGGTCGCTTCCGGCTGATCGAAGATGCTGTCGGTCGCTGCCTGGTCGTCGTCCGCGACAGCTCCAGGGCTCTCCGGCTGGTAGGGATTTGCGAGCGTCTCGTCCCCGGCCGCCTGGGTCGCCGGAACCGCCTGATCCGGCGATCCTTGCCGCAATTGCCTCGCCTTGCGCTGCTGGTCGGCCAGGATTGCCGATTCGGAGACTTCGCCGCGCAGGTCGGCTTCCTGCGCGAGCACCGGCGCCGGACGCAGCACGGCAAAAGTGCTAGCCGTCAGCAGAAGCGCTGCGACGGCAATGCCCTTCCGACCCGTTTTCGTATCTGGCTCGCCCCCGGACATCGTCACCACTGCTCGCGCGGCGCAGGCGCGCCATACTTACCGGACCGTAAATGCGGATGGTTAACGGAGGGTTGAAACGGGCCGGCCCGGCGGCGCGCGCCGCACGCGAAACGGGAATCCGTTGGACAGGCGGGCGACATGGCGCTAATTGCATCTGCCATGCATGCGGGGTCCCCAGAAAGAAAGCAGCCGGATAGGCAGGCTGCGATCGAATCGGCGCTGAGAACCGTGGCGACGGAGCAGGCCGGTGTCGCGGCGCTCGCCACCGCGCTCGACAATGGCTTGGCCGAGCCGTTCGCGACCGCCATCGATCTCATTTCGCGGATCGAGGGGCGCGTCATCGTCACTGGTGTCGGCAAGAGCGGCCATATCGGCTCCAAGATCGCGGCGACGCTCGCCTCGACCGGCACGCCCGCGTTCTTCGTCCATCCTGCCGAGGCCAATCACGGCGATCTCGGCATGATCGCCAGGGACGATGCCATCATCGCCATGTCCTGGTCGGGCGAGAGCAAGGAACTGATGGGCATCGTTGCCTATTCCAGGCGCTTTTCGATCCCGCTGATCGCCATCACCTCCGGTGAGAATTCGGCGCTGGCGCGCGCCGCCGATGTCGTGCTGCTCCTGCCAGTCGTGCCGGAGGCCTGTCCGCACGGACTGGCGCCGACGACATCGGCGCTGCTGCAACTGGTCATGGGCGATGCGCTGGCGATCGCGCTGCTCGAGGCGCGCGGCTTCACGCCGGATCACTTCCGCACCTTCCATCCCGGCGGCCAGCTCGGCGCCAATCTGATGCAGGTCTCCGAGATCATGCGGGTGGGCGATCAGATTCCAACCGCGCTTGTCGGAACGAAGATGCCGGAAGCGGTCATGACGCTATCCAACAAGAAGGTTGGCTGCGTCTGCATCGTCGATACGAAAGGCGAACTGGTGGGGATCATCACGGACGGCGATGTCGCGCGTAATTTGCATCGCAACCTGGCCAACATAGCCGTGGAAGATATCATGACGAGAACGCCAAAGACGGTCGACCCGCAGACCCTGGCCGGTACCGCCATCGCCTTTCTCAACGAGCACAATATCGGAGCACTGGTCGTGACCGAGAACAAGATGCCTGTAGGCGTGGTTCACTTCCACGACCTGCTTCGCATCGGCGCAGCCTGAAGAAGAAGCTCAGATCGCCTCCACCGTCAGCTCCAGATCGGTATCGGCGGCGCCCGTGACACGCACCTGCGTGCCGGCCGGCAGGTCCGGACCAGAGACGCGCCACAGCGTATCCCCCAGCCTGATGCGGCCGCGGCCGTTCTGGATCGGCTCGGAGAGCGTCGCCGTGCGGCCGACCATCTGCGCGCCGCGGCGGTTGAGCAGCGGCTGGTCGATCGTGCCGTGGCGCGCGACCGACAGCCTTCTGCCGATGAAGGCCGAGACGACCGAGAGCAAGAGGAAGGCCAGCACCTGGACCTGCCAGGTCCAAAAGGCCGCGTCCCAGATCAGCAGCGATATCGCGCCGATGATGAGGGCGGCAATGCCGATCCACAGCATGAACACGCCAGGCGCCACGACTTCCATCACCAGGAGCACGAAACCGAGGACCATCCAGTTCCACGGACCGAGTTCCGAAACGATGCGGTCGATCATCGACGGTCTCCCACAGGGTCACATCAGTTGTCGCTCGGCCGCACCACCGGCGGGCGAGAGCCCTGCCGCTGGGTGCCGGAGGGGCCATCGCCCTTGAAGACTTCGCGGGCGATCTCGCCGATGCCGCCCAGCGAGCCGATCAGCGATGAGGCTTCGAACGGCATCAGCACGATCTTGTTGTTGCTGGACGAGCCGATCCTGGCCAGCGCCTCGGTGTATTTCTGGGCGACGAAGTAGTTGATCGCCTGCACGTCGCCCTTGGCGATGGCTTCCGACACCACCTGCGTCGCCTTGGCCTCGGCTTCGGCCGAGCGCTCGCGTGCCTCGGCGTCGCGGAACGCGGCTTCCCTGCGGCCTTCGGCCTCAAGGATCTGCGATTGCTTCAGGCCCTCGGCGGCGAGGATCTGGGCGCGCTTGTCGCGTTCGGCCATCATCTGGCGGCCCATCGATTCCACAAGATTGGCCGGGGGGTTGATGTCCTTGATCTCGACGCGCGTGATCTTGATGCCCCACGGATGCGCCGCCTCGTCGACGACGCGCAGCAAGCGCTCGTTGATCGCGTCGCGGTTCGAAAGCAGTTCGTCGAGATCCATCGAACCCATGACGGTGCGGATGTTGGTCATGGTGAGGTTGAGGATGGCGTTCTGCAGACCGGAAACCTGGTAGGCTGCCTGCGCCGCATTGAGAATCTGGAAGAAGGCGATCCCGTCTACACCGACTATGGCGTTGTCGCGGGTGATGATTTCCTGGCTCGGGACATCGAGCACCTGCTCCATCATGTTCATCTTGGCGCCGATGCGCTCGAAGATCGGGTTGATGATGTTGAGGCCAGGCGTCAGCGTCTTGGTGTACCGCCCGAAACGCTCCACCGTGTAATTGTAACCTTGCGGCACCGTCCTGATGCCTTTGAAAAGAAGGATGATGACCAGAAGGACAAGAACAATGATGGCAATGTCGAAACCGCTGAAGCCCATTTCGTTTCTCCCTCAAAAGGCGGCGACCTCACGAAATCACTTAAGTGTGTTTCCGCAGCGTTACAATCAGGTGATCGTGAATATTGGTTAGCGGAGGCTTTTGCGCAGCGGTTTCATGGCCTGTCGGTGAAGCCGGTCACACCCAGCCGGCAAGCTCGCGCCGCGCCAGCGCCTCGATCACCGCCATGCCCTCGGCGCTGTCGTTGAGGCAAGGAATGTGGGCGAAGTTCCTGCCGCCGGCATGGTGGAAGGTCTCGGCGGCTTCGCGGCCGATCTCGTCCAGCGTCTCGATGCAGTCGGCGGAAAAACCCGGATTGACGACCGCGATCGACTTGACGCCGTCTTTCGCCAGCTTCTCGACGGTGACGTCGGTGTAGGGCTGGAGCCATTCCTGCGCGCCGAAGCGCGACTGGAAGGTGGTGATGAGCTTCTTCTCGTCCCAGCCTAGTCTTGCCCTGAGCAGCCGTGTCGTTTCCAGGCAATGCTCCTGGTAGGGGTCGCCCTTGTCGGAGTAAGGTTTTGGAATGCCGTGGTAGGAGGTGATGACCACCTCCGGCTCGAAGTCGAGCGTCGCCAGATTTTGCTCGATCGAACGGGCGAGCGCCTCGATATAGACGGGCTCGTCGTAATAGGGCGGCACGCTGCGGATCGCCGGCGCATGCCTGATCTGCATCAGCGCGCGGAACAACTGGTCGTTGGCGGTCGCTGTCGTCGTCGCCGAATATTGCGGATAGAGCGGAAAGGTGAGGATGCGCTCGCAACCTTGCTCGGCCAGCCGGCGGGCGACGGCCGCCGTCGAGGGATTGCCGTAGCGCATCGCCCAGTCGACGACGACGTTCGGCAGATCGCCAAGCGCGCCGGTGAGCTTTTCCGCCTGGGAGCGCGTGAAAGTGCGCAGCGGCGATTCGTCCTTCTCCCGGTTCCAGATCCTGGCATAGTTGGCGCCGGACTTTTTCGGCCGCGTGGTGAGAACCAGTCCGTAGAGGATCGGGTACCAGATCACTTTGTTGAGCTCGATGACGCGCGGATCGGAGAGGAATTCCCTCAGATAGCGCCACATCGGTTTGAAGCCGGTGCCGTCGGGCGTGCCGAGATTGATCAGCATGATGCCGATCTTGCCCGCCTTCACCGGCGCGGCATCGGCGGACAGCGGACCGACGGCCTTTGCGGTCTTGGCATCGGCAGGGTTGGCAGGCGTCATAAACAGTCTCCGGTAGCGCCGCGAAACTAGCGATGCCCTGCCGGTTTTCAATGCTGCGTCTGGCCGCACCTTATCGCGTTTGGGCCAGAAAACGGAACACCCGCCCGGTTTCCCGGACGGGTGCCAAGAATTCCGGTAAGAACCTACTTCGCGGCCGGAGGAATGGTCAGCGTCCCGCCGAGCGGCAGGCGGCGCGGCTTGTAGTCCTTGTTGGCCTCGGAGATCAGCTTCCATTTGGTGCCGTCGCCATAGTTCTTCTTGGCCAGGTCCCAGTAAGTGTCGCCGGCGGCGATCACATGACTGGTCTCCGGGCTGGTGCCGGCCGGCTTGGCCTCGGCGGGCGCTGTCTCGGCCGGCTTGGCCGGTTCAGACGCGGGGGCACTGGTCGCGGGGGCGGCCTCGGCAGGTTTCGCCTCCGACGTTGCCGGTGCCGTCTCGGCCGGAACGGTCGGCGGCGTGCCGGCGATATCGCCGGAATTGGACGGCAAAGCCGGCATTGCTGACTCGGCGGCCGCGGGCGCCGACTCGGCCGGTTTGGCGGGCTCGGCCGCCGGCGCGGTTGCTGCAGGGGCGGTCTCGGCGGGCTTTGCCGGTCCCGCCGCCGCCACCGTCGCGCCAACGTCGGTGATGCGCCCGTCGAGCTTCGGCGTGTAGGGCCGGTGCGCGCCGAGATAGTCGGCCACCACCTGCTCAAGGCCCGGGCCGTAGTCATAGGCGTCGGTCGCCTTTTCGGCGAAGACCTTGTAGCCGTCGCCACCCTGGCGGACGTAGTTGTTGGTGGCGACGAGATATTGCTTGTCCGGGTTGATCGGAGCCCAGGCGCCGTTCTCCATCACCTCGACCGATTTGACGCGGCCGGCATTGGGCGCGACCGACTTGTCGAAGGCGTATTTCAGGCCGGCCACCTGCGGGAAGCGGCCGGCGCCGTCCTCGATCTGGCTGAGGCCGTTTTCGAGACCGGCGACCAGATCCTTGCCGGAGATCTTGAACGTCGCCAGCGTGTTCTGGAACGGCAGCACCGTCAGCACCTCGCCCATGGTCACGGTGCCCTGGTCGATGGAGGCGCGCAGGCCGCCGCCGTTCGAGATGACGATCTCGACGCCCTGGCCCTTGACGCGGTCGAGGATCGCGTCGGAGACGAGATTGCCCATCTCGCATTCGCGGGCGCGGCAATTCTCGCGGCTGCCGTCGATTGCCATGGTGGTCTCGGCGACCTCCTTGTTCTTGAGCGCCTCGATCGGCGCGCCGAGCTCCTTGATGCGGGCGAGCACGGCCGGATCGGGGGTGATCGACTTGTCGAGAAAGATCGGATCGCCGCTCGCTTGCTTGACGACGCCGTTGTCGTCGAACACCACCTTGAACTCGCCGAGATATTTCGAATAGGACGCCGCCTGCACGACGGGCACCTTGTAGCCGTCCGGGTTGTCGACCATCGTCGGATAGGGGCCTGCCGCCTTCGGGTCGGTGTTCGACAAAAGCGTGTGGCTGTGGCCGCCCACCACTACGTCGACGCCGGGGATTTTCGCGATGACATCGCGCTCGCGGTTGTAGCCGATATGGGTTACCGCGATGATCTTGTTGATGCCTTGTCCCTTCAGCTTCTCGACCTCGGCGGTGATCGACTTGACGTCGTCCGCGATGGCGATGTTGGGGCCGGGCGAGGCGAGTTCCGGCGTGTCGTTGGTAACGGCGCCGACGATGCCGATCTTCTGGCCGCCGACCTCGACGACGATCGACGGCTTGATCTTGCCCTTTGCGCCGGACTTGTCGTTGGGCAGGACATTGGCGCTGACGACGGGGAATTGCGCCTTGTCGAGGTAAGGCACAAGTGCTGTCTCGCCGTCGTCGAATTCATGATTGCCGAGCGTCACCGCATCCGGCTTGATCTGATTGAGGAATTCCTCCTCAGCCGCGCCCTTGTAGGTGATGTAGAACAGCGATCCCTGGAAGCTGTCGCCGGCGTTGAGCAGCAGCACGTTCTGGCCTTCGAGCTTCTTGCGCTCCTGCGCGATCGCGGTGACCAGCCGCCCGGCGCCGCCGATGCATTCGCCCTTGGTCTCTTCCTCGGCTGAACAGGTCGACTCGTACTTGTTGTTGCCTTCGATGCGGCTGTGCCAGTCGTTGAAATGCAGGATGTTCAGCGTGTAGTCGGCAAAGGAGGCTCCGGCCGACAGGCCAATCATCGAGGCGGACAGGGCTAGAACGGCGGCAGTCTTCTTCATCTTCGTCTCCCGGATAAGCTGGCCTGAAGTGCTTAATGCCCTCGCTTGACTGGAAAATAACAGTCAGCTTCGGATCATGTTCACATCGCGTTTTGGTCGATGCAAGCGGAATCGGGAGGAGGTTTGCCGGCGCAAGAAAGGACCGCGGCTCGCGCCGCCGTCCTTTGCAAGATGGTGTATCCGCTTGTGCTCAGGCCCGGCGGGTCAGCACGAAATTCTGGCCGCTGGCGCTGGTGCAGTTGAGCTGGCTGGTCGAGACCATCAGGCAGTTGAAGCTGACCGGCGTCTGCCGGATCAGCGAGGTGCCGTGGATCTCGACCGAGGTCGGGCCGGTCATGGTGTAGCTGCCTTCGGACAGCTTCTGGCCGGTATCGGTCGCGACAGTGGCGAAGCTGCCGGCCGCGAAGGTCGACAGGCCGGTGCCCTTGGCGTCGATCCAGTTGCCCTCGACGCCCTTGGGAGCCGCTGCGATCGGCTCGGAAGGACCGGTGGTGGTGCAGGCGGCAGCGGCCAGAAGGCTTGCCGCGGCGCCTGCCGAAAGCAATTTGCGCGCAATGGTCATCTGAAAAATCCTCTCCTCTCGCGTCGGCCCGAAAATCGGTCCGATTTTCGGAAGCCCGATGCGTCCATTCGAAGTGCTAGAGCGTACCTTATGCGTCCGACCGGACGCACGTCGCTCCAGGCCGCCCGTCTTCAATCGCCCGATTTCCGGGCGATTGCAAGGTGGAGAGAGATACCGGCAGAGCCGCTATCGCACCAGGATGTTGCGGAACTGCCACGGGTCGTCCCTGTCCATATCCTCGGGGAAAAGGCCAGGGCGATTGTCCAGCGGCGTCCAGTCGGTGTAGTAGCCCCTGACCGGCCCAAGATAGGGAAGCTGCACTTCCAGGCAGCGCCTGAAATCCATCTCGTCGGCCTCGACGATGCCGGCCATCGGATTTTCCAGCGCCCAGACCATGCCGGCCAGCACTGCCGAAGTGACCTGCAGGCCGGTGGCGTTCTGGTAGGGCGCCAGCTTGCGCGCCTCGGCCAGCGACAGCTGCGAACCGTACCAGTAGGCGTTCTTGTCGTGGCCGTAGAGCAGCACGCCGAGCTCGTCGACGCCGTCGACCAGCTCGTTCTCGTCGAGCACGTGATGCACGGGCTGCGCCTTGCCGGCGGCGCCGAACATCTCGTGCAGCGACAGCACGGCGTCGTTGCTGGGATGGTAGGCATAGTGGCAGGTCGGGCGGTAGTTCACCTTGCCCTTCTTGCCGCGCACGGTGAAGAAATCGGCGATCGAGATCGCCTCGTTGTGAGTGACCAGGAAGCCGTATTGCGGGCCGGGCGTCGGGCACCAGGAGCGCACGCGCGTGTTGGCGCCGGGCTGTTCCAGGTAGATCGCCGCCTGCGAGCCCTGCTTGTGCTCTCTGCCGTTCTTCGGCATCCAGTTCTCATGCGTGCCCCAGCCGAGCTCGGCCGGCTGCAGGCCCTCCGAGATGAAGCCCTCTACCGACCAGGTGTTCCAGAACACGTCCATCGGCTTCGGCTTCTTGGTGCGCTGGGTATCGCGCTCGGCGATGTGGATGCCCTTGACGCCGGCCTTCTTCATCAGCTTCGCCCAGCCCTCGCGGTCGTGCTCTGCCGGCACGACAAACTCAAGCCCGAGATCGGTGGCGAGGTTGACCAGCGCCTGCTTGACGAACCACGAGACCATGCCGGGATTGGCGCCGCAGCAGGAGATCGCCGTGGTGCCGCCGGGGGCCTTCTCCTTCTCGAGGCGCACGCTCTCGCGCAGCGCATAGTTGGTGCGCGAGGCATTGTCGGCCGTTTCGTCGAAGTAGAAGCCGAGCCACGGCTCGACCACGGTGTCGATATAGAGCACGCCGAGCTTGCGGCAGAGGCTCATCAATTCGAGCGAGGAGGTGTCGACCGACAGGTTGACGCACATGCCCTGGCCGCTGCCATTGGTCAGAAGCGGGGTCAGCAGCTTCTTGTAGTTCTTCTTGGTCACCGCGTCCTGGACGAAGGTGATGCCGCGCTCGTCGAGCAGCTTGCGGTCGGTGTCGCGCGGGTCGATGACCGCCATGCGCGACTTGTCGAACTTGAAATGGCGTTCGATCAGCGGCAGCGTTCCCCGCCCGATCGAGCCGAAGCCGATCATCACGACAGGGCCGGTGATTTCACCGTAAACGGGCCAGTTTTCATTCGCCATTTTTTCGGACACTCCTAAAAACACAGGGAAAGCCCGGCGTTTCCGCCGGGCAGCCAAGCGCTACACCACAGATCATTGTCATAAACCAGCGAAAAGAGGCAACCACCGGCTGAGCCGGCTTGGCGGCTTGGTTAAGCCGCCCTGGCCATGCCGTGGAGGAAGGCGACCAGCCGGTCGCGGTCGGCAGTCAGGCCCTTGTAGTCGAGCTGCGCCTGGTCGAGCGCGTTGAGCTGTTCGGCGAAAGAGCCCGCAAGCGTCGCCCTGTCAGGGTGCCGGACGAGCACGGCCAGCGGATCGAGATGGATGCGGATGGTGAAGAGGATGTCGCGCGAGACCGGCAGCTTGCGCAATGTCTGGCGCTCGACCCTCATGAAGGCGTGGGCGTTGATATCGCCATCCGGAAAGCGCGTCGGGCGGTTGGTGGCGCGGTCGATGCGCTCCCCGTTGGAAAGCGGATGATAGAGCGCGTCGTCCGCCTGGATCGACCAGTTGAAGCGTTCGACCGCCTGGCCCTGCAGGCCGTCGAACATGCGGTTGATGAGGTCCGCCGGTCGCGTGCCTGGGCCGAAGCCCGGCACCGGCGCGTGGATCTGTTGCAGCGGCTTGCCGAATTTTTCCCGGAGCGACCAGGACGAAGGAAAACACAGCGATCCAGCGGCGAGCCGCCAGCCGTCATCGCCGCGGCGCATCAGGATCAGGTCCTCCTGGACGAGCAGCGAGGCCTTTACGAGCGGCGCCTCGGTGAGGGCAGGGGCCAATGTGTCGACCGCCCCTTCGAAGCCGGTCACCTCGATATCCGGGCCGTTGCGGCGATGGGTGCCGGGATGCTTTGCCGCCAGATGCGCGACGAGCAGTTCCATCGCTTCGCGCTGCGCGTCGCCGGTGCCGTCTTCCTCGACGAAGACCTTTTCGGGAATCTCCGCGTAGAGCCGCTGCTTCTCGGCGAGATGCGGCAAAAGGAATTCGTCGGTCTCGATCCAGCGATCGAACTCGAGCGGCTTCAGCCCGATGGTGAAGAGTTTGGAGGACCCGTCATAGGGCGTATGGGTCGGTTGGCGAATGGTCATGCCTGCCTGGGTGCTGTCCAGTTTGATGTCTTCAGCCTCGATCAGCCGAGTTGCGCCGGGATCAGCCCGCGCAGCGAATTGCCGACGAAGATCGCCTTCGCGGACTTCAGATCGTCGAAGGTGTAGATCGCTTCCACGGCGCGGCCTTCGTCCAGAAGCGTGCCGCGCAATATCCCAGGCAGCAGGCCGCAATCAAGTCTCGGCGTGGCCAGCACGCCGTCGCCGAAGTCGGCGAAGAGGTTGGTGATGGTGCCTTCGCAGAGCTCGCCTCGCTCATTGGCGAGCAGCACCTCGTCGGCGCGGGTGGCGAGGTATTCGGCACGCGCCCGCTGGTAGGTGTCGCGGCGGCTGGTCTTGTGGCGCAAAAGCGTGTCGCCGGAATCGAGCCGGACGCGCGCCAGCTGCAGCCGCCACACCTTGCCGGCGGGCAGCGGTTCGTAGGGCTGCGCGGATGCTGTCGCCTCCCCATTGCGCTGCAAGGCGAGGCGGGTGCGCATGGCGATCCGCTGGTCGCCGACCGCGCCCGTCAGCGCCTCGCCGACCCGTTGCGGGTCGCAGGCAAAGCCGAGCTCCGCCGCCGAAGCGTAAAGCCGCGCAAGGTGGCGGTCGAAGCGCAGGAAGCCCGCGCCGGGTTCCCAGCGCATGGTCTCGATCAGCTCGAAGTCGGCACGGTTCCCGTCGCGAATCGCGCTTTCAGAAGACACTCCCGGTACTCCTCATCGTCTGTCGAATCGAAGACGACGCCGCCGCCGACATTGTAGACGGCCTCGCCATCGGCGAAGAGCGAGATCGTGCGGATCGCCACCGAGAACCTCATGGTGCCGCCGGGCGCGATCCAGCCAATGGCGCCGCAATAGACGTCGCGCGGCACGCCCTCCAGATCGTGCAGGATCTCCATGGCGCGGATTTTTGGCGCACCGGTGATCGAGCCGCAAGGGAAGAGCGCTGCAAAGACCTTGCGGATGCCGATATCCGGCAGGAGTTTCGCCCGCACCCGGCTCACCATCTGGTGCACCGTCGGGTAGGTCTCGATGCGGAACAGCTCCGGCACCTCCAGCGTGCCGACCTCGCTGATCAGCGAGATGTCGTTGCGCAGGAGGTCGACGATCATGCGGTTCTCGGCCTGGTTCTTCTCGTCGTTGCGCAGGAACGCCTTCAGCCGCGCATCCTCGGCTTTGGTCGCGCCGCGCGGCGCCGTGCCCTTCATCGGGTGCGTCTCGATCATGCCGTCCGCATCGATCTCGAAGAAGAGTTCCGGCGAGCGCGACAGCACCACCGGATCGCCGAGCCCGATCAGCGCGCCGTATTTCACCGGCTGGCGCCCGGTCAACGCGTCGAAGGCGGCAAGCGGATCGCCGGACCACTGGGCATGGACCGGAAAGGTCAGGTTGCCCTGGTAGCAGTCGCCCTTGCGAATATGGTCGTGGAGACGTGCGAAGCGGACGGCATAGTCCTCGGCGGACCATCCTGCCCTGGCGTCGAAGATCGGGCCGTTGCTGGCGGGACCTGAATTTTTTGGCACGGCCTGCTCGAGCGGCGCGTCGAAAACGCCGAGACAGATCAGCGGCGCGCGGCGGCCTTCGGGCAGCAACGGCACCAGCTTCGGCTCGAGCAGATAGCCGGCCTCGTAGGAGAAATAGCCGGCCAGCCATCCGCCGGCGTCGGATACGGCTTGAGCTGCTTCGATCGCTGGCGCGAACTCATCGGCGCTGCGCGCGACGATGATCTCGCGTGGCCTGTCGAAGACGAGCTGCCTGCCGGTCTCGTCGTTGCGGAAGATGGCGGAAGGCAGTGACATAGGCCTCGGGTGCGGTCAATTAAGCCGATCGCTCTATATGGGGGCCGGGACAGGCGCAATCGAGGGAACGGCGTCGGGCGGCGCAAAGGCGTCTGGCCCAAGAGGAAGGCGGCGTCCGCAACGGGCGCCGCCCTGCATTGGCCATTATCGATGCGGGATCAGGTGTTGCTTGAGGTTCCAGCCGTCGGGAACTGGCGGGCGAATTCGGCATCGTTGCCCGAGGCCAGCAATTTCGCCTGCTCGATCCATTTCTCGCGCGCGATGCGACCGTCGAAATTGAGCACCTCCTCGATGCGCTTGACGTCGGCATCGGTCCAGGCGGCGATCTGGGCGTAGGTCGTGACGCCCTGACCCTTGAGCAGCTTTTCGTTGACCGGGCCGATGCCGATCAGGCGGCGCAGATTGTCCGCCTTGGCAGTCGCCTTGCCCGATGCAGGCGCCGCCTTCTTTGCCGCCGCCTTGGCGGCTGCCGTCCTTGCGGCCGGCTTGGGCGCGGCGGTTGACCTGGCTGCCGGTTTTGCGGCGGCGGGCTTTGCCGCCGCCTTGGAAGGCGCGGACTTTGCCTTTGCCGCCGTCGACATCAGCGGCGCCGGCGCAGGCGCTGAGGCCTTGTCGGTGCCGGTCTTAGCCGTCGGCGCATCACGCAGCCGGGCCTCGAGGTCGGCTCGGGCGCGGCCGCAGGCATCGAGGTCGCTGCGCGCTTTGTCCCGTTCGCTGCGCGTGCGATCGAGGTCGCCGCGCAGGCTGTCGACCTCGCCGCGCAGGCGGCCCCAGAGGAACCAGCCAGCCAAGACACCCACGACGAACGCCAACAGCATGTAGAAGAAAGTGCTCATTTCCCTCTCCAGTCCGATCGGGCGGCCGAGGCCACTGGTGGCGAGCTTGCCGCAAGGATCGTCACTTGTTCCGCGATCGGCGGAACAGCCGCTTCAATCGAGCTGCCGGCGCTTGGCTCTCCTCCGGCTATGGCCGACGGCCGCCATCGCATCCGCCGAAGCGCCGCGAAGGCCGTCTCTGGCCTTGGCGATGCGTCCGGCTGAGCTTGAGGCCGGACGCTATCATATGGCCTGCGGAAAGCTAATTGAAAAATGCCGCGGAGAGTTGTTGGAGAACAGCTATTTAGGACAAGAATAGAGCTGTCCCCAAATATGCGTTCCGGCTAAATTATTCTGGTCTATGTCGCCAGGCGAAACGCCGTCATTTGTCGAGCGCTTCCAGCTCATCGATCAGGGCCCCGATCACGCCAAGGCCGATCTGCCAGAAGGCGGGATCGGTGGCGTCGAGGCCGAAGGGCGCCAAGAGCTCGGAGTGATGCTTGGTGCCGCCGGCGCGCAGCATTTCGAAATACTTGTCCTGAAAGCCGCGCTCGGCATTCTGGTAGACGGCATAGAGCGAGTTCACCAGGCAATCGCCGAAGGCATAGGCGTAGACGTAGAAGGGCGAATGGATGAAATGCGGAATGTAGGTCCAGAAGACCTCGTAGCCGTCGCGCAGCTTGATCGCCGGCCCCAGGCTCTCGGCCTGCACCTCCAGCCAGAACTGGCCGAGCCGGTCGGAGGTCAGCTCGCCGTTCTTGCGCTCGGCATGCACCTTGCGCTCGAACTCGTAGAAGGCGATCTGGCGCACGACGGTGTTGATCATGTCCTCGACCTTCTGGGCGAGCATCGCCTTGCGCTCGCGCTTGTCGGAGGTCTGGTCGAGCAGCGAGCGGAAGGTCAGCATCTCGCCGAAGACCGAGGCCGTCTCGGCCAAAGTCAGCGGGGTGGAGGCCATCAGCGCGCCCTGGCCGGCGGCCAGCACCTGGTGGACGCCGTGGCCGAGCTCATGCGCCAGCGTCATCACATCGCGCGGCTTGCCCATGTAGTTGAGCAGCACGTAAGGGTGGGCCGAAGGCACCGTCGGGTGGGCGAAGGCGCCGGGCGACTTGCCTGGCCGCACAGGCGCATCGATCCATTTGCGGTCGAAGAAAGTCCGCGCGATTTCCGCCATCTCCGGCGAAAAGCGCCGATAGGCCGACAGCACCGTGTCCCTGGCGTCGTCCCAGCGGATCACCGCCTGCGGCGTCTCGGGCAGCGGGGCGTTGCGGTCCCAGTGGTTCATCACCTCCATGCCGAGCCAGCGCGCCTTCATCTGGTAATAGCGGTGCGACAGCCGCGGATAGGCCTCGCGCACGGCGGCCGCCAAGGCATCGACCACGCCGCGCTCGACGCGGTTGGCAAGATGGCGTGAATCGGCAATGTCCTCGAAGCCGCGCCAGCGGTCGGAAATTTCCTTGTCCTTGGCCAGCGTGTTGGTGATGAGCGTGAAGGTCCTGAGGTTCTTGCGGAAGGTCGCGGCGAGCGCCTCGGAGGCGCGGCGTCGCACGTCGCCATCGGAGTCCTGCAGCCGGTTCAGCGCCGGCTCCAGCGTCAGCTCGTCGCCGTCGACGTCGAAGCGCAGGTCGGTCATCGTCTCGTCGAACAGGCGGTTCCAGGCGCCGCGTCCGGTGACCGACTTTTCGTGGAACAACTGCTCGACCCGATCCTCGAGCTGGTAGGGCTTGTCCTTCCTGAGGTCGAGCACCCACGGTCTGTAGTGGGCGAAGGCGGCGTCGGCCGCAAGCGCGGCTTCGATCACCGCATCGTCGATCAGGTTGAGCTCCAGCGCGAAGAACAGAAGATGCGCGCTGGCATCGGTCATCTTCTCCTGGACGTCGCCGTAGAGCTTGGCGCGCTGCGGATCGGCGGTGTTGCCGGCATAGACAAGCCCGGCATAGGAGACGATGCGGCCGATCAGTTCCTCCAGCGCCTCGTAGGCCTCCAGCGCCTCGCCGAGCCGGCCGGCGGCGCCGCGCTCGGCCTCGGCGGTCAAAGTGCCCTTCCAGCGGGCCTCGAAGGCAATGGCGTCGCTTGCCGCCAGCGCAATGTCGCGCTTCAGCTCCGGCGCTTCCATGCCGAAGTAGAGATCTGCGAGATTCCACTCCGGCAGATCGCCAAGCTCCGCCGCGCCCTGGCCGGACGCTGGCGCCGCAAGCCGCCGACCAAACATCATGCGCATCAACAATACCTTCTTTGAATCAACGGGAAAGGAGAAGCCGGTCAAATCCTAAGGAATTCGTTCACCGGGTTTTTTGAAACCTTATTTAGAACCCTGTGCCAAGATGATCCATGGGGATTTATCGGGCGGATAATTCAAACAGTCATGACAGGTTCCATTCTCATAGTCGATGACGATCCCGTGCAGCGCAGGCTGCTCGAGGCGGCGGTGACGAAATTCGGCCACAGCGCCATCGTCACCGACGGCGGCGCGGCGGGCCTCGACGTGCTCGACGGGCCGAACGCGCGCGACGTCTCGGTCGTCATCCTCGACCTCGTCATGCCGGGGCTCGACGGCATCGGCGTCCTGAAAGCGATGCGCGAGCGCGCCATCAACCTGCCGGTCATCGTGCAGACCGCGCAGGGCGGCATCGAGACCGTCGTCTCGGCCATGCGCCACGGCGCTTTCGATTTCGTCGTCAAGCCGGCCTCGCCCGACCGGCTGCAGACCTCGATTTCCAACGCCTTGAAGGTCGAGGCGGTCGAGGACGAGATGAAGCGCACGTCGCGACGGCGCGGCGGTCATCTCACCTTCAAGGACCTGATCACCCGCAGCCCGGCGATGGACCGGGTGATCCGCCTCGGGCAGAAGGCCGCGGCCTCCAACATCCCGATCCTGATCGAAGGCGAGTCGGGCGTCGGCAAGGAATTGGTGGCGCGCGCCATCCAGGGCAGCGGCGACCGCCGCTCGAAACCCTTCGTCACCGTCAATTGCGGCGCCATCCCCGACAATCTCGTCGAATCGATCCTGTTCGGCCATGAGAAGGGCTCGTTCACCGGCGCCACAGACAAGCACACCGGCAAATTCGTCGAGGCGCATTCGGGCACGCTGTTCCTGGACGAGATCGGCGACCTGCCGCTCGACGTCCAGGTCAAGCTGCTGCGCGCCGTGCAGGAGGGCGAGGTCGACCCTGTCGGCGGCCGTTCGACCGTCAAGGTCGACATCCGGCTGATCTCGGCGACGCACCGCAACCTTCTGCAGCAGGTCAAGGACGGCAAGTTCCGCGAGGACCTGTTCTACCGGCTGAACGTCTATCCGATCTTCGTGCCGCCGCTGCGCGACCGGCGCGAGGATATCCCCTTCCTGGTCAGGCATTTCATGGAAAAAGTGGCGCCGGCCGATCCGCGCCACCGTCTCGCAGGCATATCGGCCAAGGCGCTGGCGATGCTGCAGGCCTATGACTGGCCGGGCAACATCCGCCAGCTCGAAAATGCGGTGTTCAGGGCGTCCGTGCTTGCCGAAGGCGAATTGCTGAGCGAAGAGGAATTCCCGCAAATCCGCGCGCAGGTCGAGGGCACCGTGAAGCTGGATGGCGAGCCCGTGTCGCCCGTTGCGACAGACTCGGCCGTTGCGACAGACACGGATGAGCCGCAGGCGGGCGAACAGGCGGCATCCGGCGGAGCCGCGGCACCTTTGCACGAGGCCGAGGCTCCGGCGCGGCTCCAGCCCCGCTTCGGCACGCTGAGAGCCCTGGACGAGCGCGGCAATGTGAGGGCGCTGGCGGATGTCGAGCTCGAGATGATCAAGCTCGCGATCGACCACTATAATGGGCAGATGAGCGAGGTGGCGCGCCGCCTCGGCATCGGACGCTCGACGCTCTACCGCAAGTTGAAGGAATATGGCATTGACCCCGAAGCGGGCCGTCTCGACCGGCTCGCCTCCTGAGACGCAAGCCCCAGCCCAGCCTGCCCGTTTAATACTTGAGTCAAATCGTCGCTTATCGGTCGGGAAGGCGCTGTTTATCAGCGGCTTGGCTGCCGGCGATCACGCATTAAGGCGAACGGTAACAGATCGTGTTTCGGTTTAAGCCGAATTCTCGATCTAAACCAGTGATTTACCACGAAGCGCGGTGCATCATTTTTGACGGGATATCGCCACGGTGTTACCGCATTTCGGCTTCAATAAGCGATGATTAACCATTAGGATCGATATTCGGATGTGAGAACCACGCATCCGTTTGGGCAAATCCGGGGACAACGGCAGCCTGCAAGGCCTTTTGATTTGAACCAAGTCGAACGACACACAAACGGGCGGCATTTTCACATGAGCGTCTGGCCGAGGTGGCTGACGTTTGTGATTTTGGCCGTCGGGTTCCTCTCGGCAGCCGTCTCCGGCGCGAAGGCCGAAATCCGTTCGCTGAAACTCTATCACCTGCACACGCACGAAAAGGCCGAGATCGTCTACAAGCGCAATGGCCGCTACGATCCGGAAGGCCTACGCAAGATCAACATCATCCTGCGCGACTGGCGCCGCAACGAGCCGACCAAGATGGATCCGCGTCTGCTCGACCTGGTGTGGGAAGCCTATCGGCAAAGCGGCGCGACCGACTATATACAGGTCGTCTGCGGTTATCGCTCGCCGTCGACCAATGCGATGCTGCGCAGCCGTAGCCGCGGTGTCGCCGAGAAAAGCCAGCACATGCTCGGCAAGGCGATGGACTTCTACATTCCCGGCGTGCCGCTGAAGAAGCTGCGCAACATCGGCCTCAAGATGCAGGGCGGCGGCGTCGGCTACTATCCAACTTCCGGTTCTCCGTTCGTCCACATGGATGTCGGCAATGTGCGTCACTGGCCCGGCATCAGCCGCCAGGAACTGGTCAGCCTTTTCCCGAACGGCAAGACGCTGCACGTGCCGAGCGACGGCCGGCCGCTGCCGGGCTATGAGCAGGCACTGGCCGCCTACAAGGCGCGCAAGGGCGCCGGCACTCCGAATATCGAGCTGGCGAGCGCCGGCGGATCGACCAAGCGGTCCGGCGGGCTGCTTGCCGCCTGGTTCGGCGGCGGCGACGACGAGGCCGACGACAGCGCCGATGTCGCGAGCGCCCAACCCGCGCCCCAGCCGAAAGCTGTGAAGCAGGTGGCGGCGCCCAAGAGCAGCAATCTGCCGGGCATCGCGATCGTCTCGCCGCAGGACGCCAAGCGCGCCAACATCCCGCAGATCGCGGAGGACAGCACCGACGATTCGCAGCCGCAGCAGGACACGCCTGAGACCATCATCGCCGCGCTGCCGCCGAAGGAGGTTCCGCTGCCCGCCTTCGCGCCGAGGCCGAAGGCCGATGTCGGCCAGCAGACACCTGAAAACGTGCCGTTCGCCGTGGCGGACGCCTCGGCGACGGCCGAGCAGGCGGTGGCGACGGCGCATGCCCCGGCCGACGTGCCGTTCGGCATGGCCGATGCCGCCGGCGCGGCGCAAGCCGCGGCCGATCCCGCGCAGGTGGCGGTCAACAACATCCCGCTGCCGACCTGGCGTCCCGACCGCTCGACGCCGGCCGAACTCGCGTCCAAGGACAAGAGCGTGCTGCTGGCGCTGGCGGAGACCGCCTCGCAGGACAAGAGCGCGACCGACGCCTTCTCGGTGCTGCCGACCGCGCGTCCCGACGCCGGCAAGCCGGATGAGATCAAGGCCGTGCTCGAACAGGCCAGCGCGACCAGCGCGGCCGGCGCGAGCGGGGCCGAATACGAGGTCGCTTCGCTGTCAGAGCCGGAGCCGCGCTCGGCATTCAACGATCCGTCGGGGCTCGATGCGGCCTCGCCGCGTCAAGCCATCGCCGCCCGTCCGGCCGGCACCGACCCGGCGCAGGCGATCGGGGCCGGCGTGAAGACGACGCGCAAGGAGGCCAGGGCTTCCGCCAGCGACCTGCGGCCTGGACCGAAGGCGATGGTGGTGGCGACGCCGCCACAGGCAGCGCGCTGGGCGCTCGGCAGCGGCGAGAACATCGCCGCCGTTTCCGACCCGACGACGGCGCCGCGCTATGCGTACAACATCGTGCATACGCCGCCGAGCGAGGTCTACACGGCCGGATTCCAGACCGATCCCCAGGTGCCGGACGCCAGCCGGTTTACCGGCAACGCGGTGAAGTTCCTTTCGGTCGCCCGCTTCCAGACGAAATAACGAGCCCGCCAGTACCGCAAAAAGCCGCGTTGGAAACCAGCGCGGCTTTTGCTTTTGTCCACGAGGGGGTATTTGACGGCCCAGGTTACGTGCTTCCTCTCTTCCCGCTTCGTCTAATGGTAGGACAGCGCCCTTTGAAGGCGTGAATCGTGGTTCGAATCCATGAGCGGGAACCAGTCGGCGGCCGTGGGTTCCAACCCGTTACCTGGTCGGCATAAGCTGGCTGGGTTCCTCATTCGCTCGAGGCGGTTCAGTCGACTTCCAGCGCAGCCGCTTCGCCCCTCGCCAACAGCCGCGCGGCGTCGCGCGCGGGGGGCAAGCCGAACTGGCGCGCATATTCCCGGCTGAACTGGGAAGCGCTTTCGTAGCCGACGGCAAAGGCGACACGCGCGGCGTTGCCAGGCTGCGCGATCAGCAGGTGGCGGGCCTCCAGCAGCCGGACCTGCTTCTGGTACTGGATCGGGCTCATGGCTGTCGCCGCCTTGAAATGGCGGTGAAACGCAGCGTTGCTCATATGGGCTAGCGCGGCCAGCTCCGTCACTTCGATCGGCTCGTTGTAATGCGCGCGTATCCATTGGGTGGCGCGGCGGATCTGTGACAGGCGTCCGTCGGCGCGCGCGAGCTGGCGCAGCTTTTCGCCTTGCGGACCCTGCAGGAGCCGGAACGCTATCTCCCGCTCGAGCATGGGCGCCAGCACCGGGATCTCGGCTGGCCTGTCGAGCAGCCGCAGCATCCGGCGCCATGCATCGAGCAGCTCGCCATCGGCTGGATAGGTCGCGAAGCCGTCGCCGCCGGCAGCCGGCTGGTGGTCGATGAGCAAAGTGGCAATCACTTCGATATCGAGGCCGAAGGCGATGGCCATGTAGGGATGGGCCGCACTTGCCTCGATCAGCTGGCTGGTGGCAGGTGTCTCGACCGCATAGACGAAACAGCTGCCGGCACTGTAGCGAAGCGTGCGGTCGCCGATCAGCACCGATTTCGCGCCCTGCAGCACGAACAAGGCCGTCGGCTGGCACAGCTCGGGCAGCGGCGGCGTCGGAACCTCGCTGCGGCCGATGGTGATGCGAGGCACATCCGTCCTCGTCCGCCGCCCGCGCGCATGGCGGCCGGCGATCGCAATCAATTCCCGCAGTGCTTCATTCATCGTTGCAGCATTGCCGATCGGCGCGAGCCACGCAAACGTAAGCGCGCACAGGTGACGCGTAGGCGCGCACAGGCGACGCGCAAGCGCGCACTTTACTGAGAGGATTAGGCAAGAGGACGCGAGTTTCCGGCGCGCGAAACCTGCCTTTCCACGTCATCTCTGGGCTCTGCAGAGGAGACATGGATATGACGACACAGAGGAACGCGCTGGTGACCGGCGCAAACAAGGGCATAGGTCTCGAGACCGCGCGGCGGCTGGCGGCTCTGGGGTTCAAGGTCTGGCTCGGCGCCCGCGATGCCGAGCGCGGCGCGGCCGCGGCGGAGGCGCTGCGCGGCGAAGGGTTCGATGTCGAGTGGCTCGAGCTCGATGTCGCAAGCGACGAGAGCGTCGCGGCTGCTACCAAGACCCTCGCCGCGCGAGCACCTGGTCTCGATGTCCTGGTCAACAATGCCGGCATCGCGCCCGGCTATGTCGAGGCGCTTGGCCCGGACGGCAGCTACGAGCGGCCTCCGAGCCAGGAAGACATCGCGGACATCAAGGCCACCTATGATGTCAACGTCTTTGGCCCGGTTCGCGTCACCCAGGCGTTCCTGCCGCTGCTGCTGGCATCATCCGGTGCCCGCGTCGTCATGGTGAGCAGCAATCTCGGATCGCTCGCGCGCGCGGCCGGCAACAGCCAGTCGCCCAATGTCATGGGCTATGGCAGCTCCAAGACGGCGCTCAACGCCATCACTGTGGCCTTCGCCAGGGAACTCGCGCCGATGGGCATCACGGTCAACGCAGCTGCTCCCGGCTACACGGCGACGGATCTCAACGGGCACAAAGGGCACCGCACGGTGCAGCAGGCGGCCGAGATCGTCGTGCGCCTGGCGACCCTCGATGCCGGAGGGCCGACCGGCGGCTATTTCGACGAGAACGGTCCGCTGCCTTGGTGAGCAGAGGATCAATTACTTCCTGAGCTTGCTCGCCTCACGCGCGAGCGCTTCGATCTCGTCCCATTTGCCGGCCTTGATGAGATCGTCGGGCGCGACCCACGAGCCTCCGACGCAGATGACGTTGGGCAGGCTGAGATAGTCGGTGGCATTCTTGGCCGTGATGCCGCCGGTCGGGCAGAATTTCACGTCGGCGAGCGGCGAGGCAAAGGCTTTCAGCGAAGCGATGCCTCCGGACTGCTCGGCCGGGAAGAATTTCAGGAAGCGCAAGCCGGCTTCGCGCGCCGCCATGATCTCGCCGGGGGTGATGGCGCCGGGCAGCAGCGGCACTGGGCTGTCCTTCGCCGCGTCCAGAAGCTGGCTGGAGATGCCGGGGCTGACGATGAATTTCGAGCCGGCGGCGGCCGCCTCGTCGAATTGCTTCGCATCGAGAATGGTGCCGGCGCCTACAACCGCGTCCTCGACCTCGGCCGCGACGCGGCGGATCGCCTCCAGAGCGTCGGCGGTGCGCAGCGTGATCTCGATTGCCCTCAGGCCGCCGCGCGACAGCGCGCGGGCAAGCGGCACGGCGTCGGTGACGTTGGCGATCTTGAGCACCGGAATGACCGGCTGGCCATCGAGGAGCGACAGGAGCTTTTCGGTCTTGCTGGTCATTGGCTTGTCTCTCCGTTCCGGTCCATTTCAACCGATTAGCAGAAGGGGTATCCCAAGTCCACGAAGCCAGGCGTGTCGCGATGTCACGCAGCGGGTCGCGTTACCCCCCGAGTCTCCCCTGCCTTGAAACCGCTTTCACCACGGTCTAGTGGCATGACCATGACAACAGGCAGAGAAATTCAGCCAGTCCGCGTCGCCGCGCTCTACAAATTCGCGCGGCTCGATGGGTACGAGGCCCTGCGTGCGCCGCTCGCCGCGTTTTGCTGCGGACGCGGCATCAAGGGCACGCTGCTTCTGGCGCATGAAGGCGTCAACGGCACGGTGGCCGGCAGCGAGGAAGCGATCACCGCGCTGATCGACCACCTCCAGGCGATCGAGGGGCTTACCGGCCTGGAGGTGAAATACAGCAACGCCGCCGACATGCCGTTCCATCGCATGAAGGTGCGGCTGAAGCGCGAGATCGTCACCATGGGCGTCGACGACCTCGATCCGGCGACCAGCGCAGGCACCTATGTCGCGCCGGCCGACTGGAATGCGCTGATCTCTGGCGCCGATACGCTGGTGATCGACACGCGCAACGCCTACGAAGTGTCGATCGGCAGCTTCAAGGGCGCGGTCGATCCGAAAACCGCCAGCTTTCGCGAGTTTCCGGCCTGGGTCGAAGAGCACAAGGATGAACTCGAAGGCCGCAAGGTGGCGATGTTCTGCACCGGCGGCATTCGCTGCGAGAAGGCGACGGCATACGTCAAGTCGCTGGGCTTCAAGAACGTGTTCCATCTCAAGGGCGGCATCCTGAAATATCTCGAGGACGTGCCGGCTGAGGAGACCCTGTGGCAGGGCGAATGCTTCGTCTTCGACGAACGGGTATCGGTGTCGCATGGGCTGGCCGAAGGGGAAGCCGAGCTGTGCCGCGCCTGCCGGCATCCGCTCACCGTCGAGGACCGGCTGTCACCGAAATACACAGTCGGTGTCTCGTGCCCGCATTGCTTCGAGGTGCGCTCCGACGAAGACCGCGCCCGCTACGCGGAGCGTCATCGCCAGGTGGAACTGGCGCAGGCGCGGGGCAACCGGCGCCACATCGGAAGCTGAGGCGTATCGCTGGAGCCTCAGGTCACCGAATAGCGATCGATGACCCAGAGCCAGGTTCCATCGGCCTGCCGGCGGGCGACCTCGCTCGTTACGCTGCCGTCGGGCAGTTTCGTCGAGGTGAGCGCCAGATCGCCGTTGACGAGGGCTGGGCGCTGCTCGCCGCGGTGGAATTTGCGTCCCTCAGCCAAGCCTTTCTCGAAGAGCGCGCGGATCGCCTCGCGGCCGCGGGTAAATTCGCCTGCACCGCTGTCGACGACCGCGTCTTGCTCGAAAAGCGCCAGCATGCCTTCGATATCGCCGGCCCATTGCCGCTCGATCAGCATGCGCTCGAGATCCTGGGGATCGTGCGCCGGCTCGCGACTGGCTGCATCCGACATTCAAATCGCTCCTGCGGAAACCTGCCCGCGATCTTAACCCAAGCGCCGGCAGCTTTCGACACATCGGCTTCCGGCATCGGGCCAAAAGCGCTCGTCCGTCATTGTAATGTCAGCACGCGGGGCCTACGTCATGCCGGTCCGAAACCCGCCCGGGCGAATTCGGCTGGGCCAATTCTGGAGGCATTGATGCTCGACCCCAAGAAGCTGCTAGACGACCTTCTCGGCTCGCAAATTCCCGGCACGGGATCGACCGTTCGCGACAAGGCGGGGCAGGCGGTGCAAATGGCGAAGGACAATCCGCTCGCCGCCGGCGCGCTGGCCGCGGTGCTGCTCGGCACCGGTACCGGACGGCAGGTGACGGGCGCCGCCATCAAGCTCGGCGGTCTGGCGGCGATCGGCGGCCTCGCCTACAAGGCCTACCAGAACTACAAGAACGGCAACGCGCCGGCGCAGACGCCGGCCGTGGGCGAGCCGGAACTGCTGCCGCCGCCGGCCGACACGGCCTTCGATCCTTCCCAGGCGCCGCAAGGCGAGGCCGAATTCACCCTGACGCTGGTGCGGGCGATGATCTCGGCTGCCAAGGCGGACGGCCATGTCGATGACGAGGAGCGGCAGAAGATAGCCGACAAGCTCAAGCTTGCCGGCATCGGCGCGGAAGCGGAAAAGTTCCTGATGGCCGAGCTCGAGCGTCCGCTCGATCTCGACGCGCTGATCGCGGGCGCCAAGACCGATGCGCAGAAGCTCGAGCTCTACACCGCCTCGCGCCTGACCATCGATCCCGATACCCGCACCGAGCGCGGCTATCTCGACCTGCTCGCCGGCCGCCTCGGCCTGCCGGACGCGCTGGTCGACCATGTCGAGGCGACCGTCTCGGCGGCCAAGGCACCGGCTTGACCCACGCCCGATCCGCACTAGCGAATCGGGTTGGTAAACGCGCCTGTGGCATCCTGCCGATCGTTAATCTTTCGTTAACCCAGCAAGCGCATCATTCTAGCAGTCGGACCGGCTTATCCTCCTCCCAAGCGCGGTTCAGATGAGGGGCGGTCGCCAATGACCGCCCTTTTTGTCGGCCCGCTCTTTTTGTCGGCAACAGCCGCTTGCCACGACCCCGATCATTTGCGATGCCACGTCTTCTTCCAGCAGCGACCGGGGAGGGACGACGATGACCGCCATGCAAGAGAAAACCGCTATCGTTACCGGCGCCGGCACCGGCATCGGCAAGAGCGTCGCCACGACGCTGCTCAAGGCTGGCTGGAACACCGTCTTTTGCGGCCGGCGCAAGAAGGTGCTGGAAGAGGCGATAGCCGAAGCCGGGAAGACGAGCGCCAAGGCGCTTGGCGTTGCCTGCGACATCAGCAAGCCGGGCGAGGTCGACGACATGTTCGAGACGGTGGTGGAGGCGTTCGGGCGCGTCGACCTGCTCTTCAACAATGCCGGCATGGGCTACAAGTCGACGCTGATCGACGAGATCCCGGTCGAGGTGTGGAACGATGTCGTGGGCGTCAACCTCACCGGCTCGTTCCTGTGCGCCCGCGCCGCCTTCGGCGTCATGCGCCGGCAAAAGCCGATGGGCGGCCGCATCATCAACAACGGCTCGGTGTCGGCCTATGCGCCACGTCCGGGCTCGGTGCCCTATACGGCGACCAAGCATGCCATCACCGGCTTGACCAGGACGCTGGCGCTCGACGGCCGGCCCTTCGACATCGCCTGCGGCCAGATCGATATCGGCAACGCGCTGACCGAGATGGCGCAGCCGATGACGGTCGGCGTGCCGCAGGCCAATGGCTCGATCGCCGCCGAAGCGGTGATGGATGTGCAGCGCGTCGCCGACGCGGTGCTCCACATGGCGAGCCTGCCGCTCGACGCCAATGTCCTGTTCATGACCGTGATGGCCACGAAGATGCCGTTCGTCGGCCGCGGGTGAGGGCTGAAGTTCTACTTCTTCAAGAACACCTCGATGCGCTCCAGCGCGCGCAGGATGTTCTCCTCGGAATTGGCGTAGGAAAGCCGGATATAGCCTTCGCCGAGGACGCCGAAGTCGGGACCGCCGATAAGCGCCACGCCGGCGTCCTCCAACAGCGCGGAAGCAAGTTTCTTGGCCTTCCAACCGGTCTTCGACACGTTGGGGAAGGCATAGAAGGCGCCCTTCGGCGTGATGCAGGAAATGCCGGGGAGCGCATTGAGGCCCTCGACGACGATCTTCCTCCGGTTGTCGAAGGCCCGCATCATCTTTTCGACATCGTCCTGCGGGCCGTCTATCGCCGCGATGCCGGCATACTGGCTCGGCGCATTGACGCAGGACCAGCAATTCACAGCCAGCTTGCGCACCTTGTCGTAGAGGTGAGCGCCTTTTTCGCCGTTCGGCCAGACCGACCAGCCCATGCGCCAGCCGGTCATCGCCCAGGTCTTCGACCAGCCGTTGAGCACGATCAGCCGGTCGCGGATCTCCGGGAAGTTGAGCAGCGAGCAATGCCTCTCGCCGTCATAGGTCATGACGTCGTAGATCTCGTCGGACAGGATCGCGACCTCAGGGTGCTTTTCCAGGCCCTTGACCAGCTTCTCGATCTCGGCGCGCGGCGTGACTCCGCCGGTCGGGTTGGCCGGCGAGTTGAGGATCAGGAGCCTTGTCTTCGGCGTTATCAGCGCCAGCGTCTCTTCCGCCGAGAAGGCAAAGCCGTTCTCCTCGCGGATCGGCACCGGAATTGGATCCGCGCCGGTGAACTCGATCATCGAGCGATAGATCGGAAAGCCCGGGTCCGGATAAAGGATTTCCGCGCCCGGTTCGCCGAACATCAGGATCGCGGCGAACATGGTCGGCTTGCCGCCGGGCAGGATCATCACGTTTTCGGGCGACACCTCGACGCCGGTGGTGGTCAGCGTGCGGCGCACCACCGCCTCGCGTGTGGCGAGCAGCCCGTTGGCCGGCGTATAGCCATGATGGCCGTCGCGCAGCGCCTTGATCGCCGCCTCGACGATGTGCTGCGGCGTCTTGAAGTCGGGCTGGCCGATGCCGAGATTGATGATGTCGCGGCCTTGATGGGCAAGCGCGGTGGCTCGCGCCAGCACCGCAAACGCATTTTCCTCGCCGAGGCGGTCGAAGGCCGCGATCGTGTGGAGCATTTTTCCCGTCCCTGTGGTTCTTTCTGTTGGCGAGCGTTTTTGTGAGCGTCCGTCGAGAAAAGTCAAACGGATTGGAGTTCCCCGTGTCAGAAAATATTGGGGTGTCGGAAAGTCTCAAAGAGTGGCGGCCGCGCCCGCGTCCGGAACGCAAGGCGCTCGAAGGCCGCACCGTCAGGCTCGAACCGTTGAGCGCGGCGAAGCATGGCGACGGGCTCTATGAGGCGTCGTCGGTGTCGGATGCCGGCGGCCGCTTCGCCTGGCTGCCGGACTATCCGCCGAAAACCCGCGCCGCTTTCCAGCCATGGCTGGACAAGGTTGAGGCGAGCGAGGATCCGCTATTCTTCGCCGTCATCGACAAGGCGAGCGGCAAGGTTGCGGGACGCCAGACATTGATGCGCATCGATGCCGCCAACGGCGTCATCGAGATCGGCAACATCTATTGGGGGCCGCTGATCTCGCGCAAGCCGCAGGCGACCGAGGCGCAGTTCCTGTTCACGAAATATGCCTTCGACGAACTCGGCTATCGCCGCTACGAATGGAAATGCAACAACCGCAACGAGCCGTCGAAACGCGCCGCGACGCGCTTCGGCTTCAAGTTCGAAGGCATTTTCCGTCAGCACCTTGTGGTAAAAGGCGAAAACCGCGATACGGCATGGTATTCGATCATCGACAAGGAGTGGCCGGCCTTGCGCAGGGCCTATGAGGCCTGGCTCGATCCGGCGAATTTCGATGGCGAAGGCCGCCAGAAGCGGCGGCTCGAGGATTTCCGCGCCGAGTTCGGCGCGTAGACCATGTTCCCGAAAGGTGGGATACCGCTTTTTGGGCACGATCATGGTGGGTAACAGGAGTTCCGCGATGGCGCACGGCTCACATGACCACGACTTGCACGCGGCGGGTCATAGCCACAGCCATGGCGCCGGCCATGTGCATGGGTCGACCGACAAGAAACGGGTGCTGATCGCCGCCTGCCTGACCGGCGGCTTCATGGTTGCGGAGGCGCTCGGCGGCCTGTTCACCGGCTCGCTGGCGCTGCTCGCGGACGCCGGCCACATGCTCGCCGATTCGATCGCGCTCAGCCTCGCCTGGTATGCCTTTCATCTCGCAGGTCGTCCAGCCACCGGCCGTCTCACCTACGGTTTCGCGCGCGTGAAGACGCTGGTCGCCTACACCAACGGCATCGCCATTTTCGTCATCGCGCTGTGGATCGTCTACGAGGCCTGGGGGCGGCTGATGCACCCGGAGCCGGTGCTGGGCGGCCCGATGCTTGTCGTGGCGGTGGCAGGCCTCATGGTGAACGTCGCCTCCTTCTTCGTGCTGCATGGCGGCGACCGCGAGAGCCTCAACATGCGCGGCGCGATCCTGCATGTGCTGGGCGACCTGCTGGGCTCAGCCGCGGCCATCGCCGCTGCCATCATAATCCTGGCGACTGGCTGGACGCCGATCGATCCAATCCTTTCCGTGCTCGTCTCGCTTCTCATCCTGTCAACGGCGTGGTCGCTGATGCGCGAGGCCGCCCATGTGCTGCTCGAAGGCGTGCCGGCAAGCCTCGACCGCGACCTGATCGCCAAGGATCTGGAAGCCGCGGTCAAGGGCGTGCGCGAGGTGCATCACATGCATGTCTGGTCGCTTGACGGCACCAGCAACATGGCGACGCTGCATGCCTGCCTGAATGACGGCGTCGATCCGCATATGGCGGTGAGCGCCATCAAGAAGCGGCTTGCTTCCGAGCACGGCATCGCCCACGCAACCGTCGAGCCCGAGTTCGGACTCTGCGCCGACAGCCATGACGAGCACGAGCACCATCACGATCTCGACCATGCGCATGACGCGCCTCGCGATCGCCGTCACTATCACTGATGCGTGGCTGACGATGAACTTCAACGGCCGAGAGTCACGGAGCGCCCGCTGATGGATCGCGAGACGCGCAATGCGGCGATCGCCGCGGCCTGGATACTGCTGCTGTTCGGCCTCGCCGCCTATTTCCTGCCCACCATAATGCTGGCCGTCGGCAAGGTCTCGACGATCCTGGCGGCTATCATCGCCGCGATCTTCATGGTGGGATTGTTCGTCGTTCTGTGGCTGCGCGGGCGCAGCCAGCGCAAGAAAGGTCTCTAGGATGAGAATTCTGATTACCGGTGCCGCCGGCATGGTGGGCCGCAAGCTGGTCGCGCGTCTGGCCAAGGATGGCGCCCTGCGCGAGCGGAAGATAACTGCGCTCGATCTGCACGACATCGTGCCGCCGCAGCCGCCGGCGCTTGCAGGCGTCGAAGTCTCGATCCACACCGGCGACCTTTCCGCGCCCGGCGCAGCGGCCACGCTCATCGCTTCCCGCCCGGACGTAATCTTCCACCTCGCCGGCATCGTCTCGGGCGAGGCCGAAGCCAATTTCGATCTCGGCTACCGCGTCAATCTCGACGGCACGCGCGCGCTGCTCGACGCCGTGCGGCTGGCGGGCTTTGCGCCGCGCCTCGTCTTCACCTCGTCGATCGCCGTGTTCGGGGCACCGTTCCCCGATGTCATCCCGGACGAGTTCCACCCGACACCGCTCACCTCCTATGGCACGCAGAAGCTGATCGGCGAGGCGCTGCTCGCCGACTATACGCGGCGGGGTTTCTTCGACGGCGTCGGCATCCGGCTGCCCACCATCTGCGTGCGGCCAGGCAAGCCTAACAAGGCGGCATCGAGCTTCTTCTCCGGCATCATCCGCGAGCCGCTCAGCGGCCAGGAGGCTATACTGCCGGTGCCGCGTTCGGTGCTGCACACGCATGCCAGCCCGCGCTCCGCAGTCAATTTCCTGATCCATGCTGCGGAAATCGACGGCGATAAGGTCGGGCCACGCCGCAACCTCACCATGCCGGGCGTCGCCGTCACCGTCGGCGAGCAGATCGAAGCGCTCGAGCGCATCGCCGGAGCCGAGGTGGCCAAACGGATCCGCGAGCAGCCCGACGAAACTGTCTGGGCGATCGTCAAGGGCTGGCCGACGCGGTTCGAGGCAAGACGCGCGAGGGAACTGGGCTTCGTCGCCGAAAGTAACTTCGACGAGATCATCCGCGCCCATATCGAGGACGAGCTGGGCGGAAAGGTGCATTGATATTCAGGTGATGCCGGCCCGGCTAGAGCGGTTCAGCTTTTCACAGAATCGCTGATCCGCTCTAAGCGTTTGTTTTTGCGCAATTCCGAGCGGAAAACCGCTACGCACTTTTCCTGGAATTGCTCTAGCCAGCCCTAAAATCAGACGCCGCCCGTCAGGCTGGCCGACAAAAGCAGAAGCCCGACCAGGAAGATGAAGGCCGCGCCGCCGATCTCGACGATCGAGTGGATGCGGTTGCCGATGCGGCCGTCGCCGGCGAAATAGACCGCCCAGTTCTTGGCTGTCACCGCGATCGTCGCCAGCGCCGACACGGTGATCGCGGTGCCGATCGACATCGCCAGCACCGACAGCAGGCCGCCGAGCCAAAGCCCGTTGAGCAGCGCGAAGCTCAAGACGATCAGCGCGCCGGAGCAGGGCCGGATGCCGACGGCGGCCACCGCCGACCAGGCGGTCTTCCAGTCGAAGCGGTCGCCTGAAAGCAGCGCCGGATCCGGCGCGTGCGAATGGCCGCAGGTCTCGCAGACTTCGCCCGGACCATGGTGATGATGCCCAGCGTGATCATGGTCGTGCGCCGCGTGGTCGTGATGGTGGTGATCGTGCGCGCTGTGATCGTGTGCCTCGTGGCTGTGCGCATGCGCCGCATGGTCGTGATGCGCGTGCAATGCCTGGGAATGCGTGTCAGCATGCGAGTGTCCTGCATGCGAATGCCCGTCATGCGAATGCCTGCCATGCGAATGGCCGGCATGGGCGGCCGAAAGACTGTAGGCCGGGCCGGCGCCGAACAGCCGCAGGATGGCCGGACCCGCCTTGCGCCAGAGCAGCCAGGCGCCGAAGAGGGTCACCAGCACAAAGCTCGAGATTTCGAGGAACCATGCCGCGTCGGTCATCGACACCGCGGTGCCGCGCAGCACGAAATAGGCAAGCACCATGACGACGACCGCGGTGAGACCCTGCAGTAGCGCCGAGACGAAGGACAGCATGATGCCGCGCTTCAGCGCCACCTCGTTGGCGACCATATAGGAGGAGATCACCGCTTTGCCGTGGCCGGGGCCGGCGGCGTGAAAGATGCCATAGGCAAAGGAGAGGCCGACCAGCAGCCAGAGCTTGCTGCCATCCTGGCGCATCGCCTTCATCGCGGCTGCCAGCGAATGGTAGAATTCCTGCTGGCGAAGGTTGATCCACATCAGGATATGGGCGAACGGGCCGGAGGCAGTCGGGACCATGCCGTCATTGGTGCCGATGCCGAGCGAGCTCTGGGCATGGGCGACGTTGGGCAGATGGGTGATCACCAGGGTGGCGGCCGCAAGGCCGAGCGCCAAGCGCAGCGACTGTTTCATCACCGGTTATCCTTCTGGCGGACAATTCAGTTCGAGCTTGGTGGCGAAGATCTTGCTCATGTCGGTGCCTGTCGGATCGTTGAAGAAGGCTTCCGTCAGGGTCTTCTGGTTTTCCTTGATCGCTTCGTCCGGATCGGGACGGACCACCTTCTTGGTGCAGTTCGAGGGCAGGCCCTCGACGGTGAGGTTGGCGTCGTCGGTGAAATCGATCGCCGTGTAGAAGGTCGGATCGTAGACGCCGATGTCGATCTTGCCGGCGAGCTTGATCGGCGTCTTCGGTTCGGACTCGAACAGGATGATCAACTGGTCGTTGTCGAAATTGGCCATCAGATGCGGCGGCGGGACCATGGGCACATCCTTGCCGTCCTGCGTGACCAGCTGGAAGTAGTTGAACTCGGCCAGCGAGGAATGGACGGTGTCGGCCACTTCCTTGAGTTCGTTGTCGTCAAGCTTCAGATCGGAGTTCTTGTCGAACTCCATCATCACCGTACTCGAAAAAAGATCGTCGAAACGCCACAGATGGCGCAGCGCTTTCACACTTTGGTGATCCGGGGAGAGGATCACGTCGAGGCGGGCTTCGGCGAAGACATGCGGATGCACCTCAGCCGGCTCGATCCCCGCAAATGTCGCCGCAAGGGCCGAAGCCAGCATGGTTGCTTGCCGTTTCAAATGCATTCTGGGCCGCGATTCCATCGACGTCGAAAGTGGACCCCCGAGAGTTGTCAGAAAGGGGGCGAAATTGGGACCGCCAGCCTCCCGGCGGGTCAGGCGGTATCGCGCGTCCTGAACCACTGCACCAGGAAATCGACGAAGACGCGGACCTTGGCGGGCAGATAGCGGCGGTGCGGATAGACGGCGAAGATGCCGGTACCCGATAGGATGCGATCGTTGAGCGCGGTAACCAACTTGCCGGAAGCGATATCGGGTGCAGCTATGAAATCCGGCAGCATGGCGAAGCCGAGGCCGGAGACAGCAGCAGCTCGCGCCACGATCGGGCTGTTGACCTCGATCGGGCCGGAGACGGCGACGCTCATGGACTCCTCGCCCTCACCCCTGAAGCGCCAATTGGCCAGCGAGCGGCCGTTGGTGTCGACCAGGCACGGCATGTTGGCGAGATCCTGCGGACGCGTCGGCATGCCGTGCTTGGCAATCAGGTCCGGCGACGCGCAGAGCTTGACCGAAAATGGTCCCAGGCGCCTGGCGATCAGCGACGAGTTCTCAAGCCGCGAGATGCGCACTGCGAGGTCGAAACCCTCCTCGACCAGGTCGACGAAGCGGTCATCGAGATGGATGTCGAGCACAATGTCAGGATGCTGCCTGGCGAAGTCGATAAGCGACTGTCCGATCGGCGCATCGGCGAAGGTGCGCGCCGCCGAGAGCTTGATCCGGCCGCGCACGTCGCCGGACGATTCGCGCACGGCATCGGCCAGGCTGTCGACCTCGCGCACGATCTCGGAGGCGCGTTGGTAATAGGTGTGGCCGGCTTCGGTCAGCGAGAACTGCCTGGTCGTGCGGTTCAACAGCAGCGCGCCGAGCTCGTCCTCCAGCTCGCGCACATATTTCGACAGCAGCGCCTTCGAGCGGCCGATCTTGCGCGCGGCGGCCGAAAAGCCTTCGGCCTCGACCACGTCGATAAAGGCGCGCATACGGGTCAAAGTGTCCATGATCAGACCTTTCGTGCCGCGTCGAGAATCTTGCGGCCGAGCCGTATCAAAGCGACGTCGCTGCCGGAAGGGCCAAGCAGCGACAGGCCGAAGGGCGCGCCGTCGACGGAACCGAGCGGCAAGGTGATCTGCGGGAAACCCGACAGGCCGGCCAGGCACAAAAGATGCAGCGCCCTTTCGCGATAGGCCTGGAATTGCTCCGGCGTGCTCGCGGCGAGCGGCGCCGCGCCGGGAACGGTCGGCAGAACGAGGAAGCCGTTGTTGCCGAGCAAAGCGCCAAGCTCGGAACGGAAGGCCTGCCGGCGTTCCCGCTCGATGGCAACCGTGCCGGCATCGATCGTACGGCCGAAGCCGAAACGCTCGTCGACACCTGGACCGAGGCCATGGTTGCCTGCCGAGATCCAGCTGCCATGCACCTGCCAGGCCTCAAAGGCCTGCAGCCGGCGGAAGCACCAGTAGAGGTCGTCCGGGAAGGAGGCGAAGGCGTATTCGGTCTCGGTCGGCGCGCCGACGACGCCGGCAGCCAATGCCTTCATCCGGGCATATTCGGCGGCTTCGGCCGGCCCGGAGACGAAGGCATCGAGCCAGCGGATCGACAGCGGGCGGTCGAGCGGATGCTGATGAGGATCGCGGCCCAGCAAAAGCTTGCCGACCGCCGCGTAGGTCTCGATGTCGTCGGCGAACCAGCCGAAGGTGTCGAAGCTCGGCGCGAGCTTCATCGCGCCCTCGAGCGAGATGCGGCCGTGGCTGGTGCGCAGCCCGATCAGGCCGCAGAAGCTCGCCGGCGCCCGGATCGAGCCGCCGGTGTCGGAACCAATGGCGATGTCGGCAAGTCCGCCGGCGACCGCCGCAGCCGAGCCGGAGGAAGAGCCGCCGGTCACGCGGTCGGGTGCGGCCGCGTTCACCGGAAACGCGAAATGCGAATTCTGGCCGAACAGCGAGAAGGCGAGCTCGTCGGTCTGCGTCTTGCCGACGAATCGCGCGCCGGCGTCGAGGATCATCTGCACGGCCTCGGCCGTCTGCGAGGCGGCGTGAGCCTCTTCGAACTTGCGCGGGTTGCCGCAGCCGGTGCGATAGCCGGCGACGTCGTAAATGTCCTTGACGGCCAGGCGCAGGCTGGCAAGCGGGCCCAATTGCGCATTGGCCACGGGCATTTGGCGCAGATCGAGGAAGGCGTTCAGAGGGCCGTGGGTGCCTGGCATCGTTCGATTTCCGGATACGGTCCACAAACATTGTTCGATGCCGGAACTTTTACAACCGGCGCTTACGATTTTTATTGATTGTGAAACCCTTCGCTCTTATATCGCGCTTGCCCAAAGTCGCACGTGCCTGTGGGTGTCCGCCGATCCTCGAATGGTGAGGGCAATCGGTAAGGTAACTGGAGCCAACCCCTCCAGTCGGTCAGTGGCCAACCACAAGACCGAGGACACCTTGAAGCAACGACGGTGCGGGCCTTTCTGGTGTCTGCCGGTCGTCCAAAGACCGGGGTTACTGAAGAGGCACACCTTCATTGCCTGTAGTGCGGACGGGGTTCTCCCATCCAAGCCAAGGCAGACAAAGCGAACCGAGGCCGGGCAAGGCCAGGTTCACCGCCGCGAGACGGCGATTCATGGTTCCGGGGTCTCCACCGGCTGGTTCCATGGATTTTCCGTCCCGCCTTTGTCCACCGCGAGTTCGCGAGGCTGAGCGCCCGCGTTCCGCAGCCTTTGTGCGCGCCGAAAGGCGCAGATGGAGAGACCTCGATGGCCACCCAGCGCATCCTTGACTTCCTCGCCACCCGACGTCCGAATGGTCCCTGCCTCGTCGTCGACCTCGATGTCGTGCGCGACAATTTCCGCGCCTTCGAGAAGGCGCTGCCCGATTCCAAGATCTACTATGCGGTGAAAGCAAACCCGGCGGCGGAAATCCTGCGCCTGCTTGCTGCGATGGGCTCGTCCTTCGACACCGCATCCGTTGCCGAAGTCGAGATGGCGATGGACGCCGGTGCGCCGGCCGACCGCATTTCCTTCGGCAACACCATCAAGAAGGAGCGCGACATTGCGCGCGCCTACCAGCTCGGCATCCGCCTCTATGCGGTGGACTGCGTCGAGGAGGTCGAAAAGATCGCCCGCGCCGCTCCCGGCTCGCGCGTGTTCTGCCGCGTGCTCACCGACGGCGAGGGCGCCGAATGGCCGCTGTCGCGCAAGTTCGGCTGCGTGCCGGCGATGGCCGTCGACGTGCTGCGTCATGCCAAGGGCCTTGGCCTCGATGCCTATGGCGTGTCGTTCCATGTCGGCTCGCAGCAGACGGACCTCACGGCCTGGGACCGCGCGCTGGGCGATGCCAAGAAGGTGTTCGCGACGCTCGCCGAGGAAGGCATCGTCTTGAAGATGGTCAACATGGGCGGTGGCTTCCCGACCCGCTACCTGAAGGACGTGCCGGCGGCGCAGGCCTATGGCCAGTCGATCTTCTCGGCCCTGCGCAAGCATTTCGGCAACGCGCTGCCCGAGACGATCATCGAGCCGGGCCGCGGCATGGTCGGCAATGCCGGCGTCATCAAGTCGGAAGTCGTGCTGATCTCGAAGAAGGCCGACAACGACAACGTGCGCTGGGTGTTCCTCGACATCGGGAAGTTCGGCGGCCTCGCCGAGACCATGGACGAGGCGATCCGTTACCCGCTCGTCACCCGGCATGACGGCTCGGAGACCGCGCCCTGCGTGCTCGCCGGACCGACCTGCGATTCGGCCGACGTGCTCTACGAGAAGACGCCTTATCCGCTGCCCCTGTCGCTGACCATCGGCGACGAGGTGCTGATCGAAGGCACCGGAGCCTACACGACCACCTACTCGGCGGTCGCCTTCAACGGCTTCGAACCGCTGCGATCCTATGTGATCTGAGCGGGGCATCCTTGGCGCATTTTCGGACGGCGAACCGGTTTCCACTTCGCCTGAAAATGCGCTGAGGACCGCTCAGATCATCCCAGGTGGGCGCCTGTCGCCCGCCCGGGCTCGCTTGTGGAACAGACCTCCGCTCGTGAAGGATCGCGGATATGGAATACCTGATCAAATCGGCCCTTGCGGCCACCGAAATTGCCCCCTCGTCCGGACCGTCGGGTGAGCGTTTCTCCGCGGGGGAGAAGGCTCCGATGGCGGCGCTGGCGCCCTCCCTTGCCCACCGGGCAGAGGCTGGCTCGCGCGGCGCTCCGGACGAGGGGGCCGCCCTGGCGCCGGCCTTCGTCATCCTTGCCGAAAGCGCGGCCGACATGCAGGCGCGCGAAGCGCTGCTCGACCGGGCGATGGGGCCGAAGCGCAGGAAGAAGTCGTCCGAGAAGCTGCGGCGCGGTCGCCGGCCTTCGGAAGGCCTGGCCTTTGTCGCGCGCGATCCGTCGGGCGCGGTCGTCGGCACGGTGCGGCTGTGGGACGTGATGCTGGGCGAGGGCGGTCCGGCTGCACTGCTGCTCGGGCCGCTTGCGGTCGAACCGAGATTGAAGAGCGGCGGCATCGGCACGGCGCTGATGCGGCATGCCATCGCCGAAGCCTCGAGGCTTGGCCATAGCGCGATCCTGCTCGTCGGCGATGCGCCTTATTACGGGCGGTTCGGCTTTGCAGCCGACCGCACCGGATCGCTCGCCATGCCCGGCCCCTATGAGCGGCACCGGCTGCTGGCCCTGGAGCTGAAGGAGGGTGTACTCGACGGCGCCAAGGGCACGATCAAGGCCGCCGGTCGGAGGGTCAAGGCGCTGGACTTCGTCGCCTGACGCCTGCGGTTCGACAAACAAGCAACGCCGCCCATCTGGCGGCGTTGTGTTTTTTGCGAAGGATCAGCCGAGCAACTGGCTGAGCGCCATGGCGACCGTCATGTCGCCCTCGACCTTCAGCTTGCCGGCCATGAAGGCCATGGTCGGGTTGAGATCGCCGGCGATCAGCGAGTCGAGATCGTCGAGCGAGAGCTTGATCGTGCAGTCGGTCGGCGCATCGGTTGTCGAGACCGTCGCGCCGTCGATGACGACGACGCCGTCGCTGCCGGTGTCGAACTTGACCGAATGCTCGAAGCCCGCACCTGCCACGCGCGACCTGATCCTGTCGGCAATCTCCTGAACGCCCATGGCGGTTCTCCTCGTTTGGTTGCGTTTGACGCGCACCGGCCTTGGCCGCTGGGCGAGGCGCCGCGTCGCACTGGAGCGCCGCGACAGCCACAGGCGCATATAGCTTCGGGTTGACGTTTACGTCAACGTGGTCGCCATGCGGCATGGTGGCAACCATGCCGCGTTCGCATCAATTGGCAAACGAGCGAGACGAGGCATCCAACCTGGTGGAGGCACCGGTGACGCGATCAATGCTGCTTGAAGGCCTTGGTCATTTCCTGGGCCGTCTCGCCGGCATTCTTGCGGCGGCGGATCGCGTTGTCGCGGATTTCGTCCTTGGACAGGAAATTGACCTGGTCGATCAGCACGTCATGCACCAGCTCGACGCCGACGCGGGCGTTGACGGTGTCACGGATAGCCTTGCGGAAAGCATCGAGATCGATCGTCTCCTTCTTGGTGAAATCGATCTGCGGATTCGAATAGAGGTAGGAATAGACCTGGTCGGTGATGATCGCCGGCGCCGGGATCGACAGCTTCTTCATCTGGTCCGGTTCCACCGTGTAGACAAGCTTGGTGAGAAAATACCCGTCGATCTTGGCATCGCGGACGAGCGGCACCGAAATGATGTCGGTCTTGACGTAGTCGAGACCGCCCAGCATCGGCTTCGGCGGCTCGCCGACGCCGCGTTCGCCCGCCGCCTGGAAGGAATAGAACACCGCGCCGAGCGTTGCGGCGCAGATCCAAAGCGCTGCGGCGATGAACTTGATCATGCGTTATCTGACTGTTCGAGCATGATCTTGTCCGGAAAACCGGCTTCCACTTCTCACTGACGCGGACGTGCGGTTCGGGATCATGCTCGGGCGTATCCGAACTCGCCGGCCGAATAGGTGCCGTCGGCGTCGGCGCGCTGGATGGCGTTCTTCAAGAGTGTGGCGACCTCGTTGACGGCGTTGAGATGAGCAAGGATAGCGGCTTCGTTCTTCGCCAGCTTCTGGCGCAGCCGCGCCAACCCTTCGCGATGCTGCTCGAGGAACTCGATCTCGTTGGCACCCTTCAGGGCGCGGGTCAGTTCGTAGAGATAGCGGCTCTTGCGGGCATTCGAGGCCTTGAGATCGTAGCCGGTTCCGCTGCGGATGCCAGCCGTTTCCTCGTCCACCGCCTCCTCGATGCGGCCGATGATGGCGGCGAGGTTGCCGGGCCGCGCAGGCGCGGCCGGCGCTTCGGTGGCGATGGTCCGTGCAGGCAGATTCGAGAGGTCCGTGTGGTCGGCCATGTAGGTCCCTAGATTTTGATGTCTGTCTTTATGGTTGTGTCGTCACCGGTCATCGACCGGGCAGCCTTGCGCTCAAGCTCCTCGATCATCGAGGTCGAAAGCCTGGTCTGCTGGTCGATCTCGGCTTTCTCCGGTCCGCCCCCGACAGGTCCGACCGGCACCTTGCGCTTGCCGTCCATATAGTGGTCGGCAAGCATTGATTTCGCGATGCCGATGCCGCCATGCGCGGCCATGACATCGGCCACCTTTTCAGCCAGCTGCGACTTCCACATGTCGCCGGCCAGCCCCTTGCCATAAACGCCTTCGGTGTCCTTGGGCATCATGTTCTGGATGAAAGTTGTCAGCACCATCGCTTCGAAGCGCTGGAATTTTTTCGCCGGATTTGCCGCTTCGGCTTTGTCCGCCGCGGCGCGCGAGAGCACCGAGCCGGCATCGACGGAGGCGGTCTGGTCGATCGAAAAGGCCCCTGCGGTGCCGCCGGCGCGCCTCGCGAGCGCTGCTCGAGCGGCCTCGACATCGGCCGGCTCGGCTGCGCGGGCGACGTCCATCACGATGTCGCTGGGGGGTGAAATCGCCAAGAAAGCACTGCCTTTTCGCCGGGTTTTGTTAGTTGCACAATGACTCAACAAGCTTGTGGCAGGCTTGCGGGGAGGCGGAATGCAGGTTGCAGTGCGATCCCGGGTGGCGGGCGGGCCGGCCGCCTGGGAGTGGCATGTCACCCCGTGGCGGCCGACTATGCATCAATGGCCCCAGATCCCCTGGCCATAGCCCGCAGGGGAACGGCAGGCGTTGGGAGCGGATCGGGGCCGCCAAGCCGGTCGGCGCGACCGCGACCGGCAGCTGACGCTTACAGCTTCGCCGCGCGGCGGACGCGCCGCTACTCCTGTTCCCGCTTCTGGGCGATGAGGTCCAGTCGCTCGCGGTCGGAGCGCTCGCGCTCGTCGCGCCGGCGGACATCCTTATAGGCTCGCTCGACCATGTTGGTGCGCGCGGTCGCGGTGGCAACCAGCGCCGCTTCCTGCCGGGCGCTTTCAAGGCTCTGTTTCTGGCGGTCGAGCGCGTTGGCGATGCGGCGATGGTAGAGTTCCGGGAACAGGCCGGCCAGCGAGCTGCCGGCGTCGAAATGCTCGACGAGTTCCTTTGCTTCCGATTCGGCCGCCGCGGCCGCGGAGAGGAAGCCGGCATGGCGGGTTTCGTGAAGCGCCTTCAATTGCTCCTGTACCTTGACCAGCTTCTTCAGGCGATCCCTGCGCGAGGTCATCGGGCTACCTCGCCAGCGTCAGGTCGACAAAGCCGTCGACGAACAGTGACAGCAAGGTGCCGATGGCGAAATAGAAGATGATCAGGCCACCCGCGATGACGAAGGGCAGCGAGATGAAATAGACCGGGATCTGCGGCGTCAGCTTGTTGACGAAGCCGATCGTCAGATTGACCAGGATGGCATAGGCGACGAAGGGGCTGCCCAGACGGATGACCAGGAAGAAGGCGTCCGACACCGTGTCGGTGACGTCGACAAGCGCTGCCTGCGGGTTGAAGAACACGTTGACCGGGGCGACCGTGTAGGAGGCGACCAGCGCCCGCACGATCTCGTGATCGAAGTCGAAGACGAAAAGCAGGAGCAGCGCCGAGAACGAGATGATCGCGGCAAGCGCTGCCTGCGGCTCTGGCTCCTCGATCGCCGGCCCGCCCGAGCCGCCATAGCCGATCAGCATGGCGATGGCCGAACCCATGAAGCGCAGCGCCTCCATGTAGAGCCTGGTCATAGCGCCGATCAGCCCGCCGACCAGAAGCTCGGAGACGATCATCGGCGCCAGCACCTGCGGGCGCGGGTCGACATAGGGGTAGATGCGGTCCCACAGGAAGGCGAGCAAACCGCCGGTGGCGGCGACCGACACGAACAGCCTGACCTGAATCGGCACGCGGGCGCTCGACAGGCCCGGCATCAGCATGAAGCAGGCGCCGATGCGGCAGAAGGCGAGGAAGGCGGCGATGACGACGCCTTGCGAAAGCGCGTTCACGAGATCGTTCCGAGCACCTTGATCTCGACGCCTTTGGCGATCTCGACATGGCTGAGTACCGGCAGCGTGGTGAACAACCGCTCGATGATCATGCGCACATAGGGCCGCGCGTCCGGCGCGGTGACGAGCACGAAGCGCTCGCCGGCCTCGAGATGCTTGCGGATCGCCTTGGTGGCGTCCTGGCCGAACTCCTCGAGCTGGCGCGGATCGATGTCGAACTCGCGCACCTCGCCCTTGGCATCGCGCTTGAGGCTCTGGTGGAAGGCGAGGTCCCAGCGGTTGCCGAGCCGCAGCACCTTGAGCATTCCACCTTCGGAGAGATCGCCGCAGATCTGCTGCGCCATGCGGATGCGGACATGCTCGACGATCTGCTCGGTGCGGCGCACATGCGGCGCGATCTCGGCGATGGCCTCGATGATCAGGTGCAGGTTGCGGATCGAGACGCGCTCGGCAAGCAGGAGCTTCAGCACCGCCTGCAAGCCCGGATAGGAGATGTGCGAGGTGCAGATCTCGTCGGCGAGCTTGCGGTATTCGGGGTCCAGCCGCTCGAGCAGCGCCTTCATGTCCTTGTAAGAGAGAAGCTGCGGCAGGTTGTTGCGGATGACCTCGGAGAGGTGGGTGAGCAGCACCGACATGTTGTCGGCGAAGGTGTAGTTCTCGCGCTTGAGGTCCTCGGCGAAGGTTTCCAGCACCGAATAGGCGCGCATGCCGAAGGCCGGCTCGCGGATCTCCTCGCCGGGGATGTCGGGCATGCCGCGCGTGCCGAGCAGCACCATCACCTCACCGACGCGCATCTGGTATTCGGCGACGACCGTGCCGTGGACCTTGATCTGGTAGCTCTTCGGCGGGATGGCGAAGTCGTCGGCCACGCGCACCTCCGGCACCACGAAACCGTATTGCTGGGCGAATTTCTTGCGCATCTTCGACATGCGGAACACCAGCTCCTGGTGCGCCACCAGCAGGCGGGTCGAAAGCTGCTTGCCGATCAGGAGCTCGATCTCGGCGGTGGCCAAGGACGCCTTGACGGAGTTCTTCTCCTCTTCGGCCTTGTTCGCCTTTTCCTGGTTCTTCAAAGCTTCCGCCGCGGCCAGCGCGCGGTTGTGGCGCAGCGGAATGATGTAGCCGAGGCCGGCCATGGCGCCGGCGAGAGCAAAGAACGGAAAAAGCGGCAGCCCGGGCATCAGGCCGAGGATGACCAGCAGCGAGCCGGCGACGTAGAGCGCACGCGGATGGGCGCCGAGCTGGCCGAACACCGCCTGGTTGGCGGAACCTCGGGTGCCGCCCTTGGAGACGAGCATGCCGGCGGCGAGCGAGACGATGAGGGCCGGGATCTGGGTGACGAGGCCGTCGCCGACCGACAGCTTGATGAAGACGTCGGCAGCCTGGCTGAGGCCCATGCCGTGGCGCAGATAGCCGATGGCGATGCCGCCGACGATGTTGATGGCGGTGATGATAAGGCCGGCGATGGCGTCGCCGCGAACGAATTTCGAGGCGCCGTCCATGGAGCCGAAGAAGGAGGATTCTTCCTCCAGCTCGCGGCGGCGGAGCTGCGCCGTCTTCTCGTCAATCATGCCGGCGGACAGGTCGGCGTCGATCGACATCTGCTTGCCGGGGATGGCGTCGAGGGTGAAGCGCGCGCCGACTTCGGCGATGCGGGTTGCGCCCTTGGTGATGACGATGAAGTTCACCACGATCAGGATCATGAAGACGATCAGGCCGATGACGAAGTCGCTCGACATCACCAGCTTCGAGAAGCCCGAGATGACATAGCCGGCCGCATGCGTGCCTTCATTGCCATGCGAGAGGATCATGCGCGTGGTGGCGATGTTGAGCGACAGCCGCAGCATCGTGGCGATCAGCAGCACGGTCGGGAAGGAAGAGAAATCAAGGGGCCGCTGGATCCACAGCGCCACCATCAGGATCAGCACCGAGAGCGCGATCGAGAAGGCAAGGCCGATATCGATGAGGAAGGCCGGGATCGGCAGGAACAGCACCGCCAGGATGACGACGATGCCCAGCGCGAAGAAGACGTCGCGGCCGTTCTTGGCCACCAGGCCGGACGGGATTGTTTCGCTGATCGCCATGTCGTCCTCGAATCCAGATTTTGCCCAGCGCGAAGGCAGGCCCTCGACCGTAATCGGCCAAGCTTGCGCGAGGGTGGGAGAGGGGCTACGGGGGCACTGCCCCTGTTTGGCGAAAGGAACACCGCATGCTCCTGATCATCGGCACGGTTCGGCTGCCGCCCGACAAACTGGAGGAGGCCCGGCCGGCTATGCAGCGGATGATCTCAGCCAGCCGCGCCGAACCCGGCTGCGTCGAATATTCCTACGCGCGGGATGTGCTGGACGCCGGGCTCATCCATGTGACCGAGGTGTGGAGCGACAGGGCCGCGCTCACCGCGCATTTCAAGTCGGCGCACATCTCTGAATGGCGCGCTAGCTGGGCGACGCTCGGCATCGGAGATCGCAAGCTTACGCTCTACGAAGCTGGCGACGGCACACCAACCTGACTGGGCGAATTGGCGGGTTTTTAACGACACGCCACTTCAAATCATCGCTGATGTCTCGCCGGCCGACGCAGCGCCAAAATGGCGCCACATGCGGTCGGCATTGCGGTTGCCACGCTATGCCGCCGGGCGTATCAGGCACGGCAGCATCCATCCTCCGCATACCGGCGAGCCGCACCGTTGCCTGCCAGAAACGAACCGCAAGTCTACGCCCGCCGGCTTCGGGCGGTGCTGATCAATTCGATCCCCGTGCTCGAGGCGCGCGGCATCGTCATCGTGCTGATGGCGGGTGTGGTCGGCATGATCGCCGGCGCGCTGGTCACCGGCATGAGCGGGTTTGTGCAAGGCATGCACTTCCTGCTCTTCGACGTGCAGCCGGGCGGGCGACTTTCGGCGATGTTTTCGCTGGCCAATCCGGTGCAGGCGATGTTTCCGGCCATCGGCGGCCTGCTGCTCGGCCTTTCGGTGATCTGGCTGAGAAAGCGGAAGTTCCGAACGCCGGTCGACCCGATCGAGGCCAATGCGCTCTACGGTGGGCGCATGTCGCTTACCGATACGTTCATCATCGTCGGCCAGACCATGATCTCCAGCGGCTTCGGTGCCTCGGTCGGGCTGGAAGCCGGCTACACGCAGATCGGTTCCGGCATCGCCTCGCGACTGGCCCGCGCCTTCCGGCTGCGCCGCAACGACGTCCGCATCCTGGTCGGCTGCGGTGCCGCCGGCGCCATCGCGGCCGCCTTCGACGCGCCGCTGACGGGCGCCTTCTACGGCTTCGAGCTGGTCATCGGCATCTACTCGGTGGCCAATGTCGCGCCGGTGATGGCGGCGGCGATCGCGGCCTCGCTGACTGCGGAAGTGTTCGGCGGCGTGCCGTTTCCGCTGGAACTTTCCGGCCTGCCGACGCTGACCGCAAGCGAGTACGTGCCGTTCCTGCTGCTGGGACTCCTCGGCGGGGCGGCGTCGATTGCGATCATGCATCTGGTGAGCATTATCGAGCGCGTCTTCGTGCGGCTGGCGATCGACGCTTCGGTCAGGCCCTTCATCGGCGGCATCGTTGTCGGGCTGCTGGGGCTGGTCACGCCGCAGGTGCTCTCCAGCGGGCATGGAGCATTGCACCGCGAGTTCGCGATGAACTACGGGCTTCCTGTCGTGGCCAGCGTCTTCGTGCTGAAGCTCGCCGCCTCGGCGATCTCGCTCGGGTCCGGTTTCCGCGGCGGCCTGTTCTTTGCCTCGCTGTTCCTGGGCGCGCTGCTCGGCAAGGTCTTTGCCGGCGTCATGGCGCTGACCGCGCCATCGACAGGCGTCGATCCGGCGGTCGCCGCCGTCGTCGGCATGAGCTCGCTTGCTGTCGGTGTCGTCGGCGGTCCGCTGACGATGACTTTTCTGGCGCTGGAATCCACCCGCGACCTGACGCTCACCGGCGTGGTGCTGGCGGCATCGATCATGTCGGCGATCCTGGTGCGCGAGACCTTCGGCTACTCCTTCTCGACCTGGCGCTTCCATCTGCGCGGCGAGACAATCCGCAGCGCCCACGATGTCGGCTGGATGCGCAGCCTGAATGTCGGCTCGATGATGCGCAAGGACGTCCGCACCATTGACGCCTCGATCACGCTGGCCGAATTCCGCAAGGAGGTCCCGCTCGGGTCCGCGCAGCGCGTCATCGCCGTCGAGCAGGGCCAGCATTATGTCGGCGTGCTGCTCGTTGCCGAGCTGCACAGCGACCTCTCCGACGGCGAGACCCCGGTGCAAGCGCTCGCCCTGTTCAAGGATGCGGTGCTGGTTCCGTCGATGAACGTCCAAACCGCCGCCGAGACTTTCCAGCGCGCTGGCGCTGAAGAGCTGGCGGTCGTGGAGGATTTCGACGATCGCATTGTCCTCGGCCTGCTAACCGAAAGCCACCTGATGCGGCGTTATGCCGAGGAGCTCGACAAAGCGCGGCGGGATCTCTCCGGCGAGGGGTAGCGGGACTTTCTCCCCGCGTACCTTGTCGATCCGCCGCCGCGCCTTTCTCCTGCAGACATACCCTCCAGCTTGCAAGCCTGGCCCAAATGCTGGAGAGGGCCTGGCGCCACGCGATGCTTGTCATTCGTACAGTGGCACTGTACAAAGTGTTAAGTGGAGGAAAACGGAATGCCCAAGGCTTCCGACAACGGTGAGGCTCAGGCGGCGAACGGCGCCAGCTCGGCCGCGGCCAATGCGCAACAGGTACTGGGCGCGCGTCTCAAGAGCCTTCGTCTCGCGCGCAGGCTATCCTTGCGCGACCTCGCCGAGGCGACCGGCACGAGCGCCAGCTTCATCAGCCAGCTCGAGCGCGGCCTGACCGGCGCCAGTACCGCTTCGCTCAACCAGATGGCCTCGGCACTCGGGGTCAGCGTCGCGCTGTTGTTCGCGGAGAGCGCGGCTCAAAATCATCACGGCGCGCTCCGGCGCAGCGAGCGGCCAAGCCTTCCGCCCAGCGACGGTTGCCGCAAGATGCTGCTGTCGCGCCCGCCGTTGAGCGACATGGAAGTCTATGTCGGCGAGTTCGATATCGGCGGCTCGACCGGCACCGCACTCTACACGCATGGCGACGCGCACGAGATGCTCGTCGTCCTTCGCGGCATCGTCGAGGTCTCGCTCGGCGACGCACGCCATGTCCTCGAAGAGGGCGACAGCATCGAATACGCGACATCGACACCGCATCGCAGCGAGAACATCGGCAGCGGCCGGGCCGAGGTGATGTGGATCATCGCGCCGCCGACCTCGGCGCGCGCCGAGCTCGATCAATACAAGGCCTGGAAACCGCTCGCGGCCAGGTAGTGCGATTCAAACGCGGGCCTCAATGGGAGAGTTCAAGTTATGCTGAAGTCGAAATTCGCAGGTCTTGGCACCGCTCTGGCGCTCAGTGTTCTGACAACCGCCGCCTTCGCGCAGGACAAGCCTGTCGCGGGTGAGGTGAAGGAAGGCTCGCTCAAGGGCAAGACCCTGACCTTCGTCTCCTATGGCGGCATCTACCAGGACGGCCAGGCGGCGGCGCTGAAGGAGTTCGTCGACAAGTCCGGCGTCAAGCTGCTCAATGACGGCCCGACCGAGATCGCCAAGCTGCAGGCCCAGGTCGAATCCGGCAACGTCACCTGGGACGTGGTCGATACTGGCGATCTGCCGCCTTACGTCCATTGCGGCAAGCTGTTCCAGAAGCTCGATCTTTCGAAGCTCGATGTCTCGAAAATTCCCGAGGGCCAGGTCGGCGAGTGCTCGGTGCCGGCGATGAACTACGGCGTCGTGCTGATGTACAACAAGGAGAAGTACAAGGATAACCCGCCCAAGAGCTGGGCCGACTTCTTCGACACCGAAAAGTTCCCGGGCGTGCGCGGCCTCGACGGTTCCGGCGATCCGACCGGCGGCCTGCTCGAGCAGGCCCTGAAAGTGGCGGGCGGCGATCCGAAGGCGATGACGGCCGGCGATATCGACAAGGCCATGGACGTGATCCGCAAGCTCGGCCCCGACACGATCTATTGGAAGACCGGTGCTGAATCGCAGCAGCTCGCCGAGTCCGGCGAAGCTGACATGCTGATGATGTGGACCGGCCGCGCCATGACGGCGGTCAAGAACGGCGCAAAGTATGCACCCGCCTGGCAGGACTGGCTGGTGGTGATGGACCAGATGACAATCCCCGTCGGAGTCAAGGACACGGATGCCGCCTATGCGCTGCTCAACGCCTATCTCGGCAAGCAGTCGCAGGAGATCCTGGCGCAGCAGACCTCTTACACGCCGATCAACAACGATGCGCAGCCCAAGGTCGACGCCTCCGTCGCGGCCTTCCTGACCAACACGCCCGAGCGCCAGAAGCAGGGCTACAAGCAGAACATCAAGTTCTGGGTCGAGAACTTCCCGCTGGCGCAGGAGAAGTGGTCCGCGCTGATGGCCGGCAACTGACGGGCTGAGGGAGGCAAAGCCGGTGAGCGCGCTCGAGCCGACGACCACCCAACCCGCCGCCGAAGGGCGGCCGGGACTGGGATGGCGGCCGTTCGCGCTCACGCTGCCTGCGCTCGTCCTGTTGGCGGCGGTGATCGGCTATCCGCTGCTCACCATCATGCTGCGCAGCCTGTCGGAACCTGAATGGGGCGTGCAGAACTATGCCTGGTTCTTCGGTACCCCGGTCAATCTCGCGGTGCTGCAGCGCACCTTCATCATCTCGGCATGGGTTACGCTGGTCTGCGTTATCTGCGCTTATCCCTACGCCTACCTCATGACCGCGGTCGGACCGCGCGTCAGGCTTGTGCTGGTGCTTTGCGTGCTGATCCCGTTCTGGGTGAGCGGCGTGGTCCGTACCCTGTCCTGGGTGATCCTGCTGCAGGATTCCGGCGTCATCAATTCGCTGCTGCGGTCGGCCGGCTTTTCTGGCATCCGGCTGATCCGCACCCAGACGGGCGTGGTGATCGGCATGGCGCAGGTGCTTCTGCCGTTCATGATCCTGCCGCTCTATTCGGTGATGAAGGGGATCGACCTGAGGCTGATGCAGGCGGCGCGCAGCCTCGGCGCCCGGCCGTCCCGCGCCTTCTTCACCGTCTACCTGCCGCTGTCGCTGCCGGGCGTCTATGCCGGCGCGATCATCGTCTTCATCCTGGCGCTCGGCTTCTACATCACGCCGGCGCTGCTCGGCGGGCCGCGCTCGACCATGCTGTCGACCTTGGTGCAGACGCAGGTGCTCAGCCTGCTGCAATGGGGACGCGGCGGCGCCATGGGCGTGGTGCTGCTGGTCGCGACCTTCCTGCTCTTGGCGCTTGCAGCGCCGGTGATGCGCTCAAGGCACCGGGAGGCGGGGCGACGCTGATGGAGATGAAGCCGCTCACCCGCGTTGTCCTCGGCCTCGTCTGCCTGCTGGTGGCGATTTGGCTGGTGGCGCCGACGCTCGTCGTCGTGCCGATGTCCTTCAACGCCAACAAATCGCTCGCCTTTCCGCCACAAGGCTTTTCCTGGCAGTGGTACCAGAATTTCGCCACCAATCCGGAATGGTCGACCAGCTTTCTCAACTCGCTGAAGGTCGCTTCGATCGTGGCGGTGCTGGCGACGGTGCTCGGCACACTCGCCGCCTTCGGGCTCGACCGCATGAAGGCGCGGCCGGCCAATGTGTTGCGGATGCTGATGCTGACGCCGATGGTGGTGCCGGGCGTGGTTTTGGCCATCGGCATCTATGCCGTCTATCTCGACGCCCAGCTCGTGGGAACGCTTGCTGGCTTCGTGCTGGCCCACACCATCCTGGCGCTGCCCTTCGTGCTGATCGCCGTCTCGGCCAATCTCGAAGTCTTTGACAAGCGCCTGGAGACGGCGGCGGCCAGCCTCGGCGCCGGCGCGCTCACCGCGTTCCGGACCGTCACGCTGCCGCTGATCCTGCCCGGCATCCTGTCGGGCCTGCTCTTCGCCTTCGCGACGTCATTCGACGAGATCATCGTCTCGCTATTCATCACCAACCCCTATCTCAAGACGCTGCCGGTGCAGATCTTTTCCTCGATCACGCGCGATGCCGACCCGACGGTCGCGGCCGTCGGCACGATCCTGTTGTGCGCCACCACGATCCTGATCGGCGGCGGCATGCTTCTCCTTGGCCGCGAGCGGAAGGGACGCTTATGAACCCGAGACCGGACAATCGCGGCGCGGCGATCGACCTCGAATCCGTCACCAAAGCCTATGGCGCATTCAAGGCGCTGGACGGCGTGTCGCTCAGGATCGAGCCCGGCGAGTTCATGACGCTGCTTGGGTCGAGCGGCTCGGGCAAGACGACGACGCTCAATGTGATCGCCGGCTTCACGGATGTGTCGAGCGGCAAGCTGCTGGTCGGCGGCAACAGTGTCGTCGGCGTGCCGGCGCACAAGCGCAATATCGGCGTCGTCTTCCAACACTATGCGCTGTTCCCGCATATGACCGTCGGCCGCAACGTCGCCTATCCGTTGACGCTGCGCGGCATAGGGCAGGACGAGCGAAAGGCGCGCGTGGCCAAGGCACTCGACATGGTCAAGATGGGCGATTTCGCGCATCGCTATCCGAGCGAATTGTCGGGCGGCCAGCAGCAGCGCGTGGCGCTGGCGCGTGCCATCGTGTTCGATCCGCCGCTGCTCTTGATGGACGAGCCGCTCGGCGCGCTCGACAAGAAGCTGCGCGAGTGGCTGCAGCTCGAGATCAAGCGCATCCACCGCGAGCTCGGCACCACTTTTGTCTATGTCACGCACGACCAAGAAGAGGCCCTAGTGCTGTCGGACCGGATCGCCGTGTTCAATCGCGGGCGAATCGAGCAGGTCGGCACCGGCAGGCAGCTGTATGACGAACCGGCGACGTTGTTCGTCGGCCGCTTCATCGGCGACTCCACCGTGCTGCGCGGCGAGGCGAGAAGTGACGGCACCAGCACGGCGCTCAGCATCGCCGGCGAGACGGTCACCACGCCGCGCCGGCTCGCGGGTGAGGCCGGCCCGGTGATGCTGCTGCGGCCGGAAAAGCTTGCCATTCGAAAGCCAGGCGAGCCCGTCGGCAAGAACCGCCTGTCGGGAACGATCGCCGAGGCGATCTATCTCGGCTCCGGATCGAAATATGAAGTGAAGCTGGGCGACGGTTCGATGGCGATCGTGCGCTCGCCGCTGACCGGCGAGAGCTTCGGCCTCGGCGAAAAGGTGGAGCTCTGTTTCGACGGAGCCGACGCCAAGCTTCTGGCTGACGACAGCACGGCCGAGACGATGCTCACCTGATCCCTCAATCCTGGCCTCTTCCGGAATCATCCCATGCAAGTCAAGCGCAACGGCGACATCTCGTTCTGGTATGCGGATCTGGGCGCGGTTCCGGCGCCGCGCCCACCCCTGCCCGGCGACATCGAAGTGGATGTCGCGATCGTTGGCGCCGGCTACACGGGGCTTTGGACCGCCTACTATCTGAAGAAGGCGAAACCCTCGCTCCGCATCGCGCTCATCGAACGCGAGTTCGCCGGCTTCGGCGCCTCGGGCCGCAATGGCGGCTGGCTGTCGGGCGGCTTCGGCTGGTCGCGCGAGAAGTATCTTAAGACCTCGACCCGGCAGGGCGTGACCGCCATGCAGAAGGCGATGGCCGGCTGCGTGGACGAGGTGATCCGGGTGGCGACGGCGGAAGGCATCGACGCCGATATCCGCCGCGTCGACAATTTGTCGGTGGCCACCAATCCGGCGCAGCTCGAACGCGTGCGCGAAGAATGCGAGACCATCCGCTCCTGGGATGCCGAACCCGGCCGCGTGGAACTGCTGGACGCAGCCGCGACGCGCGCCCGCATCAACATCAAGGATGTCATGGGCAGCTTCGTCGTTCATGGCCAGGCGCGGGTGCAGCCTGCCAAGCTGGTGCGCGGACTGGCCGCCGCGGTCGAGCGGCTCGGCGTGCCAATCTACGAGAAGACCACGGTGACTTCCATTGCCAAGGGCGTCGTGACCACCGACCGTGGCACGGTGAGGGCCGAAACCATCATCCGCGCCACCGAAGGGTTTACCGCCGGCATTCCCGGTGAAGAACGGACCTGGCTGGCGCTCAACAGCGCGCAGATCGTCACCGAACCGCTGTCCGAAAAACTCTGGCGCGAAATCGGCTGGGAAGGGCATGAACTGCTCGGCAATGCCGCGCATGCCTATTGCTATGCGCAGCGCACGCGCGAAGGGCGCATCACCATGGGCGGACGCGGCGTTCCCTACCGCTACGGCTCGCGCACCGACGTCAACGGCCGGACGCAGCAGGCGACGATCGACCAGCTGCACACGATCCTGACGATGCTTTTGCCGCAGACGGCGGGGTGCCGCATCGACCATGCCTGGTGCGGCGTACTCGGCGTGCCCCGCGACTGGTGCACGACGGTCGGCCTTGACCCCAGGACCCGCATCGGCTGGGCCGGCGGCTATGTCGGGCTCGGCGTCTCGAGCTCCAACCTTTCGGGCCGCACGCTTGCCGACCTGATCCTCGGCAACGAGACGGATCTTACGCGACTGCCCTGGGTCAACCGCAAGGTCCGGCCCTGGGAGCCGGAACCCTTCCGCTGGCTCGGCGTCCACTCGATGTACCAGCTCTACCGCATCGCCGACCAGCGCGAGGCGGCGGGGCTCGCGCACACCTCGAAGCTTGCCGCCTTGGCCGACAGCATTACCGGCCACTGACTATGGAGCCCGACTTGATCGACCTTTCGACTTTCCACGACCTCGCCAAGGCCGATATCGGCGCGTTCTCGCCCAAACCGACCTCCGTCGAAGGAGACCAGGTCGAGGCGGCGCGCTCGCTGTTCCAGTCGCCGGACGGCACGATCGATCTCGGCATCTGGGAATGCACGCCCGGCCGCTTCACCGCCGACCGTTCAGGCTCGTCGGAAATCTGTCACATCATTTCCGGCCGCGCCGAAGTGAGCCGCGCCGACGGCGAGATGCGCGAGCTCGGCCCGGGCGACCTTCTCGTCCTGCCACGGGGATGGAAGGGCGAATGGCTGATCCGCGAGACGACGCGCAAGCTTTATATGATCCAGAGCGCCGGCTGATCTTCCGAGCCAAAGACCCCGGGTCAGTGATCGATCGGCCCTTTGGGTGAGACAAGCGTCGTTCCGGCGGTCGTCGGGCGCTCGATCATGCGGCGCACGCGCGGCGGATTCTCGCCGCTGTGCAGCGCGCGGATGCGTTCGCCGACCACGGCGTCGGCATGGGTGGCGCGCCTGTTGTGGCGGATGTACTCGACCCAGGTCGGCGTGTGGTAGTGCTCGATCCAGATGCCGGGATTTTCGAGGTCGCGCGCGAGCGTCCAGTTGCGGGCGCCGTCGCGGCGGCGGATGCGGCCGCGTTCGGCCATGGTGGCGAGGAATTCCGCCTCGTCCTCCTCGCGGATGACGTATTCGATCATAATGGCGATCGGGCCGCTGCGCGGCTTGAGGTCAAGCGCCAGCATCGGCTCCTTGAACCGGTTGAGCGGATCGAGGTTGAGCGTCGTCTGTTGCGGCAGCGGCAGGAAGAAGCCGATGGCGCCGCCCGCCAGCATGGCGACGGCGGCCGCCGTCAACGCCGTCTCCGCGCCATGGGCGTCGGCGACGACACCCCAGATCCAACTGCCCAGCGCAATGCCGCCGAAGGTCGCCGTCTGGTAGATCGAGAGCACGCGGCCGACCACCCAGCGTGGCGTCGACATTTGCACCGTGACGTTGAAGTGGGAGAGCGCGATGACCCAACAGGCGCCGCCGATGAGCAGGCCCGCCGATGTCTGCCAGGCACTGTGGCTGACGGCGGCATTGAAGGCGCAAAGCGCAAAGCCCGCGAAGGCGGCGCGAACCATCGTTTCGCTGGAGAGCAATTGCCTCAGCCGCACGCTGATCAGCGCGCCGCCGACCGCGCCGATGCCGAAGGCGCCGAGCATGATGCCGTAGGTCAGCGCGTCGCCTTTGACGACGTCGCGCGCCACCAGCGGCAGCAGCGCCAGCACGGCGCCGGCGCTGAAGCCGAAAGCCGAGCCTCTCGCCAGCACCTTACCGATGTTCGGCGACATGGCGACGTAGCGCAAGCCGGCGCCCATCGCCGCGCCCAGCGACTCGCGCGGCAGGGTCTGCACCGGCACATCCGGCTTCCAGCGGGCGAGCACGACGATCAGGCCGATATAGCTGACGGCGTTGGCGGCGAAGGCCGCCGCCGCGCCCGCGGCGGCAACGATCACGCCGCCGATCGCCGGGCCGACGCTGCGCGTGATGTTGAAGCCCATCGAGTTGAGCGCGACCGCCGCCGGCACCTTGGCGCGCGGCACCATGTCGCCGACGGAAGCTTGCCATGACGGGCTGTTCAGCGCCGTGCCGCTGTCGATCAGGAAGGTGAAGGCAAGCAGCGTCCACGGCGTCATCCAGCCGAACCATGTGAACAGGGTGAGCAGCGCCGAGACGACCAGCATGAAGGTCTGCGCCACCAGCATGACCTTGCGGCGGTTGAAGCTGTCGGCGATGGCGCCGGCAATGAGCGCGAACAGCATGATCGGCAAGGTGGTCGAGGCCTGGACCAGCGCCACCTGGTAGGACGACGTGGCGATGGTCGTCATCATCCAGGCGGCGCCGACGCCCTGAATCAGGCCGCCGAAATTCGACACCAGGCTGGCCGACCAGACGGCGCGGAAGATGCCGTGCCGAAACGGCGCCAGCGCCGAGACCCGCTCGCTTTCCGGCTCGTCGTCGATCATGGTCGCTGTCCCGCCTTCATTCAGTCTTGCGTTCGCCCCGCGCCAGGGTCGCGCCGGCGCACCCTCAAAGGATCGCGGTCCAACAACAGGAAGGCAAAGGCGAAAATGCGTCGGCGAAGCTTTAGGCCAAGCATCTTGCCGGTGTGGACCAAATCTTCGTTACTTCGCGCCTCTGATCTCGGCGTGCAGCGCCTCGGCGAGGTTCCCTGTCGTCTCGCCACCCATATAGAGCCTCAACAGCATCTCCATGCCGACAAGGCGCAATCTCGACGGCTCCACGCCCTGCGCCATGTCGATAAGGTCGTCAGACGAGCAACGGAACCGCTGCATCCAAGCGGCAGGGGCGCCCGCGGCCGAGGGATCAGAAGCCGTGCTCGATGCGCTCGAAGATGACGTTGGTGAAGGCCGAGATCTGGCTGCCGATGAACGGGCCGGTCAGCGCCACCACCAGCATGATGGCGACGATCTTGGGCACGAAGGTGAGCGTAATTTCCTGGATCTGGGTCAGCGCCTGGATGAGCGCGATGCCGATGCCGACGGCCATCGCCACCAGCACGACCGGCGCGGAGGCGGTGAGCACCGTCCACACCGCGTATTGGACGATATCGAGGGCGTCGGCCTCGTTCATGGGCGGATCGCTTGCGAACCCGGCTAGGCGGCCGGCTTGATCGAGACGCCCGCGCCGACGGGGACCTCGGTGCCGTCCTTGAGCACTGCAATCAGGCCGCTGCTGGCGAGCTTCACGGAAGCCACGATCCCCGTGGTCTTGCCGTCGGCCGAGGTGATCGAACGGCCGATCAGCGCATCGGCCTGCGACAGCGCGGAGGACTGCATGATCTGGTCGAGCTTGGTGTTGGACTGGACCGACTGCTCGACCTGCGAGAAGGTCGCGAGCTGCGCGACATATTGCGTCGAATCCATCGGCTTGGTCGGATCCTGGTTCTTCATCTCGGCGATCAGAAGTTTCAGGAACGACTGGTAGTCGACCGCCGTCTTCGAGGTCTGCTGGCTGGCCTGGTTGGCGCCAACAGGGATCGTCGTTGTCATGTCCACGGTCATCTTTATGCTCCCATAGCCAGCGCGGGCGGCGCTTCCGGAATGTCGTCATTGCCGCCCAGCGCCTGGCGCTCGAGCGGGTAGAGCGCGCGGATCGCCTTCAGCGCCTCGTAGATGTGATCCTCGCCGACCATGCGGTCGATCTGCTTCAGCGCGCTGCAGATCTGCTGGTTGTCGAAGCTGGCAATCAGCATCGGCAGCGAGCGGCGGAACATGTCGCGCGCCTCGGAGGCGCCCGACGGGTTCACCAGCATGATCTGCACGATGAAGTAGAGCTGCCTGAGGGGCGTCGAGGCCTGCTCGGCCTGGATGACGTGGCTCTCGAGCAGGAACTGGACGTCGTTCATCAGTTCGATGCTGACCTTGCGGTCGACGCGGATGACGGCGCCGTTGATATAGATCTTCTCATTAGGCTTCAGCGAGATCTTCAGCGTGTTGGTCATTGGATGCCATCTCGGATGATCTGGGAGACCTCGATCAATCCTTCGAAATTGTTGGTGCGGCCCTGCCGGATGTCCTCCGTTTCGCGCAGCAGCCACAGGCCGATCGAGATCAGGTTGGCGCGCAGCTCCTTGGGCAGCGCATTGTCGCTGGAGCCGAGATCCTCGACGAAGGTGGTCCAGATGCGGCTGGTGAAGTGCAGCGCCTCGACCGCCTCCATCGACTCCGGCCCGACGGCGGCTGCCGCGGACAACATGTCGATCGAGCGGGTCAGCAACTGCCGCTCCCGGTCCTTGGCGTCGGCAACGGAGTCGGTCTGGATGTCGGCGTAGGAGAATTGATACATCGTCGGAGCTCTGGCGTTCCGGTTTATGTGTTCAGGTGAGATAGTTCAGCAGGCTGAGCTGCTGTAGTCGCGCGGTCAAGGCGAAGGACGTTTCGATATGCTGCGTCAGGTCGGCGACGCGGGTGGCGGCCTCCGAGGGGTCGACGCCCTCGAGGTCGATGATATGCTTCTCGAACAGATCGACCTGGGTCTTCATCCGATCGCTGGCGTCGGACACGCGCTTCTGGGCGAGGCCGGCCTCGGATTGCACCTGGACGATGCCGCCGATGGCCTCGCCGACCAGCTTTTGCGCGCGGCTGACGATCGTGTTCTGCCCCTGCTGGCTGATGTTGCCGGCGAAGAGGGTGCTGACCATGGCGGCCGCCATGGCGAGCTTGCGGATGCCCTGCTCGTTGGCGCTGACAGAGGTCTGCGTGGTCTCGCTCAGTGAGATACGGCTGGTGATCTGCTCGTCGGTGGCGCTTGACCAGTTGGTCTGCCAGCCTGAGCCCAGGAATTGCGGCTCGACAGCGGTGGTGATGAAGCCGTCCATCTGGGCGGCGGTGATGTTGGCGGCCGCCGGGTCGCTCTGGGTGAAGCCGAAATAGCTGGTGAAGGCGGCGTCGAACGCGGCCTTGGCGGGGGAGCCGGCAGCGCTGAAATCATCGATCGGCTTGACGTCGGTGTTGGTGCCGGCAAACAGATATTCGCCGTTGACGCTGGTGTTCAGGATACCCGTCATCTGCTGCAGCGCCGTGGCGCCGGCGGTTTGGGTGATGCTGGTCGAGGAGTCGCCCGACACGGCGCTGGTCAGCGCCGTCAGGAGATCCTGCGCGACATCGGAGAGCTGGCCCAGTGAATCCTGCGTCGATGTCAGGCGCGCGGCGACCAGCGAGTTCGAATCGACAATACCGTTCAGCCGGTCGAGATCGCGCTGGAAGGTGACGGCCTGCGTCGTGCGGCCGCCTAGCGCCAGGCCGACATCCGCCACCTTGCCGGTCTGGGATTCCTTCGTCGCCTTGACGAGGTCGGCCTGCATGCGCATCTGCTGGTAGCGGAGCGCGTTGGAGATGGCGGCTGAGGAGACGGCTGTCGCTTTCATGGCTTATCCCACCGCGCTCAACAAGGCGTCCAGCATGTCGTCGACGGTCTTCATCATGCGCGCGGACGCCTGATAGGTGTGCTCGAGGTCGAGCAGCAGGGACATTTCCTGGTCGACATTGACGCCGGTATCGTTCGACAGCGCTTCGGCGGTGCGCGTGGCCAGCGCCTCCTTGGTGTCGGCGTTGGTCGATGCCTGCTGGCGCACGCCCTCGAACCAGCCGATGGCGTTGGCCGCGTAGTCCGCGACGCCGGAGTTGACCGCGAGGCCGGCGGACGTATCGAAGGCCATCGGCTGATCCAGCCTGTTGCCGTAGGCGATCAGCAGATCCGAGTAGGAGGCGCCGCCGCTGGCGTTGGAGATATAGGCCGCGCCGTTGGCGCCGCCGTCACGGAGCAGCGCCGGGCTGCCGCCGGCGCCCGGATCGAATGCTGCGTTGACGCTGATCGAGCCGGCGAGGCCGTTGACCAGGGTGCCGGCAGCCGGAATAGCCGGCGCGCCGGACCAGGTGAACAGGCCCGCCCTGTCGGGCTGCGAAGGCGCTGTCTCGGCGAATGCCGTGACAAGGCCGCGGGCGATCTCGTCGAGCTGGCTCTGCATGGTCGCGGCGACGTCGTCGCGCAGCTTCAGCATGCCGGCAAGCTTGCCGTCGGCGCTGGTGTTGCCGCCGGTGCCTGCCGAAAGCGGCACATTGTCGATGTAGATCGTGTTGCCGGGCGTGCCGGCGGTGTAGCCGGCCGAGGGCGTGAAGGTCACCGAGCGCGGCACCGTCTCGAACAGCGTCGTGCCGTCCTTGGTGGTGATGACCATGTCGTTGTCGCCGCGCGTGAAGGTCGAGACCGGGACATATTCGGCGATCTTCTTCAGAAGCGCGTCGCGCTGGTCGAGCGCGTCGGACACATCGGTGCCGGAGCGCGTGCCGGCGATGACGGCCTTGTTGGCGTCCTGGAACTGGCTGAGCAGCGAGTTGAGGTCGTCGACCGCGGTGGCGATCTGGCCGTCGGTCTGGGTACGGAAATCCTGGATCGCCCTGGTGCCGTCGTTCAGCGAGCTCACCACCTGCTTGGCCGCGTCGATGACGCTGGCGCCGAGATTCTGGTTCGACGGCGTGGTGGCGTAGAGCTGCAGCGCCTGCTGCAGATTGGCGATCGCGGTCGACGGAGACGACGCATTGTCGACCCCGTTGACCGAGAGGTCGAGCTGATCCATGCCGCTGTAAAGCGCGCTCTGGCCGCTCCATGCCGACAGCGCCGAAAGGTTCTGCCGGAACAGAAGCTCGTTGGCGGCGCGCTGGATCTCCACCGATCGCGCGCCGGGCGCCGTGCTGGTGACGACGGCGATGCGGCGGGCATAGTCCGGGCTGGACGCGTCGGCCACATTGCGCGACACCACGCTGGTTTGCTTGGATGTGGCCAGGAGCGCCGATTGGGCGATGCTTAATGCGGTGGAAAGCGACATGCGGGTCTTTCACGGGCTGGCGCCCGATGGGGTTATCTCTTCAGGTTGACCAGGACATCCATCAGGTCGGAACCGGTCTGGAAGACTTTCGAATTGGCGGTGTAGCTGCGCTGCGCCGCAATCATGTTGGTCAGTTCCTCGGCGATATCGACGTTGGAATTTTCGAGCGCGCCCGAGACGACCGAGCCAAGCTTTCCTTCGTTGGCAAAGCCGATGCGAACGGCGCCGGAGTCCGCGCTCTGCACATAGACGTTGCCCGGCATGGCGGTGAGGTTGTCGGGGCTCTGAACATCGGCCAGCGGGATCTTGTAGAGCGGCTTGGTGGAGCCGTCCTCGTACTGGGCGTAGATGACGCCGTCCTGGCTGATCTGGATCTTTTCGATCGTGCTCGGCGCATTGCCGTTGACCTTGGCGTCGGAGACCGTGAAGCCGGTTCCGAGCTGAGTCAGCTTGGAGAGATCGAGGTTGAGGGTCGAGCCGTTCGGCACCGTGAAGGAGATGCCGGTGGTCGCGCCGGTGAGCTTGCCGGTGGTGGTGTCGAAGGTGAGATTGGCCGTGCCCAGCGCGCCGCCCGTATAGGGGAAGGAGGTGCCGGGGGTCGCTTTCGACTGGTCGAAGACCGAGACCTGCCACGTGCCGGAGCCGGTGTTGGTGAAATAGACGTCGAGCAGCACCTTGTTGCCGAGATTGTCATAGGCGACCAGCGAGGACTTCGAGGTGTATTCGGCGGTCGCGCTGTTCGTGGAAGGCAGGCTGCCGGCTGCGACCGGGGTTGCGCCCGCCGGCAGGTTGCTGGTGAAATTGCCCTCGGTGCTCGGCGTCGCCGTCATCTCCTGGTCGGAGATCTGCACCGGCACCAGGCCTTCGAAGCCGTTGGCGGTGGCGGCCGGATCGCCGTTGGCGTAGCTGTAGGCCATGAGCTGATAGCCGGCGGCATTGACCAGGCGCCCCTGCGCGTCCGGAACGAAAGCGCCGGCGCGGGTGAGATAGGGCGTGCCGCTCGGGTCCTGCACGACGAAGAAGCCGTCGCCGTTGACGGCGAGGTCCGACACCGACGTGGTGTATTGCAGGACGCCTTGCGAGCTGATGGCCGAGCGGATCGTCGTCGTGACGCCGCCCGAATTATAGGCGCCGCCGGTGGTCGGCATGATGAGCGTCGAGAATTCGGCGGAGGAGCGCTTGTAGCCGGTGGTGTCGGAATTCGCGATGTTGTCGGCCACCGTGGACAAGCGGTTGGCCTGCGCGTTCATACCGGAGACGCCGGTCCGCATCATTCCGTAGAGGCTCATCGATACATCTCCTCGGTGCCCTTCTGAGAGGCCACAAAACTAAGCCTCGTGTCTTGCGCGAGGCTGGCGCGGGCTTTGCCGGCAGGAGCCATCAGAACACCAGCCGGTAGCCGAGGAACCTCTTGGAATCGATTGGATCGTGACCGAGCTTCTCGCGCAGTTTCTTGCGCAGCTTCGAGATGTGGCTCTCCACCACGTTCTCCTCGACCTCTTCGTCGAAGATGCCGTAGATGGCGTTGAACACCTGCGTCTTGGTCACACGCCGGCCGCGATTGCTGGCCAGATATTCCAGGATGCGCCGCTCGCGGCGCGGCAGCGGCAGCGGCTCGCCGTTTATCTCCGGATCGCGACCGTCCATGAAGATGCGCATCGAGCCGACTTCGGTATAGGCGGCCTCTTCGTGGGCGCGGCGGCGGATGGCGGTTATGCGGGCGAGAATCTCGCGGATGTGCACGGGCTTGCGGACGACGTCGTCGACGCCGCTTTCGAAAAGCCGCAGCGTGTGTTCCAGCGAGTGCTGTTCGCTGAGCGCGATCACCGGCGCGCCGGTGCGATCGCGGATCTGGCGCGGCGAGATGGCGCCCTCGCGGCAGTCGCCGATGAGGAAGGCCCTGACCGATCTGAGGTCGGTGTCGGCGGCGGAGCTCACCCACTCGCCGAACTCGCCCGGCGCGAAGCCCGCGGTGGCGACTCCCTCGCGATCGAAAAGTGAGCTATAGCCCTCAGTTACGAGCTCTCGCTCATCAACGATCACGATCATCGGCCCGCCCTCCGAATCATCTCATTTGCCCCGTGCGGAAAGCGGTACCCGGTGCGGTGAATCCTGAAAAACCGTCATTTCTTGTAGCTATTTTCTTGGGAGTTTTTTTGGGAGCCGTAATAAAGCCGGTTGCGAAGGTGTATTGGCGGCAGCCGATCGAGGACGATACTGGAGCCGCCGACCATCGGCGGTGGCCGGCCCATGGGGCTGTTGCAAAGACAACTATTGGTTGCAGAAAGCGCTGGCGTTCGGCGTCCATTTGCCGAAGCCGGTGGCGACCATGTTGGCAATGACGCGGCAGACATAGACCTTCTGCGCCGGGTCGTTGTCGGGGCCGGCATGATAGCGGGCGACGGCCATCGACCAGGTCATATGGCGGGCATGGAGACTCGCCAGGAAGCGCGCCGCATAGTCGACGTTCTGGTGTGGGTCGAGCATGTCCTCGACGCTGCGGAACCGCGCGCCGTGATAGCGATGATTGATCTGCATGCAGCCGAGATCGATCAGCGTCTTGCCCTCGTGGCGGGCGTTCTCAAACGTCGCCAGCGCTTCCCCGCGGCTGCGCGGGAAAACGGCTTTTCCTTCTATATTCAAAGCGTTGGGCTGAAGGCTGCCTTTCTTTCCCGTCTCGGTCAGCCCGACTGCATACAGGATTCCCGTCGGCACGCCATAGCGATCGGCGGCGCGCAGGATCTCCGGCTCGCAGGGGTTGGAGGCGGCGCTCGCGGCGCCTGCCGCAGCCAGGCTAGATATAGATATCGTCGCCAGCGCGCTCGCGAAGAGGCGGAGCAGCGCGGCCGAATTCCTGTGCGCCATTGCCGTCGTTCCTTCCCGGTTGCCGGTCGCCGCTGGCGCCGTTGCCGCCCGAATTCCCCGGCTGGAACGAAGGCTGGTCGCGGCCCGTCGACATCGGCATCGCGCTCGCATCGGCGCGGCCGGCTGAGTGAGCCGCTATCGACGGTTGCATAATGGTGACATGATCGACATCGAAGCCGAGACCGCGGAGCGACTTGACGATGGCGTCGCTGTCGGCGCTCAGACGGCGGAATGCCTCATGCGTTTCCGGCTTCATCTCAATCGAAAGTTGCTCTCCGGAAAGACGCAGGCTGGCAACAACCATGCCGAGCTCCGCCGGGTGGAGCTCGATCTTCAGGACATGTGTCGGAACGGCAACAGAATTGGCGGTTTGCGAGGCGATCGACGCGCTCGCGAAGGCCTGCTGAACGCCACTGTCCGAGGCGATCGCCTCGAGCAGCGCCGATGCTGTCTGGCCGATGGGATTTTGCGCCGGCGCCGGGAAGCTCTGCTGGCTGACCACGTCCATGCGTCCGGAGGACGGCCTGGCCTGATTGATCGATGCGATCGATTGCGCCGTCTGCGCGGTTTTCTGGGCGGCCGCCGGACGCCAGCTTTGCGGCGCTGCGGCGTCGGTCTCGATGCCGGGTGTTGCGGGCAGGACGTCGTCCTTGCGGACCAACGTGTCCCCGCCCGGACCGGCGCCGGCCGGCTTTTGTCCGAAATCGGGCCCGGGCTCCTCCGTCGCCATCGTAGCGCGGCTGGACCGCGGCAACGGCTCGCCGCCTTCGGAAGCGTCAGCCAATGCGCGCTTGCCCTGACGGATCGTCAGTTGTGAAGCGGCGGACTGGCCGATGGAGGGCTGGGTGCCCGCCTCTCCCTCGGCGGATCCGTCGCGACCGCCATTTGCCGCCGTTGCGAAATGGCGGATGTCGCCCAGCGCCATCAGCAGGGGCAGGCCGTCCTGGAGCGCGGCGGCATCGGACGATTGCGCCGGCGTGTCGGCATCGTCGGTTGCCTTCCCGTGACCGGTGTCGGCGTTGTGCCTGGCGGCTTTTCCGGCTGCCAGCTTTTGCGTCGCGGTCTTGTTCTGCTGGTCGGCGTGCACTTCGGGCGAACCGGCGAGCGCGCGCCGCGCCGGATTCGCATCGGAAGACGCAGGCTCGACAGGGCGCTTACCCTGGCGGGCCGACCTTTCGGCGCCATGCACCATCTCGCCGAAATTCGAGCCTTTTCCCTTCCCGTCGGCAGCATGCTGACGCGACTGGGTGTGAGTGGAGCCGAGTCCCGGCATGGCCTGGCTGACGCTGTTCATTTGGGCGCTGTTCATTTGGGCGCTGGTCATTTGGGAGCGGCTCCGAGCAATTGGTCGATCTGGTCGAGCTGGCGGCGCGCGTTCATCATCGCGGCGTCGGTGGGATCGTGTGGATCAAGGCTTGCTGCGGCTGGCGGCGCCGACGCGGGCAGCACTGGCGGCGTTTCGGGCTGCGCCGGAGCGGAGGCAGGCGCTTCGGCGGTGGCCTGTGCCGTCGCCGGCGGGCTCGGCGACGCAGGAGCCGCTGGCTGGACGTCCGCCGCCGGCTTGGCCGCGGCCGCGACAGCCGGCTGCTCGGACGCAGCGCCCTCCACCGGCGGCAGGGCTTCGGAGCCGGCCTGGCTGGCAGGCTCGGCCCCAGCCAGCGGTTTCGCCGTATCGCCCTTCGCGGGATCTGCGGCCTGGCTCTCGTCCTTGGCGGTCGCCGGCACCGGAGCGACAACCTCGCCGGCAACGGCTTGCGCCGCATCGAGCAAGGCGCGGTCGCTTTCCGAAAGCTTGCCGCGATCGATCTTGCCGAGCCTGGTCCGCACATCGTCGATCGTGGCCGACGTCACCGTGGAGAGGCTCGAATAGAGTACGGCGCGCGGGTCGTCCTGATTGCCTTTGCCGTTGCGGCCCTGCTCGGCCCGTGCCGAGGCGAAGGCGGAAAGGTCCGCCAGCCCGTCGATCGCGGCGCGGCGGGCGATGCGCAGATAGATCACCTTCTCGCGCTCCGGGTCCATCATCGAGGTGATGTCGGCGAGCTTGTCCTGGCTGATCGACATGTGCAGCGCGATCACGCCGGAGACGAAGGAGTCGGCGAACTGGCTGGCATAGGGCGAATAGAGGTAACCCGCGACATATTGCGTCGAGGCGTGCGCGAAGCGCGCGGCGTCGCCTTGCGTCACCGCGAGGCCGACGGAACGGCGAAGCGCTGCCTCCTCGACCAGCGTGCCGGGGCTGAGCAGGCGGGCCTCGTCCAGCAAGGTCAGCGCCGTTGCGGGCTCATCGGTCGCGAGCAGCGAGCCCTTGACCAGGGCCAGGAAGGCGCCGAGGTCGGCGGGCACGCTCATCGGGTCGATCGGCTTCAGGATTTCAATCGCGGCGGCCGGCCTGCCGTTCAGGTAGGCGACGACCCCCTTGGCTATTGCCAGGCTCTGCGGGTCGGTCGTCGCGCGCGACGCCGCCGCCGCGACGGTGACAGGGTTGCCGCCGCTCATGCCGTAGACGAGCAGGGCGCGAAAATTCTTCGGGTCCTTGAAATCCTCGGCATCGGCTGCACGAAGCCTGGCGTCGGTCATTTCGAGGAGCTTGGCCTGCATCGGCAGCGCCGCATGATCGCCGCCGGCGATGCGGTCCTGGATCAGCTGCAGCGAACGCACCAACTGGTAGGGCTGCAAGCCGTCCTGAGCGAAAGCCGCGTCCGGCGATCCTGCGGCGAGCAGCAGCAGCCCGACTGCGCGCCCGATGGCGATCCGGCCCCTCATCCGCCGGTCGCCATCAGGATTTCGATGCGGCGGTTCGCGGCGGCCAGCGGATCGGACGGGATCTTGGGCTGGCGGTCGGCGAAGCCGGCGACCTCGGTGATGCGGCTTTCGTCGACGCCGCCGCGCACCAGCATGTAATAGGCGGAGTGGGCGCGAGCGGTGGACAGCCGCCAGTTGTCGTAAGTGTCGCTGCGGAACGGCCGCGCGTCGGTATGGCCGCCGATGGTGATAGCGCCCTTCTTCTCGTTGATGATGCGGCCGATCTTCTCCATCGCCAGCACCAGCTCGCGGCGCGGCACGGCCGAGCCGATCTCGAACATGCCGAAGTCGAGCTGATCGGTGATCGAGATGACGACGCCCTTGTCGGTGGCCTCGACGGAGACGCCGTCGGCCAGCTTCTCACCCGGTGCGAAGGCCTTGGCCAGTTCCTGCTTGATTTCGGCGGCGGCTTTCAGGGCGGCGCTGCTCGGGGCTTTTTCTCCCTTGTCGGAAGCTTGCTCCGGCTCCGCATTTGCCGTCTGGGCTTTTGTCGTCAGGGCCTTTGCCGCTTGGGCTCCCGCGGTTTCCGGCTTCGCGGTGTCGGTCGCGGCGGCCTGGGCTTCAGCCTTTTCAGCCTGGGCTTTCTCGCCCTTGGTCTCCTTGTTTTCGGCTTTTCCGATTTTCGTGTCGACCGATCCGGCCTTGGCGCCGGGTTTCTCCGGTGTCGCCAGCGGCTCGAGCGGCGCATCCAACTGCGGCGGCGCCGGCGGAACGGCCTTGACCTTCTGCACTTCGGCTTCGGCGACCTTCTCGCCGGGCTTGGCCGGATCGCCTTCGATCTTCCTGCGTTCGGCGCTGGCTTCGGCGCCGGGCGTCGCCACCTGCTGCGACCAGAAATCCGGCGCGAATGGATCGCGATAGGATTCGCCTCCGGAGGCGCCGGTCGCCGGACCGGCATTCTGAGCGCCGCCTTCACCCTTGGCGCTGACATTCTGCATCACGCCGGTGTCGGTGGCGATCTCCGACAGCACGGCGTAGGGATCGGCAAACAGATGCTCGTCGGAGAGGTCCGACTTCTGCGAGGCCTGCTTGGTCTGCCTTCGGTCGGAGGAGCCGGCGCCGCCCTTGCCGTTCTCGCCGGCCTTGCTGGCGCCATCCTGCGGATTGTCGGCGGTGAGACCAACCTTGCTTGGGCCGTCGCCAAGATCTTCCAGGCCCTTGCGGCTGGAATTGCGATCGATCAGCTCGACCGGATTGAAGTAGCTGGCGACGGCCGCCTTGGTCTGCTCGTTGGCGGCGTTGATCAGCCACATGACGAGAAAGAAGCACATCATGGCGGTCATGAAGTCGGCAAAGGCGATCTTCCAGACGCCGCCGTGATGGCCGTCGTCATGGCCGTCGTGATTGCGCTTGACGATGATGATCTCGTGCCTGGCCTCGCCGTGGTCGATGGCGCTCATGACAGGACCTCCGACAGGGAAGCCGACCATTCGGCGATGCGCGTCTCGAACACCGTTTCATCGATGGTCACGGTCAGGTCGAAGCCGGGGGCCTCGGTGAAATCGAGATTGGCCGCGCGGTCGCCAAGCGCTGCCTTCAGCGGCTCGAACAGCGACAGCGGCCCGCGCACGCCGATGCGCACGGCTTCGCTATCGGCAATCGCCGCGTTGATGGTGCGGGCAAGGGCGTCGAGCGAACGGTTCTGCAGATCGTCGCTGACGATGCCGCCGATGATGCGGGCAATCGTGACGCCGGTGAGCTCGGCAACGCGTTCCTCCAGGGCGTCGATGCGCGTCTTGACCGTTGCGCCGAGATCGCCGCCGAAGCTTTCCAGGAACGCTTTCGCCGCATCGTCATTGGCCTGGCGTTCGGCCTCGAGCGCCGCCGCGTGGGCGGCCGTGAGGCGCGCTTCGAGCGCGGCTTCCGCATCGGCCACCGCCTCGGCGATCAGCGCGCCGATGTCGGCCTGCGGCGGGTCCGGCTTGCGCTCGATGTCCGGCGCCGCCGGCGCCTGGCCGGCGCGCGGGGCGCGCGACCCGAAATCAGGCAGAAGATCGAAAAGGGCTCCCGAGGCCATGGCTTAACCCGCGGCTTCCGGGGCGGCCGCCCATTTGCGCAGGATCTGGGCGGTGCGTTCCTCATTGAGGTCGACCATGCGAGCCAGCCGCTCCTGCGGCGCCGGCCTGATCTTCTGGCGCAGGTCGTCGAGCGGGGTGGCGCCCGGGCGCGCGCCCGGCAGGGCGCCGACCGGCGCGTCGGCGGCGATGGCGGCCACCGGCGCGTCGGGCGTCGGCAGCGAGCGCTGGACATCGTCGAAGCTCGGGCCGGCGACGGCAGCCGGCTTGGCCGATACGGTGAGCGCGGTCGCCATCGGCCGCAGGCCGAAGAAGGCGACCAGGAACACGACGACGATGAATGCGCCAGCGTTGATGAGCGTGCCCGTATAGGTGCCGATCGAGGCGAGGATGCCCGGCTGGTCGACCGGCTCGCCGTCCAGCCCGTCGATGAACTCGACCGCCGAGACGTCGATGATGTCGCCGCGCTTGTCGTCGAAGCCGGTGGCGGAGGCCACCATCTTCTGGATGTCTGCAACGCGCTTGGCGATCTGCTCGGGCGTGGCGTCCTTGCCGAGGATGGTCTTGAGCCGATCCTGGTTGACGACGACGGCGATCGACATCTTGGTCACCGAATAGCCGTTGGAGACGGTGGCGATCTTCTTGGAGTTTATCTCGTAGTTGGTGATCTCCTCCTTGCGGTCGTTCTGCGAGGAGGACTGCGGCCCTTCGGTGTTGGTCGTCTGCGTCTCGGGCAGGTTCTGCTCGACGCTGGTCGGGGTCGAGGCCTGCTTCTGGTTGCTGGCCTCGTTGGTGCGCACGGACTGCACCGAACGCTCGACGCGGGATTCGGGATCGAAGATCGTCTCCTCGGTCTGGCGGGTGTCGGTGTTGACGTCGGCCTTGACGCTGGCGCGGAAATTGTCGGGACCGAGGTAGGGCGTCAGCGCCCGGCGGATGTTGTCGGCGATCTGCGCCTCGACCGTCTGCTCGACGCCGAGCGTGCGGGCAGCGCTGGTGTTGGAAGTGTCGTCGCCGGCGGCGAGGAGATTGCCGTTGGAATCGAGCACGGTGACCTTGTCGGCCGACAGGCCGGGAACCGCGGCGGCGACGAGGTGGCGGATCGACTGCGCGCTCTTCTCGGCATCGACGCCGGCATAGCGGATGACCACCGAAGCCGAGGGCTGCTGCTCGTCGCGGCGGAAATTGGCGCGCTCGGACATGACGATGTGGACGCGCGCCGCCTTGACGCCGGCGATCGACTGGATGGTGCGCGCGATCTCGCCTTCCAGAGCGCGCACGCGGGTGATCTGCTGCATGAAGGAGGTCAGGCCGAGCGAGCCGACATTGTCGAACAGCTCGTAGCCGGCGTTGGCGCTGGTCGGCAGGCCCTTCTCCGCGAGCAGCATGCGCGCCTGCGCCGTGGTGCCGGCCGGCACCAGCACCGAGGTTCCGTCGGCGCCGACATCGAAGCCGATGCCGGCCTCGCCCAGCACCAGGCCGATCTGGTTCACGTCGTTGCGGTCTAGCCCGACATAGAGTGTCTCGTAGGCCGGACGGTTGAGATAGACCGAGGCGACGCCGATGACGGCCATGACCAGCGCGGCGATGCAGCCCATGAGAGCAAGACGCCTGACGCCGAATCCGCGGAGGTTCGCGATGAGGCTCTGGATCTGTTCCGGCACGATTCAACCGCTCCCAGCATGACTGTCCGCCGGAAGACTAGACCGCGAAGCTTGTGCGAGGATTATAGGGGCGAGCCGCCAGGGATTGCGCGAGACCCGAACTGCGTGGCAGCGGTCTGCCACACAAGCCAAAAGGCCGCGTCGAGGACGCGGCCTTGCGATGGGGGCTGCCTCAGCCGGACCGTCAGCTCTTGAACAGGGCCAGGATCGACTGCGAGTTGCCGTTGGCGATCGACAGCGCCTGGATGCCGAGCTGCTGCTGCACCTGGAGGGCCTGCAGGCGGGTCGATTCCTTGTTCATGTCGGCGTCGACCAGGGCGCCGACGCCCTTGTCGATCGAGTCCGACAGGTTCGACAGGAAGCTCTTCTGGGTGTCGATGCGCGACTTGGCGGCGCCGAGATAGGCCGCGCCGGTAGCGAGCTTGGCAAGCGCGGTTTCAACGGCGTCGAGCGCGGTGTCGATGTTGGCGTCGGAAACAGCAGCGGCGCTCGGGTCGAAGAAGGTCGCGGCGAGCAGGCCGCCGACGATGCCGCCGGTGCCGGCCACGTCCAGGACCTGCGTGTCGGTGGCTTTCACGTCGATGGTGTCGATCGAGACGGTCGTGCCGGTGCGGTTGTAGGAGGCGACGACATGCAGATCGGAAGCGGCGGTGCCGTCATTCTGCAGCAGGTTCGAACCGGCATAGCTGGCATTGGTGACCGACGACTTGATCTGGTCCTGGATGGCCTTGATTTCGGTGGCGATCTTCTGCTGGTTGTCCTGGCTGGCGCCGCGGGCGGTGACCAGCTTGGCCTTGATCGCATCGACCTGATCCTTGATCTGGGTGATGGCGGTGTAGGCGGTATCGACCTTGCCGGCGCCGAGGCCGAGCGCGTCCTGGACGGCCGAGAGCGCCTGGTTGTCGGACCGCATCGAGGTGGCGATCGACCAATAGGCGGCGTTGTCGGAAGCGGTGGCGACGCGATAGCCGGTCGAGATGCGGCCCTGCGTGGTTTCAAGCGCCTTGTTGGTGGCGTTGAGGCTCTGCAGCGCGGTCAGCGCGGCGGCGTTGGTCATGATACTTGCCAAGATACACCCCTTCTCAAAGCAGGCATGCCTCGTGGCACGCCGGTCAACTCTCTGGCGGGGGGCGTCATGCCTGTCGACCGTCGGTCGGCCCGTCATAGCGATTGGTTAACCATAACTAGCCCGTCACAGTTAATGGCGCGTTAAGAGCCTGCCTTGAAACCGCAATGCGGTAGTATTTCTTAAGGGAAGGGGCGCGCCTCGGAGGGCAGCGGCGTCACAATGAAAATCGGGCCGCGCTGATGGCGCGGCCCGATCCGTATGCCTGAAGTTCGTTGGGCGATCAGCCGCGGAAGAGCGACAGGATCGACTGCGAGTTGCCGTTGGCGATCGAGAGCGCCTGGATGCCCAGCTGCTGCTGGACCTGGAGGGCCTGCAGGCGGGTCGATTCCTTGTTCATGTCGGCGTCGACCAGGGCGCCGACGCCCTTGTCGATCGAGTCCGACAGGTTCGACAGGAAGCTCTTTTGGGTGTCGATGCGCGACTTGGCGGCGCCGAGCGAGGCGGCGCCGGTGGACAGCTTGCCGAGCGCCGTTTCAACGGTGCCGAGCGCGGTGTCGATTGCCGTATCGGCGACAGCGGCGGTGCTCGGGTCGAAGAAGGTCGCGGCGAGCAGGCCGCCGACGATGCCGCCCGTGCCTGCGGTGTCGAGAACCTGCGTGTCGGCAGCCGTCACCTTGATGGTGTCGATGGTGACGGTCGCGCCGGTGCGGTTGTAGGAAGCAACGATGTTCAGGTCGGAAGCGGCCGTGCCGTCGTTCTGCAGCAGGTTCGAGCCGGCGAAGTTGGCGTTGGTGACCGACGACTTGATCTGGTCCTGGATGGCCTTGATTTCGGTCGCGATCTTCTGCTGGTCTTCCTGGCTGGCGCCGCGGGCAGTGACCAGCTTGGACTTGATCAGGTCGACCTGGTCCTTGACGTCGTTGATGGCGGTGTAGGCGGTGTCGACCTTGCCGGCGCCGAGGCCGAGCGAGTCCTGAACGGCCGAGAGCGCCTTGTTGTCGGACTTCATCGACGTGGCGATCGACCAGTAGGCGGCGTTGTCGGAAGCGGTGGCGACGCGGTAACCGGTGGAAATGCGGGACTGGGTGATCTCGAGCTGCTTGTTGGTGTTGTTCAAGCTCTGCAGCGCGGTCAGCGCCGCGGAATTGGTCATGATACTGGCCATGGTACTCGTACCTTGTTTTTACACGGATTTTTTTGACATACCGGCCTGTCCGGTATGACGGTGCGGCATCATGCCAATGATCGCTGAGACCCGATCACCCGCCATCTGGGGCGGACTATGCGGGCAACTTCCTACCAAACGGCTAAACTGGACGGTTAACCGAAAATATATTGCTCGGAATTGGAGCGATGCATTGCCGCGTCGCCGGCCAGGTGGTCAGGTGCCAGGCTCTCAGGTAAAGGACCGCACCAGGCTGCCGACCAGAAGGTTCCAGCCGTCGATCAGCACGAAAAACATGATCTTGAACGGCAGGGAAACCACCGTCGGCGGCAGCATCATCATGCCCATCGCCATGGTGACGGTGGCGACGATGAGGTCGATCACCAGGAACGGCAGCACGATGAGAAAACCGATCTCGAAGCCGCGCCTGATCTCCGAGATCATGAAGGCGGGCACCAGAATGCGCAGGTCGACGGTGTCGCGCGAGACGGTCTGGCCGCGCTCGCGGGCGAGATCGGCAAAGAGGTCGAAATCCTTGTCGCGCACATTGTGCAGCATGAAGCTGCGGAACGGATCCGAGATCTTTTCGAAGGCTTCGGCCTGGGTGATCTGATTGTCCATCAGCGGCTTGACGCCAGTGTTCCAGGCCTGGTCGAAGGTCGGCGCCATGACATAGAAGGTCATGAACAGCGACAGCGAGATCAGAATCAGGTTGGCGGGCGTCGACTGCAGGCCGATGCCGGCGCGCAGGATCGAGAAGGCGATGACGAAGCGGGTGAAGCTCGTCACCATGATCAAGAGGCCCGGGGCCACCGAAAGCACGGTGAGCAGGCCGAACATCTGGATGAGGTAGCCGACGGTGGTGCCGTCGGCCTTGCCGATGCCGCCGAGATCCAACTGCTGGGCCGCGGCGACAGAGGTGGTGACGACGATCAGCGCCGTGGCGATGAGGAACTTTCTCATTCGAGCAGCATCGTCCTGATGAGAACCTGTTTGGCATGGCCGCCGCTGCGCAGCGCCGCTCGCTCGTCGAGATCGGCCTTGAGATGCTGGTAGCCGCTGGCGCCTTCGATCTGATGCATCTTCAGCGTGCGCACATATGCGAGCAGGTCCTGATGGATCTGCTCCGTCATTTCCGGCGGCTGCGGCGCGTCGTAGAGCACCGATGCCTCCAGCCTTATCCAGACTTCGCTCGGCGAGGCGATGTTGGTGGTGATCGGCGCGAGCTGAACCACGGCAGGTCCGGCCACCGGCTTGCCGGCGTCCGCGGGCTTCTCCGGGCTGCCGGCATTCTCCGGCGCGGCAGGAACCGGCGCCGGCGCCTCTCCCTGCTTGAGATAGCCGCCGGAAACCCAGCCCATGCCGACGGCCGCGCCCGTCATGACAAGGAGCGCGGCGAGCTGGATCACCAGGGAGGGTCCCTTCTTGGGCTGTGCCTGCTCGACATTTGCCATGGACAGCGGTCTCCCGGCCTAGAAAGGAAGAACCTGGTCAAGGATCTGCTGACCGTAGGCCGGCTGCTGGACCTCCATTACACGGCCGCGGCCGCCATAGGAGATGCGTGCCTCGGCGATACGCTCGTAGGGGATCGTATTTTCGGCGCCGATGTCGGAGGGACGCACCATGCCGGCGATGGTGAGGACCCGAAGCTCGTAGTTGACGCGCACTTCCTGCGAGCCGCTGATCATCAGATTGCCGTTGGGCAGCACCTCGGTGACGACGGCGGCGACATTGAGCTCCAGGTTCTCCGAGCGCTTGATCTCGCCGTCGGCGTTGGTCTCGGTGCTGGAGCTCAAGCCGGCATCGCCCTTGCCGCTGGTGCTTTTGCCGTCCCAGCCGAGCGTGACGTCGTAGCCGAGCTTGCGCGCGGCGGTGCGGCTGCGGTCGTTCTGGTTCTTGAAATTGGCCTTGTCGTTGAGCTTGATGTTGACGGTCAGGATGTCGCCTTCCTGCAGCGCTCGCGGATCGGTGAAGAGCCTGCTCTGGCGGTCGTCCCACAGCGAGAATTTCTTCACCGGCGCGGCCGGCGGCTCCGGATAGCTGTAGGGGGCTCCGCCGCCATTGCCGATGCCGGAGCCGACCGGCGAGAGCGCGGGCTCCCGGCCGACCTCCCTGAGATCGGTGCCGCAGCCGGACAGCGCCGTCGCCGCGACAAGGACGAGTAATTTCAACTTCATGACGGATCAACCCTTCGCGCCGCGCTGGCCATGATGCCGGTGAGCGTCGCCGCCGCCTTCTGGTCCATTTCGTTGAGGATGACGCCGGCCTTGCGGGCATCGAGCTTCATCAGGATGGCCGCCGCGAGCTCGGCATTGACCATCGCCAGGCGTTCGGCCGCGGCGTCGGGCTTCATGCCGGCATAGATCTTGACCACGCTGTCCTCGGCGCGCGCCAGGAACACCTCGCGGCGCTTCAGCCATTGCTCATACTCGGCCCGCTTGTCCTCCAGCGCCTTCATGCGCTGGTCGATGCCGGCCTGAAGCTGCTTCAGCTCCTCGGCCTGCAAGGCGTAGCGGCGGTCGCGCGCGGCGTCCGCGATGTTGGAGCAGAAGCGCTGGATCTCGCTTTCGTCCGGCGCCTTTTCGCGCGAGAGCTGGGTCGGCTGGGCCGGCGCCTGTCCGCCGGGCAGCACCTGGCGCACTTCTTCCGCGCGGCCGGCCGTGCCGCCCGCCAGCGCGATGATCGCGGCTGCGGCGAGAGGGCCGAGCCGACGATGCAGTCTTGAGGCGAAAAGCTCGATCATCGGCGTGCCTATTGGAGAACCAGGTCGGCCTGCAGGGCGCCGGCCGACTTGATGCCCTGCAGGATGGCGATGATGCCGTCGGGCTTCACGCCCAGACGATTGAGACCGGAGACAAGCGTTTCGAGGTCCGGACCGTCGAGCACGGCGACGCGGGCGTCCGGTCGCGAGGCCTCGATGGCGGTAAAGGGCTCGACCGCGGTCTGGCCCCTGGAGAAGGGCTCCGGCTGAACCACTTTCGGCGCTTCGGTGATGCGCACGGTGAGCGTGCCGTGGCTGATCGCGACGCGCGAGATCCTGACGTTGTTGCCGATGACGATGGTGCCGGTGCGTTCGTCGATGACGACGCGGGCAGGCGCATCGGACTCGACGACCAGATTTTCGATCTCCGCATAGAAGCGTGCGGCCGATACGTTCTTCGGCCGCCTGATCTGCACGGTGCGGGCATCGCGCTCGGCCGCGACGCGCACGCCGAAGCGCTGCGAAGTGTAATCGTTGACGGCGTCGGCGATGCGGATGGCAGTCGAGAAATCGGGATTGCGCAATTGCAGCGTCAGCACGCCCTGGTCGTCGAACTCGGCGGGCACCGAGCGCTCGACGATGGCGCCATTCGGCACGCGGCCGGCGGTGGGCACGCCTTGCGTCAGCTCCTCGGCCTGGCCCTTGGCGGTGAAGCCGCCGACGATCACCGAGCCTTGCCCGACCGCGTAGATCTCGCCGTCCGCGGCCTTGAGCGGCGTCATCACCAGCGTGCCGCCGGCAAGCGAGGTGGCGTCACCCATCGAGGAGACGTCGATGTCGATGCGGGCGCCCGACTGGACGAAGGGCGGCATGTTGGCGGTGACGATGACCGCGGCGACGTTCTTGGCGCGCGCGCTGCCGCCTTCGGTGGCGATGCCGAGATTTTCCAGCATGGCGCGGATCGACTGTTCGGTGAAGGGCGAGTTGCGCAGGCTGTCGCCGGTTCCGGCCAGGCCGATGACCAGGCCGTAGCCGACGAGCTGGTTGTCGCGCGCGCTCTGCAGCTGGGCGATGTCCTTGATGCGAGCGGCGACCTGGCCGGGCGGCAGCGTGCTCGGCCCCGTCGAAACGCGGAACATGCGCGTGGTGGTGGCCGGATCGTATTCGGGGTCGTCGTAGACGCCGCCATTTTTCTGCGCAAGCTCGCGCTTGGCCTTGGGCGTGAGCCCGTCGGCCAGCGCGGGCTGAAGGCCGATGGCGGCGCTCAGCAGAAGGGCGAAAGCGCGCATCACGATGCGCCGACCTTGATGGTGCCGTCGGCCATGACGATGCCGGAAATGATCTTGCCGCTGTCGATGTTGCGGACCTTGATGAGGTCGCCGGCAGCGCCCGGCTGCAGGGTGACGCCGGCTGCCGAGATGGTCAGCGCGCCGGCGGTGAAATAGACCTGCACGGTAGCGCCCTGTTCGACCAGCCATGCATCGCGGATGGCGGCCGCCGGAATGTAGCGGCCGGGCAGCAGCGTGCGCTTGGCGACCTTGCCCTGCAGTTCTTCGGAACGCGTCGCCATGCCGTCCGGCTTGTGCTTGCCTGGAACCAGCGTCACCTGCTTCAGCGCGACGAGCTCGATCGCCTCGCCGGGATAGATAACCCGGTTGGGGATCAGCACCGCCTCGGCGACCGCCTGGCTGGCGGCGATCTGGCTGGCCGACTGCGTCTGGTTGGCCGATTCCTGCGCAAGCGCCGGCATGCCGCCAGCCGCCAGCGCAAGGGCCAGCACGACGCGGCGGAAAGCAGGGCAGGAGGCCGGCATAGCCATCGTCGGTTACCTGATGTTCTTGGAGACCACCGAGGCCATGTCGTCGGCGGCCTGGATGACCTTGGAATTCATTTCATACGCGCGCTGCGCCGAGATCAGCTCGGTGATTTCCTTGACCGGATCGACGTTGGAGGACTCCAGATAGCCTTGCTCGATGGTGGCGAAGCCGGGATCGCCGGGAACGCCGACATTGGCCGGACCGGAGGCGGCCGTCTCCTGGAACAGATTGTCGCCGAGCGGCGCCAGGCCCGCCTCGTTGGCGAAGTTCGCGATCTGCAGCTGGCCGAGAAGCTGGAGGTCGGTCTGGCCGTCGATACGGGCAAAGACCTGGCCGGTCTTGTTGACGATAACCTCGACCGCGTCTGTCGGCACGGTGATCGCCGGAACGACGTTGGCGCCGTCGACGGTGACCAGCTGTCCGGTGGCATTGGTGTTGAAGGCGCCGGCGCGGGAATAGAGCGTGCTGCCGTCGGCGCCCTCGATCTGGAACCAGCCGCGGCCGGTCAGCGCCAGGTCGAAGCTGTTGCCGGTGCTTGTCAGCTCGCCCTGCGTGTGGACGTTGCGTACGGCCGTCGTCTTGACGCCGAGACCGATCGAGACACCCTCGGGCACCAGCGAGGTGTTCGAGCGGTTGGGCACCCCTTGAGTGCGGTCGACCTGATAGAGCAGGTCCGAGAATTCGGCCCGCGCCCGCTTGTAGCCGGTGGTGTTGATGTTGGCGATGTTGTTGGCGATGACTTCCAGATTGGTCTGCTGGGCATTCATGCCGGTCGCGGCGATGGCAAGGGCTTTCATGACGCTGTCCTAGATATTCATGCGACTGATTTCGAGGTAGGCCGAGACAACCTTGTCGCGGATGGCGATGGTCGTCTGCAGCGCCTGCTGGGCGCTCATCACCGCATCGACCACCTGGCGCGTGTCGGCATCGCCCTTGAGCGCCTGGATCGACATCTGCTCGGCGTTCTGCAGCGTGTTGACGGTCTTCGTCGCAGCCTGGCTCAGGGCCTCCGCGAAGCTGCCGCCGACGCTTTCGCTTGCCTGTGTCCCGACACCGCCCTGAAGCAGGCCGGGCGAGGCGGCCTCCGCGCCGTCGATTGCCGGTTTGAATTGTAGTGCCCCGATACCGCCGATCATTTACTGGTTCCTCATCAGGTCGATGGTCATGGAAATCAGATCGCGAGCCTGCTTGATGACCTGCAGGTTGGCCTCGTAGGAGCGGTTCGCCTCGCTCATGTCCGCCATCTCGACCAGCACGTTGACGTTGGGCATCTTCACGTAGCCTTTGTCGTCGGCGGCCTCGTTGCCGGGCTGGAACTCGATCGGGAAGTCAGAGGGGTCGCGCTCGATCGAGCTCACCTCGACCAGCGACCCGCCGGAGGCGCGGTCGAGCTCGGACTGGAAGGTGATCGTCTTGCGGCGATAGGGGTCGGCGCCCGGCGTGTTGCCCGTCGACTGCGCGTTGGCGAGGTTCTCCGACACCACGCGCAGTCGCTCCGACTGGGCGCCGAGGCCGGATGCCGCGACTTTGAGGGCTGCGGTCAGCGCGTCCATGGTCAGCTCTTCACCACCATCGTCATCATCGAATGGAAGGCTTTGACGATCGCCGTGTTGATCTCGAAGGAGCGTCGCACTTCACCGGCCTTCATCAACTCGTCCTCGAGCACCACCGTGTTCTTCGACGGCATGATCGAGCCGGTCGATTCCTCCGGCTTGACGTTGAAGCCGGCATTGGTCGCCTCCGCGCCGAGATGGCCGGCCTCGGTGGCCTTCAACGCCACCGCGGTCCGGTCGAGAACCTTTTCGAACGGTTCGACGTCGTTTGCCGTGTAGCCCGGCGTGTTGGCGTTGGCGATGTTGGAGGCGATCGCCGACTGGCGCACGGCCAGCCATTGCGACTGCCGGGTGGCGAGGTCAAAGAGGTTGACGGGTTCCATGGGACTCTCCGGGCGAGTACGCACAAGACTAGGCCGCCAGTCTTGCGCGGACCTTGCGCGGGACGAGCCCGCGGCCGGTCACCTGGAAAGCTCGATCACCTTGTCGGCGTCCGTCACGATGACCCATTTGCCGCCGCGTTGCTCGATCGAGGCGACGCGGCTGGAATCGGGCAGGACCGAGCCGCGCTGGACGATCCACAAGCCGGTATCGTCCTCGATCATGGCGCGGCCGTTGGCGATATGCACCATCTTGAATTCCGATGCGGCAGGAAAGGGCTGTTCGTCGGGCGCCGGCGCGGGCGCCGGGTCGTCCCGCACCGTTCCGGTGGCAAGCAGGTCGATATCGGTATTGGGAACGTCCTTGGCCGTCAGCGGTCCACCGTGTTCGGCCGCAACCCCGCCGCCCGCGCGTCCGGAATTGCTGCCGCTGCCCCCGAACTTGATCGTCTGCACGCCGAACTGCTCCTGGTTGAAGAAGATGTACCAGGGAAACAGCGCGCAGATCAGGCCGAGCGTGATGCCGAGCGCGGCGACGACGAAATCGCTGCGCCGGTCCGCTTTCCTGTTGGCCAGGCGCGGGAATTCGGCCCGCGGCGGCTGCGGCCACTCCACCTTCTTCGGGAACAAGCCGTTGATAGCCAAGTCGCGGCTGGCGTCGGCCTCCTCGGCGGCCTTGGCCTCGGCGATCATCTCGCGCAGTATGCGCTCGGTCTGCTGCAGCTCAGTCTCCCTGATCGCCATTCTGCTTCCCCTTGAGGTGGCGGGCGAGGTCGGCGAACGGATCGGCCGATGCGTGGTCCTTCGGCGACTGCGCGAGCGCCTCGTAGATCAGCGGCACCTGACGCACGGCGATATCGAGCTCGGCGTCGGCGCCGCCCTGGTAGGCGCCGAGCAGGCGGATGTCGCGCGTGTCCTCGAAGCGCGCGATCATGGACTTCAGCCTGGTCACCAGCATGCGCTGCTCCGCGCTCCAGGCCTTGTCGGCGAGACGCGAGATCGATGACAGCGGGTTGACCGGCGGGTAGCGGCCCTGCTCGGCGATCGCGCGGTCGAGAACGACATGACCGTCGAGGATACCGCGCACCGAATCGGCCACCGGATCGTTATGGTCGTCGCCGTCGACCAGCACAGAGATGATTGCGGTGATCGAACCCCGACCTTGGACGCCGGGGCCCTCGGCGCCCGGTCCGGCTCTTTCGAGCAGCTTCGGCAGGTCGGTGAAGACCGATGCCGGGTAGCCGCGCGCGACCGGCGGCTCGCCGGTCCCCGTCGCCACTTCGCGCAGCGCGTGGGCAAAGCGAGTGATCGAATCCAGCACCAGCAGCACGCGATGGCCCTGGTCGCGGAAATGCTCCGCCACGCGCATGGCGGTGTCGGGCGCGCGCCGGCGCATCATGGCGCTCTCGTCGCTGGTGGCGACGACGGCGACGGTCTTGGCCATGCTGTCGGCGCCGATCGTGTCTTCGAGGAACTCGCGCACCTCGCGGCCGCGTTCGCCGATCAGCGCCACGACCACGGTGTCGAAGGCCTCGGCGCCGGTGAGCATGGCAAGCAGCGTCGACTTGCCGACGCCGGAACCGGCGAAGATGCCGAGCCGCTGGCCGAGGCAGAGCGGTGTGAAGATGTCGATCACGCGCACCCCGGTGAGGAAGCCGGTGCCGACCCGCTGGCGGGACATGGCGCCGGGCGTCAGAGTGCCCGCGCCGTCGGCCGCATCCGGCCTGATCAGCGGCGGACCGCCGTCGATGACGCGGGTCAAGGCGTCAATGGCGCGCCCGCGCCAGGAAACATGGGGCGCGACGCCAAGCGGACCGCGCCGGAACACGGCGTCGCCGATGCCGGCATCGGCGCTGCGCTCGAACGGCGCTACCACGACCTCGTCGCGGCCTATTCGCACGATCTCGCCGCGGCGCGTGCCCGACTTGCCGCGCTGCTCGACGATGTCGCCGAGCCTTGCGATGCCGGAGAGGCCGCGCACCTTATAGTGGGTAGGCGAGATCTCGACGACGCGGCCGCCGCAGCTCAGCAATGTTTCCGGATTGTCGAACCGCCGCCAGACACGTTCGAGCGCGGCGAGCCGATCCGTTGGGGAATAGGCGAGCCTTTCGGGCGCGCGGAGCAGGGACGAGCCGGTCGCCATGCCGCTACTTCGAGCCGAGCGTCTTGATCGCGTCGTCGGTGGACGAAGCGCTCTGCCGGATCAGCGCCGCCGTGTTCTCGAAGGCGCGCTGCACCTGGATCAGCCGGGTCATCTCCAGCACCGGATTGACGTTGGATTCTTCCAGGAAGCCTTGCGCGACGCCGACATCGGAGCGGTCGGTGACCGGTTCGGGGGTTCGCGCGGGAACGATGCCCGAATTGCCGTAACGGACAAAATTTTCGCCCGGATCGAAATCATAGAGGCCGATGGCGCCGACAAGCTGGTCGTTCTGCCTGAGCGAGCCGTCGGCGCCGGCCTTGGGCGGGCCGTTGCGCGGATCGAGCTGGATCGGCGCGCCGCCGCTGTCCAGCACAGGATAGCCTTCGGTCGACATCAGCTCGCCGTTCTCGTTCATGGAGAAACGGCCGTCGCGGGTCATCACCGTGCCGGCCGGTGTCTCGATGGCGAACCAGGCGTCGCCCTGGATTGCGAAGTCGAAAGGATTGCCGGTCTCGGTCATCGAGCCGTGCGCGGTGGAAAGATAGGTCTTGCCGGAGGATGCGAAGGAGACCGACTTCGGCCCGGTGCCGGAGACCACGTCCTCGAATTTCACGCCGGTGGCGCGAAAGCCGATGGTCGAGGCGTTGGCGACATTGTCGGCAATGGTGTCGAGACGACGCTCGAGCGCGACCTGCGAGGAGAGGGCGACGTAGAGACTGTCCTGCATGATGCTCTCAGAACTTCAGCTTCTGCATGGCCATCATCAGATCGGTCGAGATGCCGACCGTGGTCGGTTGCGCGAAGAGCACGCTGACCGAGGTCACGGCGCTGGAGGTCGGGTTGTTGATCTCCCACAGGCTGGTGAAGCGGGTCAGGAACTTGTTCAGCTTGTCGGGGTCCTTGAAGTCGGCGATATCGAGCTTTTGCTCGAACATCTGCGCCTGCTTGTCGATGTCGGCGGAAGCGATGGAGTCGGGCAGGCCGAGCGCGGTGCGGACCACGCTCGAAAGCGCCGTGTCGGCGAGCACGTCGTACCAGTTGTTGATGTCGGGCGCCTTGCGCTGGAAGTAAAGCGCCAGCCGCACGCCCTGATTGGTTTCGCCGGCGTTCTCCTCCAGCGTCTGGCGCATGTATTTGTCGACCGCGCCTTGCTGGGCGGAGGGAAAGAGGGTGGCGGTCGAGCCATAGGCGGCAAAGTTGAAAGCCTTGACGAAGTCGGCGTAGCGCTTGTCGCTGAGCTTGTTGGCGAAGCTGTCCTCGTCGGCCACGCCTTCCTTGAGCGCCTTGACCATGAAGGCCTTGGCATAGGCCATGTCCTGCAGCCCGTACGCCTTCATGGCGTAGTTGAAGAGCCGCGTGTTGTTGACGAAATCGTCGATGGTTTTGACGTTGCCGATATTGGCCAGGTAGTAGTCGGTCTCGCGCTTCACGACCGGCTGCGACTCGACCTGGTCGATTGCCTTGGGGATGTCCCTGGCGATGAGCTGGTAGCTCGTATAGGTGTTCAGCATATGCGCCTCCGGCCGAAGCTGTCCGAGGACGATAGCGAAGCTTCCTTGTGCGAAGCTGAATCGGTTTTGCGCATCGCGATTCAAGCCTCACACAAGGCACGAGGACTATCCCTGATCCCGACGTGACATGCGGAAGGACCTGTCGTGGGTATTCTGATCGGACTTGTGGTGACGCTTGGCTGCGTTCTCGGCGGCTTCATGGCCATGGGCGGCCATCTGCATGTGCTGATGCAGCCGTGGGAAGCGGTGGTCATCTGCGGCGCGGCGCTCGGCACCTTCCTCGTCGCCAACCCGATGAAGACGGTCAAGGACACCGGCAAGGGCATTCTCGAGGCGTTCAAGCAGGCGGTGCCGAAGGAGCGCGACTATCTCGAGACGCTGGGCGTCCTGCACAGCCTGATGCGCGAGCTGCGCTCGAAGTCGCGCAGCGAGGTCGAGGCGCATATCGACAATCCGGAAGAGTCGGCGATCTTCCAGGCCTTTCCCACTGTCCTGAAGAATCACGATCTGACGCATTTCATCTGCGACTATTGCCGCATCATCATCATCGGCAACGCCCGCTCACACGAGATCGAGGCGCTGATGGACGAAGAGATCCAGACGATCCGCACCGACAAGCTGAAGGCCTATCACGCGATGGTCGCCGTCGGCGACGGCCTGCCGGCGCTCGGCATCGTCGCGGCCGTGCTCGGCGTGGTGAAGGCGATGGGCGCGCTTGACCAGTCGCCGGAGATCCTCGGCGGGCTGATTGGCGCGGCACTCGTCGGAACCTTTCTCGGCATCTTCCTGTCCTATGCCGTGGTCGGTCCGGTCGCCACCAAGATCAAGACGGTGCGCGAGAAGAAGAACCGCCTCTACATCATCGTCAAGCAGACGCTGCTCGCCTACATGAACGGCGCCTTGCCGCAGGTCGCGATCGAGTTTGGCCGCAAGACGATCTCCTCCTATGAGCGCCCGACGATCGATGCCGTCGAGCAGAGCACGATGAACACGGGCACCGCCGAGAAGAAGGCGGCCTGAGCATGCAGAACCTAAGCCAGGGCAGCTCGCCGTCATGATCAGTCCGGGCAGTCCGTCGCAAACCCGGGCCCTCATCATCGAGCGTCTCGTCGGCGACAGCGGCGAGGCCGCGCAGGTGATCGGCGTCGGCCGCGGCATGGCCGAACGCTCGCTGCCGCTGCTGCAGAAAGCCCTTTCAGGGGAGCTTGGCGCGCCGGTCACCGTCGACCTGCAAGCCGTGGAAGTGGGCCGTGTCCCCGATGCGCGCATGCGCGCCGGCGAGACCTTCGCCTTGACGATCATTTCGTCGCCGACCTCCGCGGATGCCATGACGCTGGTCATGGACGCGCCGGCGATCGCGGTCATGGTCTCGGCGCTGTTCGGCGGAGACCCGGACCAGCCGGTGGCGCCGATCGAGCGCGAGCTGTCGCAGATCGAGATCGACGTCGCGACCACCGTCTTCCAGGAGGTTGCGGTGGCGCTCAACGGATCGGGCAGGCGTTCGCTCGAGCTGCGCCTGCCGATCACCAAGACGATGTCCGGCAACGAGGCAAGACGGCGGGTGTTGCGCGACGGCGCGGCGGTTCGCATCGTCTACGGCATCTCGACGCCGACCGATACCGGCACGGTGACGGTGATGATCCCGCAGCGCATTCTGTTGGCGACGCGCGGCGCCACCGCAAATACGGGCGAAGACGGAACGACGGAATTCGACTGGCGGGCCCGCTTCTCGGAAGAAGTCATGCGCTCGGCCGTGCGGCTCGAGGCCACCATGCCGCTCGCCCGACTGACGCTTGGCGATCTCGCCGCCTTCCAGCCCGGCCAGGTGATCGAGTTCGAGGAAGGCGCGCAGCTGCAGGCCAAGCTCAGCGCGCGCGACAAGACGCTGTTTGTCTGCGAGTTCGGCAAGCTCGGACAGAATTACACGGTCCGCATCCGGCATCCCCACGATGGCGGGCAGGACTTCATCGACGGGCTCATGCCGGGCTGAGGCCTGGCTTGAGATTATTGGAGACGACGCATGGCAAAGACCAAGGTGGAAGCCGAACCCGAAGCCGACCAGCCGGACGAGCAGCTCGACCGCGCCATCGAGGAGTTGCGCGGCGTGCTCCGGGAAGAGGAAAACCGACCGGACGCCGCCCTCCAGGCCGGCGCTAACTCCAGCATCATCATGACGATCCCGGTCGATGTGCAGATCATCCTCGGCAGCACCGAAATGCCGGTGTCGGAGCTGATGGCGCTGCAGAAAGGCTCGACCGTGGCGCTCAACCGCCGCATCGGCGAGCCGGTCGACGTGGTGGTCAACGGCCGCCGAATCGCGCGCGGCGAGATCACCGTGCTGGAACACGACCCATCGCGCTTCGGCATCAGGCTTACCGAGATCACAGCCGCGACGAAGAGCGCCTGAGGATGGGCAGCGACAGCATGCACCCGAAGCGGAGCCAGGCCCGATGACGTCGTTGACGCTAACGCGCCCGCAAAAGGCCGCCGCGATACTGGTGGCGATGGGCAAGCCTTCGGCCAGCCGGCTGCTCAAATTCTTCAAGCAGGAAGAGCTGAAGGCGCTGATCGAGGGCGCGCGCCTGCTGCGCACCATCCCGCAAGCCGACCTGGAGCGCATCGTCGGGGAATTCGAGGCCGAGTTCACCGAAGGCGCCGGCCTGCTCGATTCGGCCGACCGCATGGATACGATCCTCAACGAATCCCTGTCGCCCGAGGAAATGAGCGCCATCATGGGCGAGAAGAAATTCGAGCCCGCCCCCGAGGGACCGCCGCCGATCTGGCCGGATCTCGAAAAGCTCGAGCCGACGCGCCTCGGCACCTTCCTCGCCGGTGAACATCCGCAGACGTCCGCCATGGTGCTGTCGAAGCTAGCGCCGCAGACTGCCGCCAACGTGCTGCTGACGATGGAAAAGCCGTTACGCAGCCAGATCGTCAAGCGCATGGTGACGATGGCCACCATTCCGGACGCGGCAGCCAGGATCGTCGAGAGCCAGTTGCGCGCCAGCGTGCTTTCGCAAAAAACGACCAGGGATACGTCGGCCGGCCAGGAGCGCGTCGCCGGCGTGCTCAACGAAATGGCCAAGCCCGAGCTCGACGAGCTCATGCAGGACCTGGAAGAGGCCGGCACACCGGACCTTGCCGGCGTCAGGTCGCGGCTGTTTGCCTTCGACGACATGCCGCTGCTCACCCAGAAGGCGCGCGTGCTTCTGTTCGACGGGCTGTCGACCGAGCTCGTCACGCTGGCATTGCGCGGGGCACCTGCGGAGCTTACCGAATCGGTGCTGTCGGCGATCGGCGCACGCTCGCGCCGCATGATCGAATCCGAGCTCGCACAGGGATCGGAAGGCATCGCGCTGGCGGACATCATGGCGGCGCGCAAGACGATCGCCGTGGCGACCATCCGCCTTTCGCGGCAGGGAGCGTTCGAACTTCCCTCGACGCAGACCGCCGCCGAAGCCGCCTGACGATAATGATCCGGTCAAGGTACCATGGCTGAGGCGGTCGACAAGGATTCCAAAACCGAGGAAGCCACAGAAAAGAAGATTCGCGACACGATCGAGCAGGGCAAGCTGCCCCATTCGCGCGAGACGGCGATCTTTGCTTCCTTCCTGGCCATACTGGTGTTCGCCGTCTTCTACGCCAAGGACGCCATCGTCAATCTCGGCATGTTCCTGGCCATGTTCCTGGAAAAGCCGGAAGCCTGGCCGATGGATACCGAGACCGACGTCATCGAGCTCTACAAGACCGTGCTTTTCGAAATCGGCCGCGCCGTCGTCAGCCTGCTGGTGCTCCTGGTGGTTGCCGGCGTCGGTGCCTCGGTGTTCCAGAACATCCCGCAAATCGTCGGCGAGCGGATCAGGCCGCAACTGTCGCGCATTTCGATCGCCAAGGGCTGGAACCGCCTGTTCGGCCTGCAGGGCTTCGTCGAATTCGGCAAGTCGCTGGCCAAGCTTGCCTTGGCCATCGCCGTGCTTACCTTCACGCTTTCGGAGGATCACCGCAGGCTGCTCGCCGGCATGATCACCAATCCGATGTCGTTCGGCATGGTCATCCGCGGCATCTTCGTCGACATACTGGTGGCGATCGTCTTCGTCATGGGGCTGATCGCGGTCGCCGACATCGTCTGGTCGCGCTTCCACTGGCGGCGCGACCTGCGCATGACCAAGCAGGAAGTGAAGGACGAGATGAAGCAGTCGGAAGGCGATCCGATCGTGAAGTCTCGCCTGCGCTCGCTGGCGCGCGACCGGGCGCGGCGGCGCATGATGACGGCGGTGCCGCGCGCGACGCTCATCATCGCCAATCCGACGCACTATTCCATCGCGCTGAAATATGTTCGCGAGGAGGACTCCGCCCCGCTGGTGCTCGCCAAGGGCCAGGATCTGGTGGCGCTGAAGATCCGCGAGATCGCCAGGGAGCACAACATCCCGATCTTCGAGGACGTGGCGCTTGCCCGCTCCATGTACAAGCAAGTTTCGGTTGATAGCGTGATCCCGTCGCAATTCTACCAGGCCGTCGCCGAGCTGGTGCGGATCGTCTACTCGAAGAAGGCCGAGCGAAAAGTAACCCAATGAACGGACGCTGCTTGTAATCCATGAACCGGCAACCACACGCCAATTCACGCGAGCAGATCGTCGCCGGCGCCATCCAGGAGGTGGTGGGCGAGCTGCGGCTCATCGAGGTCGCCGACTACATCGCCTTCATCCGGCTGGAGCATTTCGCCTGCCTGTCGGACCTGGTGGACTCGGCCGCGGAGCTCTACTTCCAGCCGGGCACGCTGCGGCTCGGTCACGGCGGCGAAGCGCAAGTCGACTGGAGCGGCAGCCCGCGCATCGTGCTGGATCTCGAGCTTCGGCCGCGCGGCGTCACCGTCTATTTTCAGCTGACGCTGACCGGGCAGGGGTCATCCGTGGTCGTCAACTACGTGTCGTTCGAGAAGCCGGGCGAGACGCCGGAGCACAACACCGCCCTGCTCGAGGACGCCATCGACCAGGCGCGCATCCGCAGGACCGAGCCGCTCGCCTATCCCTGACGTCAAATTCGGGAGTGGATTTGGCCTGAGCCAATTACTCGATCAGGCCAAGACGCAGCGCCTTGGCCACCGCCTGGTTGCGGTTGACGGCGTTGAGCTTCTGCGTCGACTGGGTGAGATACTGGTTGGCGGTGTGCACCGACAGTTTCAGCAGTTTCGCGATCTCTTCGCTGGTGTTGCCGTTGGCGGTCAGCTTCAGGCATTCGAGCTCACGCTTGGAGATGGCGCGCGTCCTGCCGGTTTCGCTCGGGCGAATCCGGGCGACCGCCGCGAACAGCGCAAAGCAGCGCGCGTGGATTTCACAAAGCGTGTCGTCCGACAGCGCGATATCCGGTCCCAGGAAGACCACCAGCCCGCACTGACCGCGATCGGCATGCACCGGAAAGGCGATGCCGTTGGTGCCGGGCGCGAGCGGAGCGGCCGGTTCGGACCATGCCAGGCTCGCCAGCGTTTGCCGCGAGCCGGCCATGTCGTCATCGGCCCACCAGCGCGGCGTCGTCGAGATGCGGCTGTGGCGCACCATCTCCTCGCCGCTGGCGCCAGAGATGAATTTGGTCGTGACGGCGGTCGACGGATAGTCGGAATCGAAGCAGGCGACCAGGCGCGCGCGCTCCAGCGAAGGGCTGACGAAGAACAGCCCGAAACCGGAAGCGTTGATGTCGACGGCGATCCAGCGGCATCGACGCACGGCGTCCGGAATGGTCACCGTGTGATGCGTCTCCGATCCGAGCGAGAAGGCGCCGAACGGATTGCGCTGGTCGTTGAAAAGGGCGGCCGCGGCTTCTCTGATCTGTGCGTGCTTCAAATGATGCCGCTCCTGATCGCGGTCGCAATCGCCATCGCGCGGTTGCTGGCCGCGAATTTCTGGATGGCATGGGTGATGTAGCTGTTGACGGTGTTCGACGAGACGCCAAGGATAAGGGACACCTCGTCCGTGGTCTTGCCTTCCGACACCCAGAACAGGCATTCGCGCTCGCGGTCCGACAGCGGGTCCTGCATGGATGCCGCGGCGATCAGTTGCGGGATGCTGGACAGCGCGTAGCAGCATTTGAGCTGTGCCCTCATCAGGGCGGTGAGATCGATCTTGCGGGGCTCGGCGGCGGAAAACAGCACGAACAGGCGCTGGCGGCCGACATTGAGCCTGAGCGAATAGATTTCAGCATGGCCGAGCACGTCGAGCAGCCGGGCTTCCTCGCCGCTCAGCAGCGCGCCGGCGTCCGGCGCGTGGGCCGCGACCAATGGCTTGGGGCGCACGCCGGGTGCGGCCGTCAGCGGTCCGAGCGCAAGATTGGCGATCAGCCTTTTGCCGATCAGCTCGATGGCATCGAAAATCCAGTTCGACGACACGATGCGCGCGTCGTTGCGGTCCTGGTCGTGCACGATGGCGACAAGCATGTAGCTGTCGGCGCCGATATCGGCGGCAAGCTGCATGAAGAAGCTGGTGAGATCGCCGCGCGACGCCAGGCGCGAGCCTGAAGCGTCGGATTGAAGAAGCGCGGCGGGACTGCTCATCTTGATATTCTGGCCGGAATCGATCCCTGTGCCCGGTGCTGGCAAAGCCAACGGCCGGACCCGAAACGCGTCACGTTCACGAAGACACACTCGAGGGCGCGCACAGCGCCCAACCGAGCCGAATCCTTTCAGGGAACGCGAAGCCGTCCGCGTCTGGTGCCGGCCGGATGCCGGAACTTGAGACTTTGGGTGGTCGCCGCGCCCCCCAATGGACCGGCTGATTCGGGTCTAATCTACCCGCAGATGAATCCGACATCAAACGCGATTTGACAAAATCGAATCTGGTGGACTCGCGTTGCGACTCAGACGCTGCAACTCGCGTTATGTGGGGGCAAGTTCAGGGTCGGATTGAGCCGATCGTTTTCGCGTCTGGGTCGCTGGAAAACACGCACCCGGCTGCTGCTCCGAGAGCGTTGTCGTTTCGACCGGACGGCCGCTCAGCGGTCCTCGAATCCCGTGAGCACCCCGACGGCGTTGATGCCGATCTCTTCCACCGCGTAGCCGCCTTCCATGACGAACAGCGTCGGCAAGCCGAGCCTGGCGATCCGGCGGCCGATCCTGGGGTAATCCTCGCTCTTCAGCTTGAACTGGCTGATCGGATCCTTCTCGAAGGTGTCGACGCCGAGCGAGACAATGACGACTTCGGGCGCGTAGGCGGCAAGCCTGGCACAGGCGTCCTCCAGCGAAGCGTTCCAGCGGTCCCAGTCGGTGCCGAAGGGCATCGGATAGTTGACGTTGAAGCCTTCGCCTTCGCCCTCGCCGCGCTCGTCGGCATGGCCGAGGAAGAAGGGGTATTCGACCATCGGGTCGCCATGCAGGTTGAGCACCTGGACGTCGCTGCGGCGATAGAAGATCTCCTGCGTGCCGTTGCCGTGATGATAGTCGACGTCGAGGATCGAGACACGGCTCGCGCCCTGGTCGCGGAACCATTGCGCGACGACGGCGGCGTTGTTGATGAAGCAGTAGCCGCCCATGAACGCGGCGCCCGCGTGATGGCCGGGCGGCCGGCAGAGCGCAAAGGCAGTCCGCTCGCCGCCCTTGACCAGGGCTGCCGCCGTCAGCGCGACGTCATAGGAGGACTTGATCGCCGCCCAGGTGCCTTCGACGAAGGTGGCGCCGGCATCGAAGGAATAATAGCCGAGCAGGGCGTCGATGCGCTTCGGCGGCACGTCGCCGCGCAATCCGCGCGTCGGCCAGGTGAAGCCCATGGCCGAGCCCTCGAAGCCGGCAGCGACCCATTCCGGCCACACGGTCGGCAGGAAATCGATGTAGCGCGCGTCATGCACGCGCTTGGCGGCGGCAAGGTCATGCTCGACCGGTCCGATGATTGGGCCAAGCTTCTCGCTTTCCAGCCTTGCCTTGATGAACTCAGCCCGCGACGGCTTCTCGAAACCCGGCACGATCGCCGAAGTGACCAGTTCCATCTGGCCCGAATGACCGGCGTGGAGCGGCGAAAAGACAGTCTTCATAAGAATTCCCCTGGAGTGCAAAATCAGTTGGAAATGCGAGATCAATCGAGATTGAGATAGGGGTTCACAAGAGCGAGCCACATGGCTTCCACATCGTCCTCGATGAGGTCGAACGTCTTGCGATCTCTCTTCAGGCCGACAAGCCTGCAGGCGTGCCCGACCTCCATCATCACCAGGCCCAGCCGCTTGGCGGTCTTTTCTTCCAGGGCCGGATTCACATGCTGCAGCCAGGCTGCATAGAGGGCGATGATCTCCTTGTCGTATTCGTCCTGGATCGGCCTCAGATTGGCGTTGCCGGATATCGCCTCGATCACCGGCATCAGGGTAGCGTTGTCGAGATAGATCCTGGACGTGTCGACGAAGAGTTTGCGCACCTCCCGACGAAACTCCTCGCGGTTCGTGGGCGGCGGGACTTTGATGCGCTTCGCGATGACCTCGGGAAAAGACGACAGCCAGCGCCGGGCCAGGTCCAGAAGAATGGCTTCCTTGTTGGGAAAGTACTGATAGACCGAGCCGACCGAGAGGCCCGCACGTTGCGCGATGGCGAGCGTCGTCGGCGTCCTGGTTCCCTGCTCCCGCGTCAGGATCAGCGCCGCGTCGAGAATCCTGTCGACCACCTTGCTTGACCGTTGTTGCCGCGGCTGCTTGCGCGGTTCGAGCGCTATCCTGGTCTTGCGGTCGAGACTGCGCTTCACGTTCCGATGCCCTCGTTCACCGCCCGGCCTCAACACAGGCGCGGGTGCTTTCCACTATACATTGCAAGTTCCGGCTGTTGACAAACGCGAATAAACAGTCGCATTCTTTATCCACGCTGTCTTCCACGATAACAAGGGGAATTTCGAAGACGGCGCATCGGCATCGACTCTCGTCCCACGGCGCCGCTCCAGTGGAGCGGCAGCTCGCAGGACCTGGCGTTGTCGGTCCCTCAGCAAAATGTGGAGTCGCGATGTCGGTTGGCGGTGCGGATCTGATAGTCGTCAACGGCCGTGTACTGACCATGGACGACGACAATCCCGCCGCCGAGGCTATAGCCGTCAAGAACGGCGCCATCATCGCCATTGGCGGCCGCGCTTCCGTCGAAGAGCTCAAAGGCCCTGCCACCCAGGTCATCGATGCCCAGGGCGGCTCCGTCCTGCCGGGCTTCATCGAGGCGCATATGCACCTCTTCGGCGGCGCGGCCGAGCTCGACAACCTGCATCTGGCGGGCGTGCATGGCTTCGACGCGCTGCGCGACGCGATCCAGACTTTCGCCGCCGACCGTCCGAATACAAGGCTGCTGATCGGCGCCGGCGTCGACTACGCGATCCTGCCCGAGCCGGTGACGCGCCACGATCTCGACCGCATCATCCCCGACCGGCCCTTCGCCATGTCGGCCTCCGATCACCACACGATGTGGGCAAACACCAAGGCGCTCGAAGAGGCCGGTCTGCTCCATGGCAAGCGGGTGGGGCCGGGCAACGAAGTCGTCATGGGCGCGGACGGACTTGCCGCCGGCGAGTTGCGCGAGAGCGAAGCGTTCGGGCCGGTCCTCGACCATTTCGGCGCAAACCGGACGCGGCTTGGTCTCGAAGGGGCAGAGCCCGACCCTTATCCGTCCGCCGCCGAACTTGCCGCCGACCGCGACCTCATGCATCGCGGGCTCGAGTGGTGCGCAAAGCACGGCATCACCTCGATCCAGAACATGGACGGCAACCTCTATCAGCTCGAGCTGCTCGCTGGGCTGGAAGAAGAAGGGCGGCTGCTGTGCCGCACCAAGATCCCGTTCCACTTCAAGAATTTCATGAAGCTGGACATGCTGGAAAAAGCCTCGCGCATGGCGGCCGCCTACAATTCCGAGTGGCTGTCGTCCGGCATGGTCAAGGTCTTCTATGACGGCGTGCTGGATTCCTGGACCGCGGTGATGGTCGACGACTATGCCGATCGTCCAGGCTGGCGCGGCGAACCGCTTTTTTCGCCCGAGCATTTCGCCGAAGTGGCGGTCGAGGCCGACCGGCGCGGCCTGCAGATCGCCGTGCACTCGATCGGCGACGGCGCCGTGCGGGCGGTGCTCGACGGCTATCAGGCGGCGCTGAAGAAGAATGGCCGGCGCGACAGCCGGCACCGCGTCGAGCACATCGAGGTCACCACGCCGTCCGACGTGCCAAGGTTTGCCGAGCTTGGCGTGCTCGCCTCGATGCAGCCGCCGCACCCGCCGGGGGCGATGAATTTCCCGCTGGAACCGACGATCTCGCGCATCGGTCGCGACAAGTGGCCGCTGAGCTATGCCTGGCGCACGTTGAAGAATGCCGGCGCGCGCGTTGTCTTCGCCTCCGACTGGCCGGTTTCGCCGGTAGACCCGATCCTGGGCATCCAGGCGGCGGTGATGCGCAAGCCTTGGGCAGAGGGCCTGCCGGATCAGAGCTTCTCGCTGCATGAATCGATTGCCGGCTACACGGTCGAGGGCGCCCATGCCGAGTTCATGGAGCATCGCAAGGGCCGCCTGAAACCCGGATACCTGGCCGACATCGTCGTCTTGTCGGCCGATATCGAGGCGACGGCGCCGGAAGCGCTGCACACCGTGCGGCCGGTGACCACGATTTGCGGCGGAAAGGTCACTTACCAAGCCTGAGGATGGCCAGGCCTGAGGATGGCATGGGGATTGCTTTTAAAAGTCGAGTTACTGCTCCGCAGTTGCCAAGCCGACTGGCTTGTGGTGACAATCAAACAGGAACGCACCTGCCGCCAAGAGCAGGCTCTCTTAATGGGGTAATCGTGCCGGAACAACCGGGCAAGAACGCGATCGAAGTTCGTGGCGTACGCAAGGTATTTGGAACCGGCGAAAACCAGGTAGCCGCTCTCGACACTGTGTCGGTGTCGATCCGCGAGAACGAGTTTTTCACCCTGCTCGGCCCGTCCGGATGCGGAAAGACGACGTTGCTGAGATTGATAGCCGGCTTCGATTTTCCAAGCGCCGGCGAAATCCTGCTGCACGGCCAGGACATCGCGCCGCTGCCGCCCTTCAAGCGCCCGGTCAACACCGTCTTCCAGAGCTATGCGCTGTTCCCGCACATGACGGTGGCGCAGAACATCGGCTTCGGGCTGGAAATGCTCGGCAGGCCGAAAGCAGAGATCGAGGCGCGCGTCGCTCAGATGCTGAAGCTGGTCAAGATGGAGGCGCTCAAGGCGCGCCGCACCAGCCAGATCTCCGGCGGCCAGCAGCAGCGCGTGGCGCTGGCCCGGGCGCTGGCGCCGCAGCCGAAGGTGCTGCTGCTCGACGAGCCGCTCTCGGCGCTCGACTACAAGCTGCGCAAGGAGATGCAGATCGAACTGAAGCGTCTGCAGCACGAGACCGGCATCACCTTCATCTTCGTCACCCACGACCAGGAGGAAGCGCTGACCATGTCCGACCGCATCGCCGTGATGTCGGCCGGCAAGATCCTGCAGGTCGGCACGCCGCGCGACATCTACGACCGACCGGCCGAGCGCTTCGTCGCCGACTTCATCGGCGAAAGCAATTTCCTCAAGGGCGAGGTGAAAAGCGTGGCGGATGGGCGCGCCACAGTCACGCTCTCGTCGGGTACGGAAATTCCGGCATCGCTGCCGGAAGCCTTTACGCCGTCGGGTGGCGTCACGCTCGTGGTGCGGCCGGAACACGCCCAGCTCGGTCCGGTGGAAGCCAACGCTTCGCTCAGCGGCACGGTCGAGAACATTGTGTATCTCGGCACCGATACGCATTTCCATCTCAAGCTCGACGATGGCAGCGCCTTCATCGTGCGGCGGCAGAACAGCCGCGGTGGCGGGGAAGCGCTTGCGGCGGGCAGCCGCGCGGGTGTCGTGATCAGCGAGAACGCCGCTCAGGTGCTGAAGGACTAAAGGACTTCGATAATGGCCAGCGCCGAAGAAATCGCCCGCGCCGCCGACGTTAGGGACATACGCGACCGCTGGTTGCTCTCGGCGCCGGCGCTGGTCATCATCCTTCTGGCCGCCATCGGCCCACTTTTCGTGATGTTGGCCTATTCCTTCATGCTGAAGGGTGACTACGGCGACGTGCAGTTCGGCATCTTCTCGCTGGACGGATGGACGTCGGTCTTGTTCCAGCGTGACATCTTCGACGACACGCTGGGCTTGGCCGATGCGCACCTGACCATCTTCTGGCGTTCGATCAGCCTATCCTTCTACACCACCGTGCTGACGCTGCTCTTCGGCTTCCCCACGGCCTATTTCATCGCCACCCGACCGCCGAAGACACGCGAGGTCTGGGTTTTCCTCGTCACCATTCCGTTCTGGACGAACCTGCTGATCCGTACCTTCGCCATGCAACAGGTGATCCGCAACGAAGGACTGGTCAACACGGCGCTTATGGCGCTCGGCATTATCAAGCAACCGATGCAGATCATGAATACCGACACTGCCATCCTGCTTGGCATGATCTATATCTACCTGCCGCTGATGGTCCTGCCGCTCTACGCTTCGATGGAGAAGCTCGACTTCCGGCTGGTAGAGGCCGGATATGATCTCTACGCCGGTCGCTGGCAGGTTCTGCGCCGCATCATATTCCCGCTCATCAAGCCAGGCGTCATCGCCGGCTCGATCCTGGTCTTCATCCCCTCGCTCGGCGCCTATGTCATTCCCCGGGTGCTGGGCGGCGGCAAGAACATGATGCTCGGCAACCTGATCGAACTGCAGTTCAGCGCGGGCCGCAACTGGCCTCTGGGCGCGGCGATCTCGATCACGCTGATGGCGGTGGTGATGATCGCGCTGCTGTTCTACGTGCGCAACGCTTCCCGGTCGGAGGGCGTCCATGGCTAAGCGTTCGTTCGACATACAGGCGCAGCCCGGCTTCGGCCTTATCGCGCTTATCACCTTCGCCGCGCTCTACCTGCCGATCGCCGCGCTCGTCGCCTATTCGTTCAACGCGGCGGATTCGTTGTCGCGCTGGGACGGCTTCTCGCTGCGCTGGTTCATTTCGGCCTGGCACAATTCGGCCGTGCAGGATGCCTCCGTCCGATCGCTCGTGCTGGCGGTCTCGGCGGCCGCGCTGTCGACGATCGTTGCGACCATGGCCGCGCTGGCGACGACCCGCACGCGGCCTTATCCCGGCCTGACCTTCAAATACGCCTTCATAAACCAGCCGCTGATGGTGCCGGAAATCGTCACCGGGGTAGCGCTGCTGATCGTGTTCTCGCGCATCAAGGTCTGGACCGGCTATTCAGGACTCGGCTACCTGATCGCCGCGCATACCGCCTTCTGCATCCCGTTCGCGTACCTGCCAATCCGGGCGCGGCTGGAGAACATGGACCTGACGCTGGAGCGCGCCGCCGCCGACCTATACGCCACGCCTTGGAAAGCCTTCCGTTTCGTGACGCTGCCGCTCTTAAGGCCCGCCATAATCGCCGGCTTCATGCTGGCCTTCGTCATTTCGCTCGACGATGTCGTGATCACCGAATTCGTCAAGTCGGGCGGGCAGGATACGCTGCCCACCTACATGCTCGGCCAGTTGCGGCGCGAAACGAGTCCGGAAATCAATGCCATCGCCACGGTATTCCTGGCGCTGTCGGTGGTGCTCGTGACCATCTTCTACTTCGTTAATCGTCGCAAACCATGACCAGCCATTGCCAAGGAGAACAGCAATGAAATGGAAGACAACGGCCGCCACGGCGGCATTCGGATTATTTGCCTTTGTGAGCAGTGCGTATGCCGACGGCGAACTCAACATCTTCAATTGGGGTGACTACACCAGCCCCGAGATGATCAAGAAGTTCGAAGACACATACAAGGTCAAGGTAACGGTCACCGACTACGATTCCAACGACACTGCGCTCGCCAAGGTGCGCGCCGGCGGTCACGGCTTCGACATCGTGGTGCCTTCGGCCAATTACGTGCCGATCTGGGTGAAGGAAGGGCTTCTGCTCGAGGCTCGGCCCGACCAGATGGAAAACTTCAAGAATGTCGATGAGCGCTGGGTGAATGTTCCTTGGGATCCGGGCCGTCACTATACGGTTCCGTGGCAGTGGGGTCTGACCGGTATCGGCGTCAACACCAAGGTCTATGGCGGCGACATCAACACCTCGGCCATCTTCCTCGACCCGCCGAAGGAATTGGTGGGCAAGATCAACGTCGCGCCGGAAATGAACGACGTGATGTTCGCCGCCATCAAGTATCTGGGCGGCAAATGGTGCACTGACGACAAGGAGCTGCTCAAGAAAGTGCGCGACAAGCTGGTCGAGGCCAAGCCAAAATGGCTGGCCATGGACTACAGCGTGACCGAGAAGCTGCCGGCCGGCGACTATTCGGGCGTCTACTACTGGAACGGCGCCATCATGCGCTCGCGCATAAAGAATCCGGACATCAAGTTCGGCTATCCGAAGGAGGGCTTCCCCTTCTTCATGGATAGTGTCGCCATCCTGAAAGACGCGAAGAACGTCGAGAACGCAAAGCTGTTCATGAACTTCATCATGGATCCCCAGAACGCCGCCATGATCTCCGCCTTCGCCAAATATGCGAATGGCATCAAGGGTTCGAAGGCGTTCATGCCCGACGATATGAAGGATGCGCCCGAACTGGTGGTGCCGCCAGAGTTCGAGAAGGTGGGCGAGTTCATGACCCCTTGCTCGCCCGAGGTGCAGCAAATCTACACGCGCATCTGGACGGATCTTCAGAAGTAACGGCGCTCTTGCTTCTTCCCGGTTGCGGGAGAGGCGGAGCCAGACAAGCGTCAGATATGGGGCGGCGCTGAATTCGCAGCGTTCGCGCCGCCCCTGAACTGCCTGCTGGCGCTGCCCTTCGCCATGTCTTCGGGCGTTCTTCACCCGAAAACCCATTTGGGCTTCTCGTCCGCCGTGCTGATGTCCTCTCCTGGTCAACGGAGTGCAGCAGCACATGGGGCGGCAAGGAAAGTTCTCATGCAGTCCTATCGCAATTCCGAGGCGCGGCCGCCGATCATGCAGGGCTCGCCGCCCAAGCTGGCGCTGCCGAAGCTCGATTGGGATCGGCCGCCGTGGAATCGCTGGGCCTTTCAGCACGTCCGCGAATTCCTGCCGACCGTCGAGGTCTGGCGCGGCCACGGTCATCGCCGCCGTCTCGACCGCGCCGATGTCGATTTCGACGGCCTGGCAGTGGCGGACAGCGAAGGCCGTCCGACGACGCTCGCCGGGCTGCTCGACGAAACCTATACGGACGGCTTCCTGGTGCTGAAGAACGGCAGGGTCGCCTATGAGCGCTATTTCAACGGCATGGACGAGCGCTCGCTGCATCTGTCGCAGTCGATGGCGAAGTCGGTCACTGGATCGGTGTTCGGCATCCTGGTCGGACGCGGTCTGATCGACCCGGCCAGGCTGGTGACCGACTACCTTCCGGAGCTCGCCGAAACCGCCTTGGCTGGCGCCACCGTGCAGCACGTGCTCGACATGACGACGGGGGTGCGCTTCTCCGAGGAGTACACCGATCGCTATTCCGAAATCGGCCAGGTCGATGTCGCCAGCGGCTGGAAACCGATCCCGCCGGGCAGCGATCCCGACTTCCAGTGGCCGTCGCATCTGTTCGAGCTGATCCTGCGGCTGAAGGACAACGTGCGCGAACATGGCGAGGCCTTTGAATACCGCTCGATCGAGACCGACGTGCTCGCCTTCATCATGGAGCGGGTGAGCGGCAAGCGGCTGGCACAACTGATTTCGGAAGAACTCTGGCAGAAGCTCGGCGCCGACGAGAGCGCCTGCTTCACCGTCGACAGCGCCGGCTATGCGCTGGCCGATGGCGGCTTCAACGCGACGCTGCGCGACTATGGCCGTTTCGGCCAGCTGATCCTCGACAATGGCGGCGGCGTAATCCCGGCCGAGTGGATCGAGGCGACGCGCAGCGGCAGGCACGGTCCCGACTTCAACCCCAGTCTGCCGGAGGGCAGCTACCGCAACCAGTTCTGGATCGAGGACCGGCACTCGCGCGCGCTGATGTGCCGGGGCGTATTCGGGCAGCTGATCCACATCGACTGGGAAAACAGGATGGTCGTGGTGAAGCTTTCGACCTATCCGGATTTCACCAACATCGACTATTCGGTGGCGACGCTGAAGGCCGTGCACGCCATCGCCGCCGCGTTGACCTGAGCTGCAGACAAGACACCGGGAGAGAGATCGTGACCGGCAAGACCGTGTTCGAGGCGAGATATGGCTTTGCCCGCAAGGATGTGCGGCTGGACAATTGGCGTCTGAGGCCATTCAGCCAATGGTCGTTCCAGAATGTCGGCGAATTGGTGCCGAGCGTGCACGTTGCGGCCGCGCCAGGTGGCGAGGAACAGGCGAAAGCTCTGGGCGGGTTGCTCGGCGAGAAGGTTACACTCGCTGGCGGGCCCGAAACCGTCGAGGCCTTCCTCAAGCGTTCCGACACCGACGGGCTGGCGATCATGAAGGCTGGCCGGCCGGTCGGCGACTGGTCGGCGCCGCATATGCCGTTCGGCCAGCGCCACATCATCTTCTCGATCAGCAAGTCGGTGACTGCCATTCTTGCCGGCATCCTGGAAGGCGGTGGCGTGTTCGACGCGGAAGCGCCGGTGACTGAGTACATTCCCGAGGCCGAGGGCTCGGCCTATGGCGACGCCAGCGTGCGCAATGTGCTCGACATGACGGTCAGCCTCGACTTCGAGGAAGCCTATCTCGACCCGCACAGCGCCTTCGCCCGGTACCGCCGCGCGACGCTGTGGAACCCCGGCGGCGGCTCGGAAAGCCTTGCGGCGTTCCTGCTGACGCTGCAGCATCTCGCCGAGCCGCACGGGCAGACCTATCGCTACCGCTCCCCCAACTCGGACATGCTCGGCATCCTGCTGGAGCGGGCATCCGGCAAGCGCGTCGGCGAGCTTTTGAGCGAAAAACTGTGGCTGCCGCTGGGTGCCGCGAGCGAGATGTCGGTGACGGTCGACATGGAAGGCACGGCGCGCACAGCCGGCGGCATGTCGATGACGTCACGCGACCTTGCCCGCATCGGCGAGATGATGCGGCAGGGTGGGGCGGCCAACGGCCGTCAAATCGTGCCGGAGGGCTGGGTGCGCGATACGGTTGCCGCCGGCGGCAGCTATGAGGCCTGGCAGCGCGGCACCATGGCGTTCCTTTTCCCGAAGGGGCGCTACCGCAACAAATGGTACCAGATGGGCACAGGCAGCGGCGCCTTCTGCGGGATCGGCATCCACGGCCAATGGCTCTACGTCAATCCGAAGACGGAAGTGGTCATCGCCAAGATGTCGTCGCAGCCGGAACCCGTCGACGACCGGCTCGACGTCGAGTTGGTGGCATTTTTTGAGGCGGTGGGCGGGATGGTCTGAGCCGCTCCGGCGCTCGGTTCCATCGTTGTTTCCTGTGGACCTTCGTGCCCGCGTGAACGCGCGGCGGTTGGCGGAGCGAGCATCCCGGCCTATCGTCGCCGCTCTTTTCGACAGGGACCAGCATGGCATCGGACATCAAGCGCATCGCAGCAATCATCGCGGCCGAGATCGGTTCGCGGCCGGAGCAGGCCGCGGCGGCCATCGGTCTGCTGGACGAGGGCGCGACGGTGCCATTCGTGGCCCGCTACCGCAAGGAAGTCACCGGCGGACTGGACGACACGCAGCTGCGCGACCTTGCCGAAAGGCTTGCCTATCTGCGCGAGCTCGACGCGCGCCGCGAGACGATCCTCGGCTCGATCCGCGAACAGGGCAAGCTGACCGAGGAGCTCGAGGCCAAGATCGTGGCGGCCGCCACCAAGGCCGAGCTGGAAGACATCTATCTGCCTTACAAGCCGAAGCGCCGCACCAAGGCCGAGATCGCCAGGGAGCGCGGGCTTGGACCTCTGGCCGAGGCGATCCTTGCCGACCGTTCGGCGGTGCCGGCAGAGCTGGCGCTCGCCTATGTCACCGAAGAGGTGCCGGACGCCAAGGCGGCGCTCGAAGGCGCACGCGACATCCTGTCGGAGCAGTTCGCCGAGAACGCCGATCTGGTCGGCAAGCTGCGCGCCTACATGAAGGAACGCGCCTTCCTGCGCGCCAAGGTGGCCGACGGCAAGCAGGAAGCCGGCGCGAAATTCTCCGACTATTTCGACCATGTCGAGCGTTGGGCCGGCGTGCCCAGCCACCGCGCCTTGGCCATGCTGCGCGGCCGCAACGAAGAGGTGCTGTCGCTCGACATCGAGGTCGATGCCGACGACCAATCGCCGGTGAAGCCGGTCGAGCGCATGATCGCCAATGCCTATGCGATCGGCGGCGATCTGCCCGGTGACAAATGGCTGATGGAGGTCGCCGGCTGGACCTGGCGGATCAAGCTGTCGCTGCACCTGACGCTCGATCTGATGCGCGACCTGCGCGAGCGCGCCGAGGAGGAGGCGATCCACGTCTTCGCGCGCAACCTCAAGGATTTGCTGCTCGCCGCGCCCGCCGGCTCGCGGCCGACGATGGGGCTCGATCCGGGCATCCGCACCGGCGTCAAGGTGGCGGTGGTCGATGGCACCGGCAAGCTGGTGGCGACGACGACCGTCTATCCGTTTCCGCCCAGGAACGATGTGCGCGGAACGCAGGCCGAGCTCGCCGCGCTTATCCGCCAGCACAAGGTGGAGCTGATCTCGATCGGCAACGGCACAGGCAGCCGCGAGACCGAGAAGCTGGTCGCCGACATGTTGTCGGACCTGCCGGCAGGTTCCGGGCCGAAGCCGCTCAAGGTGATCGTCAGCGAGGCGGGCGCCTCGGTCTATTCGGCTTCGGCCACGGCGGCGGCAGAGTTCCCGAGCCTGGATGTATCGCTGCGCGGCGCGGTGTCGATCGCCAGGCGCCTGCAGGATCCGCTCGCCGAGCTGGTCAAGATCGAGCCGAAGTCGATCGGCGTCGGCCAGTACCAGCACGATGTCGATCAGTACCGGCTCGGCCGTTCGCTGGAAGCCGTGGTGGAAGACGCGGTCAATGCCGTCGGCGTCGATCTCAACACGGCGTCGGCGCCGCTTTTGGCGCGTGTGTCGGGGCTGGGGCCGTCGCTCGCCGAGGCGGTTGTTGCGCATCGCGATGCCAGCGGTCCTTTCTCCACCCGGCGCGACTTGCTCAAGGTTGCGCGGCTCGGGCCGCGCGCGTTCGAGCAATGCGCCGGCTTCCTGCGCATCCCGAACGGCGCCGAGCCGTTCGATGCCTCCTCGGTGCACCCGGAAGCCTATGGCGTGGCGAAGAAGATCGTGGCCGCCTGCGGCCGCGACGTGCACTCGCTGATGGGCGACAGCGCCGCGCTGAAGGCGCTCGACCCGCGCGTCTTCGTCGACGAGCGCTTCGGGCTGCCGACGGTGCGCGACATCATCGCCGAGCTGGAGAAACCCGGCCGCGATCCGCGCCCCGGCTTCAAGACGGCGACCTTTGCCGAAGGCATCGACGACATCAAGGACCTCAAGCCCGGCATGCTGCTCGAAGGCACCGTCACCAATGTCGCGGCCTTCGGCGCCTTCGTCGACATCGGCGTGCACCAGGACGGGCTGGTGCATGTCTCGCAACTTGCCGACCGCTTCATCAAGGACGCGCATGAGGTGGTGAAGGCCGGCGACGTGGTGAAGGTGCGGGTCGTCGATGTCGACATCAAGCGCAACCGCATTGGGCTCTCGATGCGCAAGGACGGCGACGGCGGCGCCTCGCGCGGCGGCCAGCGCGACCAGGGCGGCAAGCCTGCGCCGCGCTCGCCGGCGCCGCAGCGCCAGCCGGAACGGCCGGCGCAGGGCGCTTTCGGCGCGGCGCTCGCCGAGGCGATGAAGCGCAAGTAGCTACCACGCCAGAACGGCCGGCTCCTTCCCGGCCTGGCCCAGCAGCCAGTCGCGAAAGCTGGCGACCGGCGGGTGGCCGCGTTTGTCATGCGGGACAACGAGGTAATAGGCGCTGCGGCTCCGCATCGGTTGGCCCGGCGCCGGCACGAGCTGGCCGCGCTGCAATTCTCCGGCAATCAGGACTTCCGGCAAGAGCGCCACGCCGAGCCCGGCCATGCAGGCTTGGGCGACGGTGCCGAACTGCTCGAACTGCATGCCGGGGCCGGTCGGCGCGCTGAGACCCTGCTCTTCGAACCATTCGCCCCATGCGCCGGGGCGCGTCGCCATGTGCAGCAGCGGCAGGCGGCTGATATCGGCCGGCGTGGCGATGTCGCGGCTGGCCAGAAACTCAGGTGAAACCACCGGCATGACGGTCTCGCGCATCAAAAGCGTGCAATCCGCGTCCGGCCAGTCGGGCATGCCGTGGTGGATGGCGGCGTCGAGCCGCTCGCGGGCGAAGTCGAAGCGGCCGATGCGGGTGGCGAAGTTGATGGTGATGTCCGGGTGACGGGCGACGAAATCCGGGATCAGCGGCATCAGCCAGCGCGTGCCGAAAGTCGGCAGGATGGCAAGGTTGAGGACGCCACTATGCCGATTGCTCATCAATCCGAGGGCGGCATCGCGCAACTGGCCGAGCGCCGAGCGCACGGCTTCGGCGTAGGTTTCGCCGGTGGCCGACAGTCTGACATTGCGGCTGTCGCGCTCGAAAAGCCGACGGCCGAACTGGTCCTCCAAGAGGCCGATTTGGCGGCTGACCGCGCCTTGGGTGAGGTCGAGTTCACGGGCGGCGGCGGTGAAAGAACCAAGGCGGGCCACCGCCTCAAAAGCTGCAAGAGCCGCGGTGTTGGGTAATAGGCGACGCTGAACGTTCATGATCCATTACTAAACCTCATCGATCGGTGATGCAATTTCGTTTGATTTTTTCCAAGCGCAGGCGGATAAGCCCGCCATCCAAGATTTTCGTTGGGAGAGAGCCATGGCCGCCGACAAGAACGCGTTCATCTGGGAAGACCCTTTCCTGATCGAGAACCAGCTTTCCGAAGACGAGCGCATGGTGCGCGATGGCGCAGCCGCCTTTGCCACCGACAAGCTCGCGCCGCGCATCGAGGAGGCTTATCTTGAGGAAAAGACCGACGCCGGCATTTTTCGTGAGATGGGCGAGGCCGGCCTGCTCGGCATCACCATTCCGGAGGAATATGGCGGGCTCGGCGCCAATTACGTGACCTACGGGCTGGTCGCGCGGGAAGTTGAGCGCATCGATTCCGGCTACCGCTCGATGATGAGCGTGCAGTCGTCGCTGGTCATGTACCCGATCCATGCCTATGGCTCGGAAGAGCAGCGCAAGAAGTATCTGCCGAAGCTTGCCTCCGGCGAATGGATCGGCTGCTTCGGCCTCACCGAACCGGATGCAGGCTCCGACCCGGGCGGCATGAAGACGCGGGCCGAGAAGACCGCCAACGGCTACCGGCTTTCCGGCTCCAAGATGTGGATCTCCAACGCGCCGATCGCCGACGTCTTCGTCGTCTGGGCGAAGTTATCTGACAAGAATGGGGGCGCACACGACAACCAGATCCGCGGCTTCGTGCTGGAAAAGGGCATGAAGGGGCTTTCGGCACCGAAGATCGGCGGAAAACTCAGCCTCCGCGCGTCGATCACCGGCGAGGTGGTGATGGAGGGCGTCGAGGTCGGCGAGGAGGCGCTGCTGCCCAACGTCTCGGGCCTCAAGGGTCCGTTCGGCTGCCTCAACCGGGCGCGCTACGGCATCTCCTGGGGCGCCATGGGGGCGGCCGAGGATTGCTGGCACCGGGCGCGGCAGTATGGCCTCGACCGCAAGCAGTTCGGCAAGCCGCTTGCCGGCACGCAGCTCTTCCAGAAGAAGCTCGCCGACATGCAGACCGAGATCGCGCTCGGCCTGCAGGGCTCGCTGCGCGTCGGCCGGCTGATGGACGAAGGCAAGATGGCGCCGGAGATGATCTCGATCGTCAAGCGCAACAATTGCGGCAAGGCGCTCGACATCGCCCGACAGGCCCGCGACATGCATGGCGGCAACGGCATCCAGATCGGCTATCACGTGATGCGCCACGCGCAGAACCTGGAAACGGTGAACACCTATGAGGGCACGCATGACGTGCATGCGCTGATCCTCGGAAGGGCGCAGACCGGTATCCAGGCGTTTTTCTAAGCAACGCTGCTTAAATTAGGTGCAGCGCAACATCTCTGCTTGGAGAATGCCCAGGACTTGTGTCAGGGTTCGGCGACTGAAACGCCGAACCCCGGGGCACCATGGCAATTCTGGCAGCCGTCCACCACCTGACCCACTACAAATATGACCGGCCGGTCATACTCGGCCCCCAGGTGATCAGGCTGCAGCCGGCGCCGCATTCGCGCACCAAGGTGCTCAGCCATTCGCTGAAGGTCGAGCCGAAGACCCATTTCGTCAACCTGCAGCAGGACCCTTACGGCAACTTCCTTGCCCGTTTCGTTTTCCCGGAGCCGGTAACGGAACTTAAGATCGAGGTCGATCTCGTTGCCGACATGACGGTCTACAATCCGTTCGACTTCTTCGTCGAGGAGGCGGCGGAGAAGTTCCCGTTCGAGTACCCGGAAGAAATACGGGAAGACCTCGCCATCTACCGAACGCCGGAGCCGGCCGGACCGCTGCTGTCGAAATTCCTGGAAAGCATAGACCGCAGCCAGACGAATACCGTCAATTTCCTGGTCGGCCTCAACGCGCGGCTGCAGCGCGAGATCGCCTACATCGTGCGCATGGAGACCGGCGTCTATTCGCCGGAGGAGACGCTTGCGGCGGCCAAGGGCTCGTGCCGGGATTCGAGCTGGCTCTTGGTGCAGATACTGCGCAATCTCGGCATCGCCGCGCGCTTCGTCTCCGGCTATCTGATCCAGCTCAAGCCCGATCTCATCTCGCTCGACGGACCGCCCGGAACCGCCGTCGACTTCACCGACCTGCACGCCTGGTGCGAGGTCTATATTCCGGGCGCCGGCTGGATCGGCTTCGATCCGACCTCCGGCCTGCTCACCGGCGAAAGCCATGTGCCGCTGGCGGCGACGCCGCATTTCCGCAATGCCGCGCCGATCTCCGGCATGGCAAGCTTCGCCAATGTCGATTTCGGCTTCGACATGCGGGTCGACCGCATCGCCGAGCATCCGCGCATCACCAAGCCGTTCTCGGACGAGAGCTGGAAGGCGCTCGACGCGTTGGGCAACAAGGTCGATGCGGTCCTGCGCGAGCAGGATGTCCGTCTTACGATGGGCGGCGAGCCGACCTTCGTGTCGATCGACGATTTCGAGTCCGCCGAATGGAACACGGCAGCCGTCGGTCCGACCAAGCGCGACAAGGCGGATGAGCTGATCCGCCGGCTGCGCGAGCGCTTCGCGCCGGGCGGCTTTCTCCACTACGGCCAAGGCAAATGGTATCCGGGCGAGAGCCTGCCGCGCTGGACCTTCTCACTCTACTGGCGCACCGACGGCGAGCCGGTCTGGCGCGATCCATCGCTGATCGCGCGGGAGAAGAGCAGCGTCCCGGTTGGCCCCGAAGAGGCCGAAAGCCTGCTCACGGCGATTGCCGGCGAGCTCGGCATCGAGACGTCGATGGTCAGCGAGGCCTATGAGGATCCGGCCGAATGGCTGCTCAAGGAGGGCAAGCTGCCCGACAATGTCGACCCGTCCAACTCGAAGCTGGAGGATCCCGAAGAACGCAGCCGCATGGCGCGCGTCTTCGAGCGCGGGCTGACCAGGCCATCGGGCTATGTGCTGCCGGTGCAGCGCTGGAACAGCCAGGCCGCGGGCCAGCGCTGGCGCTCGGAGAAGTGGAAGACGCGGCGCGGGCGCCTGTTCCTTGTCCCAGGCGACTCTCCGGTCGGCTACCGCTTGCCGCTCGGCACGCTGCCTTACGTGCCGCCGGCGCAATTCCCTTACATCGTGCCGGTCGACCCGTCGGTGCCGCGTGGTCCGCTGCCGGCGCGCGAAGCCATGTTGCCGGGTGCCGCCCCGCCACAGCTCGAAGGCACCGACGAAATGGCGCGCCGTCAGCAGACGGTGTCCTTCACGGCGGCGACTGGCCAGCAGGATCGCGTCGAGCAGGAGATCACGGAGATCGGCGGCGCGGTGCGGACGGCGCTCACCGTCGAGCCGCGCGACGGCCGGCTCTGTGTGTTCATGCCGCCGGTCGAGGCGCTGGAGGACTATCTCGAGCTGGTGGCGGCGGCCGAGAACGCGGCGAAGGCGATCGGCCTGCCGGTGCATATCGAGGGCTACGGCCCGCCGCATGATCCGCGCCTCAACGTCATCCGGGTCGCGCCCGATCCCGGCGTCATCGAGGTGAACATCCACCCGGCCGCCAATTGGCAGGAATGCGTCGCCACGACCACGGCGATCTACGAGGAAGCCCGGCAGTCGCGGCTCGGCACCGACAAGTTCATGATCGACGGCCGGCATACCGGCACCGGCGGCGGCAACCATGTCGTGGTCGGCGGCGCGACGCCGAACGACAGCCCGTTCCTGCGCCGGCCGGACCTGTTGAAGAGCCTGGTGCTGCAATGGCAGCGGCACCCGTCGCTGTCCTATCTGTTCTCCGGCCTGTTCATCGGCCCGACCAGCCAGGCGCCGCGCTTCGACGAGGCGCGCCATGATTCGCTCTATGAGCTCGAAATCGCCATGGCGCAGGTGCCGCACCCGGACAAGGGCAAGGCGCCCTTGCCGTGGCTGGTCGATCGGCTGTTCCGCAATCTTTTGACCGACGTGACCGGCAACACGCATCGCTCGGAGATCTGCATCGACAAACTGTTCTCGCCGGACGGCCCGACCGGCCGGCTGGGCCTGGTCGAGTTCCGCGGCTTCGAGATGCCGCCCAATGCGCGCATGAGCCTGGCGCAGCAGCTTCTGGTGCGCGCCATCATCGCCCGCGCGTGGAAGAATCCGCTCGACGGCCGCTTCGTGCGCTGGGGCACTTCACTCCACGACCGCTTCATGCTGCCGCACTATGTCTGGGCGGATTTCCTCGACGTGCTGGAGGACCTGAAGCTCAACGGCTTCGAGTTCCGTCCCGAGTGGTTCGCCGCGCAGCTCGAATTCCGCTTCCCGTTTTGCGGCGAGGTCAGCCATGGCGGCGTCAAGCTGGAGCTGAGGCAGGCGCTGGAGCCCTGGCATGTGATGGGCGAGCAGGGCGCCATCGGCGGCACGGTCCGCTTCGTCGATTCCTCGGTCGAGCGGCTGCAGGTGAGGACCGAGGGGCTGAACCCGGAGCGCCATGCCATCGTCTGCAACGGCCGCATCGTGCCGATGAAGGTGACTGACATCAGCGAGGTCGCAGTGGCGGGCGTGCGCTTCAAGGCCTGGCAGCCGGCGTCGGGACTGCATCCGGCGCTGCCCGTCAACACGCCACTGGTCTTCGACATCTACGACCGCTGGTCGGGCCGCTCGATCGGCGGCTGCGTCTACCATGTCGCGCATCCGGGCGGCCGCAATTACGATACCTTCCCGGTCAACGGCAACGAGGCCGAAGCGCGGCGGCTCGCGCGCTTCGAGCCGCGCGGTCATACGCCGGGCGGCTATGCGCTGCGCGACGAAGAAGGCTCTGAAGACTTCCCGATGACCCTTGACCTGAGGCGGCCGGCGAGACTCTGATCGACCATGGCAAAGGGGAATCAGAGACGGGCGGGCGGCAGGCCGCGGGCGCAGGGCCTGCTGGAGCACTACCGGCCGATCGACGGCGTCGTCGACGAGATGGTCGACGCGTCAGGCAATCCGCGCCCGGCCTGGCGGTCCTTCATCGAAGCTCTGGACGAATTGGGGGCCGAGACGCTCGGACAGCGCTTTGCCCGCGCCGACCAGTATCTGCGCGACGCCGGCGTCTACTACCGCGTCTACGACAAGGCCGGCGCCAACGAACGCGAATGGCCGCTGGCGCATGTCCCGCTGCTGATAGACGAAAAGGAATGGGCCGAGATCAGCGTCGGCCTTGTCCAGCGCGCCGACCTGTTCGAGGCGATCCTGGCCGATGTCTACGGGCCGAACCGGCTGATCGAGACCGGCATCCTGCCGGCCGGGCTGATCGCGGCCAGTCCGGAATATCTGCGCCCGGTCGTCGGGATCCGGCCGGCCAGCGGTCATTTCCTGCATATGGTCGCCTTCGAGCTCGGCCGCGGCCCGGACGGCCGCTGGTGGGTGCTGGGCGACCGCACGCAGGCGCCGTCGGGCGCCGGCTTCGCGCTGGAGAACCGCGTCGCCACCACGCGCGCGCTTTCCGACATCTATGGCGAAATGCATGTGCACCGCCTTGCCGGCTTCTTCCGCCGTTTCCGCGATGCGCTGAACCGCATGGCGAAGGACTCGGGCGGCCGCGTCGCTATCCTGACGCCGGGGCCGCTCAACGAGACCTATTACGAGCACGCCTATATCGCCCGCTACCTCGGCATCATGCTGCTCGAGGGCGAGGACCTGACCGTGTCCGGCGGCCGGCTGATGGTGCGCACCGTTTCGGGCCTGATGCCGATCGGCGTCCTATGGCGGCGGCTCGATGCGGCCTTTGCCGATCCGCTCGAGCTCAACCCTGACTCGCAGATCGGCACGCCGGGACTGGTCGAGGCGATCCGACGCGGCACTGTCTCGGCCGTCAACGCCCTGGGCTCGGGCCTAGCTGAAACGCGGGCGCTGCTTTCCTTCCTGCCGCGGATCGCGCGGGAGTTGCATGGCGAGGAGCTCACGCTGCCGAATATCGCCACCTGGTGGTGCGGGCAGGAGGCCGAGCGCGACCATGTGCTGGCCAATGTCGACCGCATGGTGGTTGGCCCGGCGCTGTCGACGCGGCTCGCCTTCGAGGACGATGGCGCGACCAGGCTCGGTTTGGCGCTTTCGGCCGGCGAGCGGGCGGAGCTGATCGCGCGGATCGAAGCCGACGGCGCCGGCTATGTCGGCCAGGAAGCGGTGACGCTCTCGACCACTCCGGTCTTTGTCGGCGGCCGGCTTGAGCCGCGGCCCGCCAGCCTGCGTGTCTATCTGGCGCGAACACAGGAAGGTTGGACCGTAATGCCCGGCGGCTTCGCCCGCGTCGGCTTCTCGCTCGATCCGACGGCGATCGCCATGCAGCGCGGCGGCCAGGCGGCGGATGTCTGGGTGGTCAGCGACCGGCCGGTCGAGCGCGAGACGCTGCTGCCGCAGGAGCATGACAGCTTCACCCGCACTATGCCGGGCAGCCTGCCGAGCCGCGCGGCGGAGAACCTGACATGGCTCGGCCGCTATATCGAGCGCTCCGAAGACACGGTGCGCGTGCTGCGCGCCTATCACGTCAGGCTGGCCGAGACGTCCGATCCCGAGATGCCGCTGCTTGCCGACATCCGGGACTATCTCGAACCGTTCGGCATCGAGATCGAAACGGCGATCCCGCTGGGACTGATCGGCATGCTGGACAGCGCCGTCTACAGCGCCGGCCAGATCCGCGATCGCTTCTCGCCGGACGGCTGGCTGGCGCTGAAGGATCTGTCGAAGACCATCCACAAATTCGCCGGCACCGTGGCGCCCGGCGACGACGCGACGCGGGCAATGACGGTCATGCTGCGCAAGCTCGCCGGCTTCTCGGGCCTGCTGCACGAGAACATGTACCGCTTCACCGGCTGGCGTTTCCTGGAGATCGGCCGGCGGTTGGAGCGCGGCATCCAGATCTCCCGCACGCTGGCGCGGCTGACCGGAAACGGCGCTCCGGACGGCGCGCTCGATATGATGCTGGAAATCGGCGACAGCGTCATGACCCACCGCCGGCAATATCCGGTGCAGGCCGGACGGCGCACGGTGATCGACCTGCTCGCGCTCGATCCGCTCAACCCGCGCTCGATCCTGTTCCAACTCGAGCGGCTCAGGGCCGAGATCGGCATGCTGCCTTCGGTCGGCGGCGAGGGGCATATGTCGCCCGCGGCGAAAGAAATCCTGCAGCTCAACACGGCGATCGCCGTGATGGAGCCCCAGGGCATGACCGCGAAAGTGCTTGACGATCTCGCCAACCAGATCGGCGATCTCTACAACAGTCTCGCCAAGGCCTATTTCGGTTAGATGCTTTACGACATCCGGCTCCATCTGCATTACGACTATGCCGCCGCCGCCGGCGGCGGCAGGCACCAGGTGCGCGTGCTGCCGCAGACGATCCCCGGCGTGCAGCGGGTCATCGCCGCCTCGCTGTCGTTCCAGCCGATGCCGGCCGAGCGGGCGGATTTTTCCGACTTCTTCGGCAACAACGTCACTTCGATCGCCTTCCGCGAAGCGCATGAGGAGCTCGACATCAGAATGAGCGCGCGGGTCTCGGTGTCGCGGCCGGAACCCGGCCTCGATGTCTCGCCCGACATCCACGGCTTGAGGGGGGAACTCGACGCGGTGCGTTCGCTGTCGCCCGACGCGCCGCATCATTTCCTCGCCGCCAGCGATTACGCCGGGATCGATACGGCAATCACCGCCTATGCGCGGGAAAGCCTCGCCGGTTCGGCGGTCGCCACGGCGGCCGATCTCTGCAACCGCATCCACCGCGATTTCACCTATGACGGCAAGGCAACCACCGTGCAGACGCGCGCCGGCGATGCGTTCGCGCTGAAACGCGGGGTTTGCCAGGATTTTTCCCATATCATGATCGCCGGGCTGCGTGGGCTCGGCATCCCCGCCGGCTATGTCAGCGGCTTCCTGCGCACGATCCCGCCCAAGGGCAAGCCGAGGCTCGAAGGCGCCGACGCCATGCATGCCTGGGTGAAAGCCTGGTGCGGGCGCGATGCCGGCTGGCAGGAATTCGACCCGACCAACGGCATGCGCGCGAGCAATGACCACATCACGGTCGGATACGGCCGCGACTATTCCGACGTGGCGCCGATCGTCGGCGTCCTGAAGACCACCGGCGGCCAGGTCGGCGAGCAAGCGGTCGACGTCATCCCGGTTGCTGCCTGAAGGCCGTCGCGCGAGCTGCTTCTCAAATCGCGATCCGGCCGCGATCTTGCCGCCGGGGTGTGTGCCTGGCGGCCCGGCACTGGGTGGAGTTCAATAGTTGACAGCGGTCAGCGTGATTGTGCCTGCATATAATGCGTCGGCAACCATTGCCGACACATTGGCAACGTTGCGCTCGGAGGCCGAGACCATCGGCGAAGTGATACTGGTCGACGATTCCTCGACGGACAATACGGCGGCGGTGGCCGCGGATGCAGCCTCGCGGCTGGCCCTGCCGCTCCGGGTCGTCCAGTCGGGCTGTCGGGACGCAGGCGGCTCCCGCAATCTTGCGCTGACCGAGGCACGCTTTCCCTGGATTTATATGATCGACGCCGACGATCTGCATCTCGAGGGCGGGCTGCGGACGCTGTTGTCCAAGACCAGGGCCAGGTCGGGCGTGGATATGGTGGTCGGCGCCTACCGCCGGCGGACCGACGGTCAGGACCGGCAGTTCAAAACACCGGCCGGCTATATGGCTGCCGGACTCGCCAATGCCTCCGCCTATCTGGAAGGCAGGATCCGATCGATTGCCGTCGGCAGTGCGCTGGTGTCGCGGCATGCGGTCGGCGACACGCGGTTCCCGACCGGGCTTGCCTATGACGAGGACACGCTGTTCTGGGCGCGGGTGATGAGCAAGGCATCGCTCGAGATCGTGACACGGCCCATCATGATCTACTTCGTGTCGTCGGAACGCTCGGATGACCGCTTTGCGACAAAGCCTGCGCGACGCTTCCTCGAATGGCGACTGGCGCTGCGCGAACTCGCCGACTGCGGCATTCCGAAATCGTCGTTGAAGGCGAGGGAAGGGATTGTGGCGCTCAAGATCGCACGCGTCCACTACGCGCGCGGCGATCTCGAAACGGCAGCACGGTTCTTGACGGTCGCCGAAGCCGCCCCCAAGGTTACCACCGACATCTGGCGCTGCATGCGCTATCGGCTGAAAATCGCGGTGCGACGCCGGTTCCCAACCCATCGCATCCAGTTGCAACGCGCCTGATGGCCGACCCAGGCGCATCGCCTGGGGATTCCGTTGCCGGGAGATGTACACACCGGCCAGCCGTGTCGACGGGCCCTGGGGCCGGAAAATGCAGCACCGGCTTTTCCGCGCCTATCACCCGGATCGATTTCGGTCGATTGATCTACACGGCGCCTGGTTTCCCGAAGATCTGGGCTTCAAGCTCCGGGATAGCGGCCTCAACCTTTATCATTTGAAGATGATCGAGCCAAAACGGCGCGCGGCGCGGCGCGATCTCTACAATCATCTCGATCCGGATCGCCGCCTGCAGCAGGTCGGCTACGATCATCTGGCGGATGAGACGGGGGCGGTTCTGGAGGCGATACCACCCGGGCGGGACTATTTTCCCGCCCATACCGACGATGGTGGGCTCTGGATGGCCAACGTGTCCGCCGACCGGCAAGGCTGAAGGGCGCTCTTCCGGGACGGTGGAACCAGCCGGCTGCCGCGAGGCTTATCTGAGGACCAGTTCCGTGGAGCCGTCATGCTGCAACGAGCACAATCGTCCCGCGACCGCCTGGCGGGCGGTGAGGAAATGCAAGGAAACGGCGCTCAAGTTTCGGCCGAGCGCGCCTCGCTCCGCTATGTCAGCGACGCCGATCCGGGCATCCGGCGCCTGAGGAAAGGCAAGGGATTTTCCTACCTTGGCCCGAACGGGAGCGCAGTCAGCGCGGCCACGATGGACCGCATCAAGGCGATCGTCATTCCGCCGGCGTGGGCGGACGTATGGATTTCGCCCGATCCGGACGGCCATATCCAGGCGACGGGCCGGGATCAGCGCGGGCGCAAGCAGTACTGCTATCATCCGCAATGGACCGAGGAGCGGGACGGCGTCAAATATTCCAGTCTTGTTGCCTTTGCCGAGGCATTGCCCGATCTCCGGCGTCAGGTAGATGCCGACCTGCGCCGGCACGGCCTGCCGATGGAACGCGTGGTCGCCGCGATCGTATGGCTGCTCGACAACACCATGATCCGTGTCGGCAATGCCGCCTATGCCCGGGACAACAGGAGTTTCGGGCTGACCACGCTGCGCGACCGCCACGTCGATATCGAGGGATCGAGACTGCGCTTCGCCTTCAAGGGCAAGTCCGGCAAGGAATGGAAGCTGAAGCTGGTCGACCGCCGCATAGCCAAAGTCGTGCGCGGCGCGCAGGACCTGCCTGGCCAGACGCTGTTCCAGTATCTCGATGAAGGAGGCGCTCGCCGGCCGGTGCGCTCCGAGGACATCAACCGCTACATCCGCGAGGCGTCCGGCCCTGAGTTCAGCTCAAAGCATTTCCGCACTTGGGGCGGCACCATCCATGCGGCATCGCTGCTTGCGCAGACCGAATTGCCCGAAAGTGCTGCCCAGCGGAAGCGGGTGATGAACGGCATGGTCGACAAGGTTGCTGAACGGCTGGGCAATACGCGAGCCGTCTGCCGCCGGTGCTACATCCACCCGCTCGTCTTCGAGGCGTGGACCGAAGGGAAGCTGCTCGATGAAATGGCGAAAGCCAACGGGCGAAAGCGTCTCATACCGGGCCTCGACGAGAAAGAGACGCTGGTGTTGAGGTGGCTCAAGGCGCAGGGGTCCGATGAGCAGCAAGGGAGCAGGGTAAACCTGTGATCGCCCCGTCGATTTTTTTATCGACCTGGTGTCGGGAAGGGTCCTACTGTCTCGTCCTTTGATACGGAAAGGACGAGACCATGCTTTACGCCATCCTCTGCTACGCCTCTGAAGACGTCGTCTGCTCCTGGAGCAAGGAACAGGACAATGAGGTCATGGCAAAGCTTCTCGACGTCCAGGACAAATACGCCAAGGCAGGCCGGCTCGGCCCGGTGGCGCGTCTCCTGCCGACCACCGCCGCGACGACGCTGCGAAAGGTCAAGGGCGAAGCGATCGTTCTCGACGGCCCGTTCGCCGAGACCAAGGAGCAGTTCCTCGGCTTCTACACGCTCGAATGCCGCGACCTTGACGAGGCCGTCGAGTTCGCTCGCGAGCTCTCCGAGGTCAATCCGAGCGGCGGCTCCTACGAGATCAGGCCGATCTCCATCTTCAATCCGACCAAGGTTCCCGCATGACCGACCTTGCCTGGATCAGCAACGCGATCAGCACCGCCCGTCCACAGGCGATGGGCGCGCTGCTGCGCTATTTCCGCGACCTCGACGCCGCGGAAGAAGCTTTCCAGGATGCATGTCTCAGGGCGCTGAAGAATTGGCCGAAGAACGGCCCGCCACGCGATCCGGCGGCCTGGCTGATCTTCGTCGGCCGCAACAGCGGCATCGACGCGGTGCGCAAGCGCGCCAAGCAGGCGCCGATGCCGGAAGAGGACCAGATTTCCGATCTCGAGGATGCCGAAGGCGATATGGCCGAGCGGCTCGACGGCGCGCACTACCGCGACGACATCCTGCGGCTGCTGTTCATCTGCTGCCATCCCGACCTGCCGGCGACGCAGCAGATCGCGGTGGCGCTGCGCATCGTCTCCGGCCTCACCGTCAAGCAGATCGCGCGCGCCTTCCTCGTCGGCGAAAGCGCCATGGAGCAGCGCATCACCCGCGCCAAGGCGCGCATTGCGGACGCCGGCGTGCCGTTCGAGACGCCGGGCGCGGTCGAGCGCTCGGAGCGGCTCGCGGCGGTCGCGGCGATGATCTACCTCATCTTCAACGAGGGCTACTCGACCAATGGCGGCGAGGCGCCGGCCCGCGCCCCGCTTTGCGAGGAAGCGATCCGGCTCGCCAGGCTGCTGCTCAGGCTGTTCCAGCAGGAACCCGAGATCATGGGGCTGACCGCCCTGCTTCTGTTGCAGCATGCGCGCGCGCCGGCACGCTTCGACGAGAATGGCGAAATCGTGCTGCTCGAGGACCAGGACCGGTCGCTCTGGAGCCGCAAGATGATCGACGAGGGGCTGGCCCTGGTCGACAAGGCGCTGCGTCATCGCAAGCCCGGACCCTACCAGGTGCAGGCGGCGATCGCGGCACTGCATGCGCGGGCGGCGACGCCCAAGGACACGGACTGGACCGAGATCGATCTCCTCTACGGCCTGCTCGAGCAGATGCAGCCGTCGCCGGTGGTGACGCTGAACCGCGCCGTCGCGGCGAGCAAGGTGCGCGGTCCGGAGGCGGCGCTCGCCATGATCGAGCCGCTGGAAGACCGGCTGGCGGGCTATTTCCACTTCTTCGGCCTGAAGGGCGGCCTGCTGATGCAGCTTGGCCGCGGCGAGGAGGCGCGCGTGGCCTTCGACCGCGCGATCGCGCTTGCCAACACCGCCGCCGAGGCCGCCCATATCCGCATGCATATCGATCGGCTAATCAAGGAGAGCACCGAGACGTCGTCGATTCAGAAGGTGCGCTGAGGCGTACCGAGCGGCGCATGCTGACATTGGCCGCGCTTCGTCATTGTCTTAGTATTGCGCTCACCCGAGTTCTTGGGCGAGTCCGATGAGAAGTCCCTCAGGTCCGCGGATGTAGCAGAGCCGATATGCGTCCTTATACTGGACGACTTCGCCGACGAGCTGCGCGCCGCGCTGGAGGAGCCTTTCAAGCGTCTCGTCGAGATCGTTCACGGCGAACATGACGCGAAGGTAGCCCAGAGCGTTCACCGGGGCGTCGCGGTGATCCGCGACGACAGGCGGCGCGAGGAAACGGGAGAGCTCGAGCCGGCCGTGGCCGTCCGGCGTGCGCATCATGGCAATCTCGACGCGCTGGTCGCCCAGTCCAGTGACGCGTCCGGCCCACTCTCCTTCGATCGTGGCCCGTCCTTCGAGCTCTAGGCCGAGCTCACGAAAGAAATCGATCGTCTCTTCGAGGTCATCGACGACGATTCCTACGTTATCCATCCGTTTGAGCGCCATGTGCCCAGCCTACAAAGTGCCGTCTGGTCGAGCAAGGGACCCTTTGCCCAACGCCTAGCGCAATTCCAGGAAAAGTGTGAGCGGTTTTTCGTCCGGAATTACGTAAAAACAAGGAGATAGGGCGTTTCGCCGTTTCCATGAAACGCACTAAGGCTACGCCCGGCGCAAGCCGGTGCTGCGCTGGCATTCTCCGGTCAGCCCGGTTTGGTCGCTTCGTGCCTGCTGGCCCAATTTTGCGTACCGGGCTTGGACCATGCCGGGGTGGCGATTTTTCCCTGAAACGAGTAATGCCACGCCATCAAAAGCGCCTGGGCGTGTCGCATGGCAGGGCCAAAGGCTTCCACCCGCGCCATATCAACGGCGGGATCTGAAAGGGATAAAAAATGACGATAGCGAAGGAAACGGCCTCACTTCTGGAGAAACTGGGTGTCGCCAAGGACGCGCTTTCCGGCGGCGACCTCATCGTGCGCAGCCCGGTGACGGGCGAAGAGATCGCGGCGCTGAAGTCGATCTCGGCCGCCGACGCGGGCAAGGCCATCGATGCCGCCCACAAGGCCTTCCAGGCATGGCGGCTGGTGCCGGGCCCGAAGCGCGGCGAGCTGGTGCGCCTGCTCGGCGAGGAACTGCGCGCGCACAAGGCGGAACTCGGCCGACTGGTGTCGATCGAGGTCGGCAAGATCCCGTCGGAGGGCCTCGGCGAAGTGCAGGAGATGATCGACATCTGCGACTTCGCGGTCGGCCTTTCCCGCCAGCTCTACGGCCTGACCATCGCCACCGAGCGCCCTGGGCACCGCATGATGGAGACCTGGCATCCGCTCGGCGTCGTCGGCGTCATCTCGGCCTTCAACTTCCCCGTCGCGGTGTGGTCGTGGAACGCGGCGCTCGCCTTCGTTTGCGGCGACGCGGTGGTGTGGAAGCCGTCGGAAAAGACGCCGCTGACAGCGCTTGCCTGCGAGGCGATCTTCAAGCGCGCCGCCAAGCGTTTTGGCGCCGAGGTGCCGGAAGGCCTGCTTCAGGTGCTGATCGGCGACCGCGCCGTCGGCGAGGTGCTGGTCGACCATCCGAAAGTGCCGCTGGTTTCGGCCACTGGTTCGACCCGCATGGGCCGCGAGGTCGGCCCTCGCCTTGCCAAGCGCTTCGCCCGCGCGGTGCTGGAACTCGGCGGCAACAATGCCGGCATCGTGGCGCCCACCGCCGATCTCGACATGGCGCTGCGCGCCATCGCCTTCGGCGCCATGGGCACCGCCGGCCAGCGCTGCACGACGCTGCGGCGCCTGTTCGTGCATGACAGCGTCTACGACGCGTTGCTGCCGCGCCTGAAGAAGGCCTATCAGAGCGTTTCCGTCGGCAATCCGCTGGAGACGTCGGCGCTGGTCGGACCGCTGATCGACAAGGCCGCCTTCGACAACATGCAGAAGGCGCTGAAGGAAGCCGAGGCGCACGGCGGCAAAGTGACCGGCGGCACGCGGGTCGAGAACGGCCACCCCGGCGCCTATTACGTGCATCCAGCACTGGTCGAGATGCCCGCCCAGGTCTCGCCGGTGACGGAAGAGACCTTCGCGCCGATCCTCTATGTGATGAAATATTCCGATTTCGACGAGGCGCTCGACCTGCACAATGCGGTGGGCGCCGGCCTGTCGTCGTCGATCTTCACGCGTGACCTGCAGGAATCCGAGCGTTTCCTCGGCGTCGACGGCTCGGACTGCGGCATCGCCAACGTCAATATCGGCACCTCGGGCGCCGAGATCGGCGGGGCGTTCGGCGGCGAAAAGGAAACCGGCGGCGGCCGCGAGAGCGGCTCGGATGCCTGGAAGGCCTATATGCGCCGCGCCACCAACACTGTGAACTTCTCCAAAGCGCTCCCCTTGGCGCAAGGCGTGTCGTTCGACATCGACTGAGATATGCCAGCGGTTCAGCCTGGAGAAGCTGAACCGCTGGCCACGTTCTTCACGCAAGCGGCGAAGGCTGCGTCTATGATGGCGAGCTTGACCGCCTGCGCCGTCGCATACTCGCCGTAGAACTCGTCCGACACCCACATCACCGAATGGCCGAGCCAGCCGACGCTACCGAGCGCCTCGGCGTCGCGCAACTTGCGCGCCAGGTGGGTGCGCGACAGTTTCAGCCATCTGGCGAAATCGCCGATCGAGAGGATGCCGGTCGGGATACGTTCCCGGCCGACATTCTCGAGTTCGACGCCGGCGATCAGCCAGTCCATGACGACGCCGCCATTGTTGAGCCAGGTGAAGAGCGAGAACGTCCGTTCCGGCTCGCGCACCGGCACGGAGGAGACCAGTCCGTCCGCGATCAGCGGCTGCAACTGTGCCAGCATTTGCGGGCGTGCCTGGAATGTCGCCAGCCGATCCGCGCCGTCGAGATCGTCAAGCGTCTTGAGATGCATCAGAACCCAGCCTGTCAGCTCCGCCAATGCCGCAGCCGTCGGTTGCAAGGGGCGAATGCGGGCGTCGTCACCGCCAGGCGCATCCACGATGAACTTGTAGTGCTGCATTTCCTTGATGAAGGCGTGCGTGGTGTTGCGGCTGGCCACCGAATGTTGAAGGGTGACGTCGACGAAATGCGCGGCCGTCAGGTCCTTTCGATAGTCGCTGGGATCTCTGCGGAAATGCAGGGCAAGCCCGATATGGGCCATCAGCCAGCGCTGCTGGGTGGCAAACACCGAGGATGCCCGCGGGTTCCCTTGATAGGCCTGCAACATCGCCCGCGCCTGCGCCTGGATGCAGGCAGGCAGCGCAGGGTGGCCCGCTTGTCTTCGAACGTCAGCGCCATTCCCCCCAGAACCCGCCAAGTATCGCAATGTCCGATGCCGATAACAGTTTCGGCAGGCGCCCGCCAGTGCAACCGCCGGTTTTTGCGGGATGAGCCTTTAAGGCAGGCTCCGGCGCTCAGCCTTCGCCTGCGCCGGAAAAGCACGCCTCGAAGGCTGCGTCGACGACAGCGAGCTTGGCAGCCTGCACGGCCATGTATTCGTCGAAGAACTGCCGCGAGACCCACATGACAGAATGTCCGCGCTGGCCGACCCAGCCGATGCTGCCGAGCACCTCGGCGTCATGGAGCTTGCGCGCCAGATGCGTGCGCGAGAGCTTCAGCCAATGGGCGAATTCGCCGATCGAAATGACGCTGGTCGGAATCTTCTCGAGGTTGGCGTCGTCCGGGTCGATGCCCGACATCAGCCAATCCATGACGATGCCGCCATTGTTCAGCCAGATGAACAACGAGAAGGTTTGCTCGGGTTCCCGCACCGGACCGGACGCGAGCAGCCCGTCGCAGATCAAGGGCTGCAGCTTTGCCAGCATATCGGGGCGCGTGAGGAAGGTTGCCAGCCGGTTCCCGCCGTCGACCTGATCAAGCGTCCGCAAATGGGCATGGATCCAGCCGGTGAAGGTCTCGATGGTGGCCGCGGTCACCCGCAACGGGTGGGCGCGGCCATCGCCGCTCGTCGAAAGATATTCGGCGATGTTGTAGTGCAGCATTTCCTTGACAAACGCCTCGGCGGTGTTGCGGCTGGCGACCGAATTGCGGCGCACGACCTCGATGAAACGCGCCACCGTCATTTCGGTGCGGCGGTCATTGGGGTCGCGCCTGAAATGCAATGCGAGCCCGACATGGCCGAGCAGCCAGCGCTGCTGGGTGGCAAAGACGGCGGCAAGGCGCGGGCTGGTTTCGTAGATATGGATGAGCGCGCGCGACTGTTCCTGGACACCACGGAGTGCTGCCGGATGACTGGCGATCTCTTCGGCGCTCAGCGGCATTTCCTGCGGCACTCCATTCGATTCCAGGCAAAGGCAGATGCAGATTTATAGCCTTCGCCGATTGTGTCCAGTTGCCCTTTGGAACAACGGAGGATTGCTCGGCGCGTCCCTCGCTAACTCTTTGCTTCGGTTTGAAAAATCACTCTAGGCGCAAGCCTGGTCAGAACGCTGCGATCGTCAGACCTTTGCTCCGTCATCCGGCTGACGCGCGCCGCGTTAGTCCTTCACCACCTTGCCAGCCCGCCTGGGAAAGACGCCCTTTGCAAGCCGCGGGCCACGACCTATCGTGGCAACCTGAAATCCAGGCCGCAGCCGAGTGAGACAATGCCGAGAACGATCCGGACGCTGACCGCCAGCGAAGTGGAAACGCTCATCGACTGGGCCGCGGCGGAAGGCTGGAATCCGGGTATCGGCGATGCGCCCGCTCTGCGGGCCGCCGATCCGGAAGGGTTCATCGGCGCCTTTGTCGGCGGCGAGATGATGGCCGGCATTTCGGCTGTCGCCTATGGCGCGGGTTTCGGCTTCATCGGCCTCTATATCTGCCGGCCCGACCGGCGTGGCGAAGGCCATGGCAAAGCGGTCTGGGACGCCGGCATGGCCCGGCTCGGCGAGCGGATCATCGGCCTCGACGGCGTGCCCGAGCAAAGGACCAACTACCAGCGCAAGGGGTTCGTGCCTGCCTATGAGACCGTCCGCTTCAGCGGAGGAGCTGTCCGCCTGGCCGGCGGCGGCGACATCCTGCCTGCGACGGCCGCCGGCTCCGCCGAAATCCTCGCCTACGACCGCCAGTGCTTCCCGGCGCCGCGCGAAGCCTTCCTGCGGGAATGGCTGCAGCCGCCGCGGATCGCGCTCATGTCCGCCGGTTCGGCCGGCATTGCCGGCTATGGCGCAGCACGCCGATGCCGCGAGGGATTCAAGATCGGCCCGCTGTTCGCAGATGGGATGGACACAGCCTTGGCGCTGGTGGCGACGCTGTCGGACAGGACAGCGGGCGAAGTGCTGCACATCGATGTGCCGGCCACCCAGGTCGGCTTCACGGCCATGCTTCAGGCCGCCGGCATGGTTGCGGGCTTCACGACGACCCGCATGTACAAGGGCGGCAAGCCGGGCAACGCGCCGACCAAGGTCTTCGGCATCACCACGCTGGAGCTGGGGTGATCGCCGGAACGCAGAGCCTCGACATTCGACCGTCTCATCCGCCGGCGTTCGCCACCGCGTCCGGCACCACCACGAGCTTGCCGACGAAATCCTTGGCCATGAAGTCCGCCTGGGCGCGGTGGAAGTCGGACAGTTTGTAGACGCCACCGACCAACGGCCTGATCTTCTTCTCCTCGATGTAGCGCACGATGCGGCGGAAATCGCCCCTGGTGCCCTGGCTCGAGCCGTGCAGCTGAAGCTGCTTCAGATACATGGTGCGCAGATCGAGCTGCACGACCGGGCCGGCGATGGCGCCTGCCGTGGTGTAGCGGCCTTCGGGCCGCAGGACGCGCAGCAGGTCGTTGAAGATGGCGCCGCCGACAAGGTCGGCGACCACGTCGATTGGTTTTCCGCCTGTCGCTTCGTTCACCGCGGCCGGCAGGTCAGCCACGCCGCGCGTGATCACCTTCTCGGCGCCGATATCGAGCACAGCCTGCTCCTTGCCCTTGCCGACGAGCGCATAGGGAATGGCGCCGCGCGCCCGCGCCAGCTGCATGATTCCGGAGCCGACGCCGCCGGAGGCGCCGGTGACCAGCACCCGCTCGCCGGCCTTCAGCGCGGCGCGTTCCAGCATCTGCTCGCCGGTGAGGTAGGCACAGCAGAAGGTGGCGAGCTCGACATCGCCCAAGTCTGTGTCGACGACATGCGCGTTCGCGGCCGGCAGCGCCTGGTACTCGGCGTATCCGCCGTCGCGGCCGTGGCCCATATAGTCGATGTCGGCAAGCGAATCGTCGTCGCGGTTGTAGATGGAGAAGTCGACCATCACGCGCTCGCCGATGCGGCTTGCCGGCACGCCGTCACCGACGGCGACGATGGTGCCCACCGTGTCGGTGCCCTGGATGCGCGGAAAGGTCAGCGTGTTGCCCTGCCGGCGCCAGGTCGACACCGCGGCCGCGTCCTCCTCCGTGCCGTAGGCGCCTTGGCGCACCCAGACGTCGGTGTTGTTCATGCCGCAGGCGCTGACCTTGACCAGCACTTCGCTGGCGGCGGGCGAGGGCACCTCCACGTCGGTGCGATAGACGAGCTTTTCCAGTCCGCCATGGCCGGTGAGCTGCACGGCGGCCATCGTTGCTGGAACGGTTCCGGTCATGGCATTCATGTCGCTTCTCAGATGTCGCTTCTCAGATACTGGCAAACACGCTGTTCACCGCGTCGGCGGTCTTGGCGACGATCATGTCGGCCTCCTCGCGCGTCAGGCAGAGCGGCGGCGCGAAGCCGAGGATATCGCCCTGCGGCATGGCGCGGCCAAGAACGCCATGGGCGGCAAGCGCCGTCGCGATTTGTGGCCCGACCTTCAGGGCCGGATCGAAGAAGACGCGATCATCGCGATCCTTGACGAATTCGACCGCGGCCAGCATGCCGTCGCCGCGCACCTCGCCGACATGCTTATGGCCACCGACGGCCTTGGCGAGCTCGGCGCGGAAGTAGGCGCCGGTCTCGCCGGCATTCCGCACCAGATCCATCTCGTCGATCAGTTCGAGATTGGCGACGCCCGCGGCAACGCAGATCGGGTGCGCCGAATAGGTCCAGCCATGGCCGAGCGAACCCAGCTTGTCGGAGCCCTTGACCAGCACCTGCCAGACCTTATCGGAAACGATGACGCCGGAAAGCGGCGCATAGGCCGAGGTCAGCCCCTTGGCGATGGTGATCAGGTCCGGCTTGATGCCGTAGTGGTCGGAGCCGAACATGGTGCCGAGACGGCCGAAGCCGGTGACCACCTCGTCGGCGACTAAAAGCACGTCGTATTTGTTCAGCACGGCCTGGATCTTTTCCCAATAGCCGGCCGGCGGCGGCACGATGCCCCCGGTGCCGAGGATCGGCTCGCCGATGAAGGCCGCGACCGTATCCGGGCCTTCGGCGACAATCATCTCCTCGAGCTTGTCGGCGCAATATTGCGAGAACTGCTCCTCGCTCATCGAGCGGTCGACGCGGCGGAAATAGTAGGGCGCCTCGGTGTGCAGGATCGGCGCGCGCGGCAGGTCGAAGGCGTTGTGGAAGAGCTCCAGCCCGGTCAGCGATCCCGTCATCACGCCCGAGCCGTGATAGCCGCGCCAGCGCGAGATGATCTTCTTCTTCTCGGGACGGCCGAGAACGTTGTTGTAGTACCAGATCAGCTTGATGTTGGTCTCGTTGGCATCGGAGCCGGAGAGGCCGAAATAGACTCGGCTCATGCCCTTCGGGGCGCGGTCGATGATCATCTTGGCAAGCCGGATCGAGGCCTCGGTGCCGTGGCCGACATAGGCATGGTAGTAGGCGAGGTTCTTCGCCTGCTCAGCGATGGCATCGGCGATCTTCTGGCGTCCGTAGCCAACATTGACGCAATAGAGGCCGGCGAAGGCATCGATGCTCTTCCTGCCGGTGTTGTCCCAGATGGTGACGCCGTCGCCGCCGGCCATGATGCGGGCCGGCGAATCACCGCGCGCATGCGTGCCCATATGCGTCGAGGGATGGAAGAAGTGGTCGCGATCCCAGGCCGAGAGTTCGTTGGATTGTTCGAGCATCTTTTTACTCCTGAAAATTCCGGGATGGCTTACGCGACATCCAGGCAAAGGTACTTGAGATCGGTGAAGGCTTCGAGGCCGTGGCGCGAGCCTTCGCGGCCGATGCCGGACTGCTTGACGCCGCCGAACGGGATCGGCGCGCCGGTGATCTTGACCCGGTTGATGGCGACCATGCCGTAGTCCAGCGCGCGGCCCATGCGCGCCTGTCGGGCGCCGCTTTCGGTCACGACATAGGCGACGAGGCCATATTCTGTGGCATTGGCGCGGGCGACGACCTCCGCTTCGTCGTCGAACGACGTCACGGCGGCGACCGGGCCGAAGGTTTCCTCATGGATGATCAGCGCGTCGTCCGTCACATCGACGAGAAGCGTCGGCTGGAAGAACAGCGGCCCGGCCGCGTGACGCTTGCCGCCGGTCAGGCAGCGCGCGCCGCGGGCGAGCGCGTCGGCGACCTGCTCCTCCACCTTCGTGACCGCGCGCTCATGCATCAGCGGTCCGATATCGGCGTTGCCGGTGAGCCCGTTGCCGGTGCGCAGTCGCTCGATGCGGCGGGCGAAAGCAGCGCAGAACCGTTCGTAGATCGACCGCTGCACATAGATGCGGTTGGCGGCAAGGCAGTCCTGGCCGGAGGTGGCGAATTTGGCGTCGAGCGCGATCGTCACCGCCTTGTCTATATCGGCATCGTCGAAGACGATCAGCGGCGCATGGCCGCCGAGCTCCATGACCAGCCGCTTCATCGTCGCAGCACTCTGCGCGGCGATCAGCCTGCCGACTTCGGTCGAGCCGGTGAAGCTCATGGCCCGCACGCGCGCATCAGCGCACATCGTGCCGACGATCGTGCGGGCATCGCCGGTGACGACGTTGAAGACGCCGGCCGGCAGGCCGGCGCGCTCACCGAGCTCGGCCAGCGCCAGGGCCGACAGCGGCGTCTCGGAGGACGGATGCGCCACGACGGTGCAGCCGGCGGCAAGGGCCGCGGCCGCCTTGCGGGTGAGCATGGCCGATGGAAAATTCCACGGGGTGACGACGCCGACGACGCCGAGCGGCTCGCGGCGCACGCTCATCTCGGCATTGGGTAGATGGCTGGTGACGCTTTCGGCGTTGAGACGCTTTGCTTCCTCGGCATACCACTCGACGAAGGAAGCGGCGTAGTCGATCTCGCCCAGCGACTCCTTCAGCGGCTTGCCCTGTTCCAGCGTCATCAGCAGCGCCAGGTCGTCGTTGGCGGCGACGATCAGGTCGAACCATTTTCGCAAAATTTTGGAACGCTCCTGCGGCAGGGCCGAGCGCCAGGCAGGCAGGGCGCGGGAAGCCGCGTCGATCGCCTCGGTCGTCTGCCTGGCATCGAGCGCGGCGACGAAGGCCACGGTGGAGCCGGTGGCCGGGTCGGTCACTTCGAAGCTCGCGGCCGAATGGCCGGCCGTCCAGTGACCGCCGACATAGCCGAGATCGCGCAGCAGCCGGCGATCGGCAAGACGGTCGAGTGCTTCGTGACGGTGCGGGCGTGCAAAATGCGCGGACATCGATCAGGTCTCCCGGTGCCGAGGCGATGCGGAGAGATTAGCCGCACGGTCGAGACAGAGAGGCTGTCTCGGCAGCCGTAGGTAGAGAGATTGTCTTTATTTTGCCGGGAGAGCAGGTCGATCTCTCTAGCTTGCCGGCTGGCGGGTGCCACCAAATGGTGAAAATTGGCTGAGCCTCCACAACTTCGTCATCCTAGGGCGTAGCAGTCGCGGAGCGACGTCGCGGAGACCCTAGGTGTTTGATCCCGGCATTTGATGGTGCATTGTTTTCCCAAGAATGGAAGGATGCACTATGGGCCAGGTTCTTCACGGCAGCGCCACAACGACAGAGGCGATCCGTCGAACAATACAGAATAGTCAAGAGAGCCTGAGAA